>CACLLR010000001.1 GCA_902607805.1 uncultured Pelagibacteraceae bacterium
TCGTAAGTTTTGTAAGAATGTTATCTATATAAATTGCAGTACTTTCTCCAGGTCTAATACCGGGAATAAATCCTCCATATTTTCTTAAATTTTCAGCAGTTTCATATGGATTAAACGTAATAGATGTATAAAAAAATGTAAAAAAAATTATACCACTTGCATATAGTAACATGTAAAGAGGCTGACCTTGAGAAAAATATGATGTTATATTTAAAAATGTTTCGTTTTCAGAAATATTAAAATTTGAAAAAGTAACTGGAAGAAGTAACAATGCTGATGCAAAAATTGCAGGTATAACACCAGCAGAATTAATTTTTAGAGGTAAATGAGATGACTCTCCACCATACATTTTATTTCCCATTTGTCTTTTTGGATAATTAATAAGTATCTTTCTAAGAGCTCTTTCCATAAAAACTATAAACATAATAGTTGCAACCAATAAAACAAATATGCCAATAATCATTACTGTAGATATTGCTCCTGTTCTTCCTAGTTCAAAAGTTGTTACTAAAGCTCTTGGAATTTCTGCAACAATTCCTGAAAATATTATTAATGATATACCATTTCCAATTCCTCTCTGTGTTATTTGCTCACCTAACCACATTAAAAAAATAGTACCAGCTACAATAGTTGTTACTGTTGAAATTTTAAAAAATAATCCTGGATTAATAACTAAATTAGCAGAAGATTCTAAACCAACAGACAAGCCATAACCTTGAACGGTAGCCAATAAAACTGTTCCGTAGCGTGTAATTTGAGTAATTTTTTGTCTACCAATTTCTCCTTGTGCTTTTAAATTTTTAAAATAATCTGATACACCAGTTAATAACTGTACTATTATAGATGAAGAAATATAAGGCATTATGCCTAATGCAAAAATGGCCATTCTGCTAATAGCTCCTCCAGCAAAAACATTAAACATTCCTAGTAATCCTTTTTGATTACCTTCCATCATGATTTGCAATTGTTCTGGATCAATTCCAGGCAAAGGTACAAAAGTTCCCAACCTATATATAGCAAGAATAAAGATTGTAAAAAATATTCTATTTCTTAAATCTGTATTTTGAGATGACTCGCTCATTAATTTGCTTTTTTAAGAGTAACCTTGCTTCCTGATTTTTCTAATTTTGCTTTTGCAGATTTTGAAATGAAATCCGCCTCGAAATTAAATTTATCTTTTATTTCACCACTTCCTAATATTTTATATTGTTTATATTTTTTATGAATTATTTTTTCTTTTTTTAAAAAGTTTAAATTTATTATTGTTTCAGAATTTATTTTTTTATTTTCAATTATTTTTTGGATATTTTTAAGATTGATTTTTGCTATTTTTATTTTTTTTATGCTGTTAAAGCCTCTTTTGGGAAGTCTTCTATATAAAGGCATTTGTCCACCCTCAAAACTTTTAATTGCAACTCCAGATCTAGATTTTTGACCTTTAATACCTCTTCCAGAAGTTTTGCCTTTGCCTGAACCTATCCCTCTTCCAACTCTAATTTTATTAGTTTTAACTTTTGATGTATTGTTTAAATAAGTCATTATCCTCTTTTTTGAATTATATCTGATATTTTTTTATTTCTTAAATTAGAAATATTTTTTGGAGAATTTTGATTTTTTAAAGCCTTCATGCAAGCTCTTATTACATTATGAGGATTTGCTGTACCTAACGATTTGGCAACAATATCTTTAATACCTAAAACTTCACAAACAGCTCTAATAGGTCCTCCAGCTATTATTCCTGTACCTTTAGGTGCAGATCTTAACTTAATTTTTCCAGCACCATCTTTTCCGTATATGTCATGATGTATAGTTCTGCTTTCTCTAAGAGGTATCTGAACTAAATTTCTTTTTGCTAATTCATTAGCTTTTTTAATTGCATCAGGAACTTGTTTAGCTTTTGCATGAGCTATTCCTATTTTTCCATTTTGGTTTCCTACAACTACTAAAGCAGAAAAACCAAATCTTCTACCTCCTTTTACTACTTTTGTAATTCTGTTAATGTGAACTAATTTTTCTACAAATTCGCTATTTTTTTCCATTTTTAAAAATCCAATCCATTTTTTCTAAGTGTTTCCGCAAAAATTTTTACTCTTCCATGATATTTATATATACCTCTATCAAAATAAATTTTATTAATATTTTTTTCTTTAGCTTTTCTTGCTAATTTTTCTGCCACCAATGTAGATAGATCTGATTTATTTTTATTTTGAGATTTGATATCTTTTTCAAATGAAGATGCGGATACTAATGTAAGTTGTTTTTGATCATCTATAATCTGAGCACTAAAGTTTCTTGTTGATCTAGAAACACACAATCTAAACCTATCAATTTTAGCAACTTTTTTAATTTTATTTTTTACTCTAAACTTTTTTCTTTCTGATCTAGATAGTCTCATTATTTTTTCTTTCCTTCTTTTCTTAGAATATATTGGTCTTTTTCTCTTATACCCTTCCCTTTATATGGTTCAGGAGGTCTAAATGATTTTATTTTTGATGAAATCATTCCAACTAACTGCTTATCTATTCCGCTAATTTTAATTATAGTTTGTTTTTCTACAAGAATTTTAATATTTTCCGGAATATTAAAATTAATATCATGACTAAATCCCAATTGTAGATTTAGTTGTTTATCTTTTATTGCCGCTCTATAACCTACACCAACAAGTTCCAAAGTTTTAGTATAACCAGTACTTGTTCCTATTATTGCATTATTTAATAAACTTCTATTCATACCCCATAATCTCTTACTATCATCATTTACTTTTTTTGGTTTAATTGAAACTTCTTTTCCTTCTTTAATATTTAAATCAAAATTCTCTAAATCTACTTTTAAAGATTTTTTTCCAAGTGGACCTTCAACATTAACTATATTGCCATTAACAGCAATTTTTACTTTTTCTGGTATTGATATATTTATTTTTCCTATTTTAGACATTAAAATACCTTACAGATAATTTCGCCACCTATTTTTTGTTTTCTTGCATCTATATCTGTCATTACACCTTTTGATGTAGATACTATTGCAATTCCAAGACCATTGTTTATTTTTGGCAAACTTTCAGCACTTGAAAAAATTCTTCTTCCAGGTTTTGAAATTCTTTCTATAGTTTTTATTACTGGATTTCCTAAATTATATTTTAAATGAATTTCTAAGTTTTTCTTTTTTTCTTTGTCATCAGTTTTATAATCAATAATATAACCTTCACTTTTTAAAACTTCTGCTATTTTAATCTTAAAATTTGAAGATGGAAGTATAACTTTTGGATGATTTCTCATCAAAGCGTTTTTTATTCTTGCTAACATATCTCCAATAGGGTCACTTAAACTCATAATTTCCTTTCTACCAACTTGATTTAACCATTCCTGGTATTTTTCCTTCAAGACCTAGTTGTCTCAATGCAATTCTTGAAATTTTTAATTTTCTATAAACACCATGAGGTCTGCCTGTAATTTGACATCTATTCATAACTCTGGTCTTTGAAGAATTCCTAGGTAATTTTGATAATTTTTGTTGAGCTTTAAATCTTTCTTCTAATGGTAGTTTTTTATCCATAATAATATCTTTTAGTTTTTTTCTTTTTGCATAAAATTTATTTGAAAGATTGATTCTTTTGTTATTTTTGTTTACAGAGCTTAGTTTTGCCATATTCTAATTACTCCTCTTTTCTATAAATGGAAAATTAAATCTTTTTAATAATTCGAAACTATCTTCTTTTTTTAATGATTTAATTACAATTGTAATATCTAATCCTCTTATTTTATCTACTTTATCAAAATTTACTTCTGTAAATATAATGTGTTCTTTAACACCGAATGTATAATTTCCAAATTTATCAAATCCCTTTAGTGATAAACCTCTAAAATCTTTTATTCTTGGCAAAGCTATGTTAACCAATCTATCAATAAATTCATACATTTTGCTTTTTCTTAATGTTACTTTTAATCCCGCGTTTGTATTTTTTCTTGTTTTAAAATTAGATATAGATTTTTTAAATTTTGTTATTACAGGTTTTTGACCTGTTATTTTTGATAAATCTTCTTCACAAGATTTAATAATTTTTGAATCATTGCCATCTAATCCTAGGCCCATATTAATTACAATCTTTTTTATTTGTGGAACCATATAAAAATTTTTATAACCTAATTTTTCTTTAAGATTACTTTTTATTTCTTTATCAAATAATTCTTTAAGTCTTGGTAACATTATTTTTTAACCTCTTTTTTTTTACTTAGTTTTTTTTCTTCTAAAAGTTTTAAGTTTGAAATATGTACAAAATTTTCTTTTGTTATTATTCCACCTTTTTTTTCTTTTGTTGTCTTAATATGTTTTTTTATCATATTTATTCCTTTAATTTTTGCTCTAAAATTATTTCTATCAATTTCAATTATTTCTCCTTCTTTATTTTTATCTTTTCCACATAAAACTTTTACTTTTAATCCCTTTTTAATCATTATAAAACCTCTGGTGCTAATGAAATTATTTTCATTTGACCTCTATTTCTTAATTCTCTAGTTACTGGTCCAAATATTCTTGTTCCTATTGGTTCACCTTTTTCATCAGTTAAAACTGCAGCGTTATTGTCAAATTTAACTTTTGATCCATCATTTCTATGAATTCCTTTTTTTACTCTTACAACAACAGCTTTGTGAACTGAGCCTTTTTTTACTTTTCCCTTGGGTATAGCTTCTTTAACGGCAACAACAATGGTATCTCCAATGCTGGCATATCTTCGCTTTGAACCGCCAAGAACTTTTATACATTCAATTTTTTTTGCTCCAGTATTATCTGCAACAAATAGCTCAGTTTGAACTTGAATCATTTATTTTCTCCCATAACTTCAAATTTTTTAGTTTTAGATTTAGGTTTGCATTCAACTATTGAAACTTTATCTCCATTTTTAAACTTATTATTTTCATCATGAACACTATACTTTTTTCTAGCTTTAATTACTTTTTTAAGTAGTGGATGTTGATATTTCCTTTCAACCATTACAGTAATTGTTTTATTTGGTTTATTGCTAATTACTATTCCAGAAAGAATTTTTTTAGGCATTTTTCCTCTCAATTAAAGTTTTTAATCTTGCTATGTTTCTTTTTGTTTCGCTAATTTTTGATGGACTTTTTAATTGTCCGTTTGTTTTTTGAAATCTAAAGTTAAATAGATCTTTTTTGAGTTTATCTATGTCTTTTAATGCTTCAGTTTTAGTTTTATTCTTTATATCTTTTTTTTTCATATTATATTCTTTTAATAATTTTACATTTTATTGGTAGTTTAGCTGAAGCTTTATAAAGAGCTTCTTTTGCTACTTCTTCGGATACGCCATCTACTTCAAAAAGAATTCTACCAGGTTTAACTCTGCATGCCCAAAATTCTGGTGAACCTTTTCCTTTACCCATTCTTACTTCTGTAGGCTTTTTAGAAACTGGAATATTTGGAAACATTCTTGTCCAGACTCTACCTTGCCTTTTCATGTGTCTTGTTAAAGCTACTCTTGCTGCTTCTATTTGTTTTCCAATAACTCTTTCTGGTTGCATTGCTTTAAGTCCATACGCTCCATAGTTCATTAAATTGCACCTTGAAGCATTACCGTGAATTCTTCCTTTATGTGCTTTTCTATATTTTGTTCTAGTTGGTTGTAACATATTTATTTTTTATTAGTCTCCTGGTTAAATTCTTTGCTAAAAATTTCTCCTTTATATATCCAAACTTTAATACCAATTATTCCATAAGTTGTTAAAGCTTCTGATTCAGCATAATCAATATCAGCTCTTAAAGTATGAGAAGGAATGCTCCCATCTCTTAACCATTCTGTTCTTGCAATTTCATTTCCTCCTAATCTTCCACTTATTGATACTTTAATTCCTTTTGCACCTAATCTTAATGCTGATTGCATTGCTCTTTTCATTGCTCTTCTATAAGAAACTCTTTTTACCAATTGTTGTGCTATATTTTCAGCCACTAAAAAACTATTAGTTTCAGGTTTTTTTACTTCTTTAATATTAAGAACTACTTCATTTTTAGATAAATTTGATAATTTATTTTTTATTTTTTCTATATCACTTCCCTTTTTTCCAATAACAAAACCAGGTCTAGATGTATATATTGTTACAAAACATTTTTTTGATGTTCTTTCGATCATAACTTTTGATACTCCTGAGTTAACAACATTTCTTTTTATAAAATCTCTAATTTTATAGTCTTCTATAAGATAATTTCCAAAATCTTTCTTTTTTGCATACCATACAGAGTCCCATCCTCTGTTTATGCCTAATCTTAAACCTACTGGATTAACTTTTTGTCCCATGTTTCTCCGTAACCTTTTTTGTTTTTTCTGCAAGTATTATTGTTAAATTAGAATATGGTTTTATTATAGATGCCGCTCTTCCTTTTGCCCTAGCTCTAAATCTTTTCATTATTATTTGTTTGCCACAATAAGCTTCTTTTACGATCAATTTATCAATATCATACTGATAGTTATTTTCAGCATTAGCAACTGCGGAAGATATGGTTTTTTTTATATCTTTTGAAATTCTTTTTTCTGAAAATGATAAGTCTCTAATAGCTAAATCAACTTTTTTACCAACGATTGCTTTTAAAATTGGCTTTAGTTTTCTTGTACTTGATCTAACATTTTTATTAACTGCCTTAACTATTTTCTCAGTTATTTTTTTATTATTTTCTTTCATAATTATTTTTTAGTTGCTGTTTTATTTTCCTCTGCTTTTGCTTTTTTGTCAGCTGGTGTATGACCAAAAAATTGTCTAGTAGGTGCAAATTCACCAAATTTATGACCAACCATATCTTCGGATACAGTTATAGGTATAAACTTTTTTCCATTATAAATTAAAAAACTAACACCAACAAAATCAGGTATAATAGTTGATTTTCTTGACCAAGTTTTAATTGGTTTTTTATTTGGATTTGTTTTTTCTTTATCTACCTTTTTTATTAAACTTTCTTCTACAAAAGGTCCTTTCCATACTGATCTAGCCATAATTAATCTCTTTTCTTCTTTCTTCTTCTAATTATAAATTTATCTGTTCTTTTGTTATTTCTAGTTTTTAATCCTTTTGATGCTTGTCCTTTTCTTGATACGGGATGTCTTCCTCCAGCAGACTTACCTTCACCTCCACCTAGTGGGTGATCAACTGGATTCATTACAACACCTCTTGTATGAGGTCTTCTACCTAACCATCTAGATCTTCCTGCTTTTCCTATTTTAATATTTTTTTGATCAGGATTTGAAAGTTTTCCTATAGTTGCTAAAGATCTTGAGTCAATTTTTCTTACTTCTCCAGAAATCATTTTAATAATTGAATAATTTCCATCTATTCCTGAAATTTGGACAGATGATCCTGCTGCTCTTGCAATTTTTCCACCGGCACCTGGTTGCAGCTCTACATTATGTATATCTATACCAACTGGTATATCTTGTAATGGTAGGCAATTGCCTATTTTTATTTCTGCATTAGAACCATTTTGAATTTGATCTCCTATTTTTATCTTTTGAGGAGCTAAATAATAACATCTTTCACCATCCTCATATTTAACTAACATGATGTGTGATGATCTATTGGGATCATATTCAATTCTTTCAACTTCTCCTTTGACATCAAATTTTTTTCTATGAAAATCTATAATTCTATATTTTTGTTTATGACCACCACCGTGATTTCTTGAAGTAATTCTACCTAAATTATTTCTACCTTTTGAAGAATTATTTACAGCTGTTAAAGGCTTGTATGGTTTACCTTTCCACAACTTTTCTCTATTAACTAAAATAGTTCCTCTAGTAGATTTAGTGTAAGGTTTAAAAGATTTTAAAGCCATTTTTTATATACCTGTTGTAAGATCAATATTTTGACCTTTTTTTAATGTTACAATTGCTTTTTTATAACCACTAATTTTGATTTTTCTTCCTCTTGTAGTTTTAACTCTTCTTTTTTTGTTGATGATATTTATTTTTGTTACATTAACTTTAAATATTTTTTCAATATTTTTTTTAAGGTTTTTTTTATTTGCACCATTAGGTACTTTAAAGACTATTTTATTATATTCTGATAAATTAGTAGATTTTTCAGTTACTACTGGAGTTAAAATTTTATCAAATAAATTAATTTTTGACATTAGACAAACCTCTTTTCCAGTAATTTTGTTGAACTATCAGTTAGAATTACTTTTTTATATTTTAGTAAATCAAAAACGCTGAAATTACTAATATCTGATGTTTTTATATTAGGAATATTTTTTAATGACATATAAATATTTTCTTTAGATTTTTTATCTAAAATTATTAATGCATTTAATGCTTCAAATTTCTTCAATATTTGAAACATTTCTTTAGTTTTTTTGATCTCTTTATTAAAATCTTCAAAAATAATTAGATTTTTTTCATTGTTTTTTTCTGTCATTAGTGAAGCAATACTCATTTTTTTTTCGCTTTTATTCATTTTTCTTTTTTTATAACTTAATTCACCTTTTGGACCGTGGGCCACTCCTCCACCAACAAAAATTGGAGCTTTTCTACTTGCGTGTCTTGCATTACCGGTACCTTTTTGTGCATATATTTTAGCAGTTGAACCTTTAATTTCATTTTTTTGTTTAGTTTTAGCTTTTCTACCTTTGTAATTAGAAATTGTTTTATAAACAACATTGCTTACTAATTGCTTATTAATTTTGGATTTAAAAATTTGATCCAATACTTCTATCGAAACTTTTTTTCCTTCTAAATCAATTTTATCTATTTTCATTTATTTTTTCTTTTTTTCTTCAGTTTTTTTTTGTTTTTCTATAATTTCAATTTTTTCAATCATAGTTAATTTATTTATATTTTTTACTGCTTTCTTAATAATAACCTCGGTATTTTTTGAACCTGGTATTGATCCTTTTAAAAACAACAAATTATGAGATTCATCTCTTTTAATTATTTCAATATTTTGAATTGTTCTTAATTTATCTCCCATATGTCCTGCCATTTTTTTATTTTTAAATACTTTACCAGGATCTTGTCTTTGACCTGTAGAACCATGAGATCTGTGAGAAACAGAAACTCCATGTGTTGCTCTTAAACCAGAAAAATTATGTCTTTTCATTACTCCTGCAAAACCTTTTCCTATAGTCTTTGATCTAATATCAACAAATTTTACTTCATTAAAAATTTCAATACCTATTTCATTTCCTTCTTTATACTCATCTAAATTTTTTACTCTAAATTCCTTTAATACTTTTTTTGGTTCTGTATTTTTTTTTGCAAAATAACCTTTCATTGCTTTTGTTAATTTTGAATTTTTGATTTTACCAAAACCTACTTGAATAGCTTTATATCCTCTTTTATCTTCTTTTATTAATTCTATTATTCTACCTTTTTCCATTTTTAAAACTGTAACTGGTACTGACTGACCAGTTTTATAAAATTCTCTGGACATTCCAATTTTTTTGCCTATTAAAGAAATTTCACTCATAATTATATTTTTATCTCCACATCAACTCCTGAAGCTAAGTCTAATTTCATCAATGCTTCAACAGTTTGTGGCGTTGGTTCTATTATATCTATTAATCTTTTATGTGTTCTTGTCTCAAATTGTTCTCTACTTTTTTTATCTATATGAGGTGACCTTAGTACTGTATATTTTTCAATTTTTGTTGGTAGAGGTATTGGGCCTTTTATATTTGCCCCTGTTCTTTTAACAGTATTAACAATTTCTTCAGTAGATTGATCTAAAACTTTATTGTCATAAGCTCTAAGTTTAATTCGTATATTTTGCTTTTCCATATTTATCCTGTTTTTTTTGTTACTTCGTCTTGAACATTTTGAGGAACTTTGTCATAGTGATCAAAAAACATACTGTATTGAGCTCTTCCTTGTGACATTGATCTTAAACTATTTATATAACCAAACATATTAGCTAGAGGAACCATGGCTGTTATTACAGTAGCATTACCTCTTTGTTCCTGGGTATTTATTTGACCTCTTCTACTATTTAAATCACCTATAACATCACCCATATAATCTTCAGGAGTTACAACCTCTACTCTCATTATTGGTTCTAAAAGTTTTAAAGTTCCTCTAGTACAAACTTCTTTAAAGCATTGTCTTGAAGCAAGTTCAAAAGCTAATACACTAGAGTCTACATCATGATGTAATCCATCTAAAATTGTTACCTTATAATCAATTATTGGAAATCCAGCTAAGATTCCACCATCTGCTATTGTTTCGATACCTTTTTCTACACCAGGAATAAATTCTTTTGGTATTGATCCACCTTTAATTTTACTTTCAACTTCTCTTCCTTTTCCTGGTTCAAGCGGTTCTACTGATAATTTAACTCTAGCAAATTGTCCAGCACCACCACTTTGTTTTTTATGAGTATAATCAAATTCTGCTGCACTCAATATTGTCTCTCTATATGCAACTTGAGGAGCTCCCACATTGGCCTCAACTTTAAATTCTCTTTTCATTCTATCTACAATTATGTCTAAATGTAATTCACCCATACCTTTTATAATTGTTTGTCCAGATTCCTCGTCTGAAGTAACTCTAAATGAAGGATCTTCTTTTGCTAATCTTCCTAAAGCTTCACCCATTTTTTCTTGATCACCTTTAGTTTTAGGTTCAACGGCTATTTCAATAACTGGATCAGGAAATTCCATAGGTTCTAATAAAACGGGAGTTTCTTCGTCAGCAAGTGTATGTCCTGTTATAGTATATTTTAGCCCAGCCAAAGCTACTATATCACCTGTATTAGCCTCTTTAATATCTTCTCTTGAATTTGCATGCATTAATAGCATTCTTCCAACTCTTTCTTCTTTATCTCTAGAAGTATTATAAATTCCAGTTCCAGATTTTATAGTGCCAGAATAAATTCTAATGAAAGTAAGTGAACCTACAAATGGATCATTGGCAACTTTAAATGCTAAAGCAGAAAATGGAGCTTTATCTTCAAATTTCATTACCATTTCTTCCTCAGATCCTGGTTTTGTTCCTTTAATGGAACCAATATCTTCTGGACTTGGTAAATAATCAACAACTGCATCTAATAATGGTTGAACTCCTTTATTTTTAAATGCTGATCCAGTTAAAACTGGCACAAAATCAAAATTCAAACACCCTTTTCTTATACACTTAATTAAATCTTCATTTTTAATTTCTTCACCATTTAAATAGCTTTCCATAAGTTTTTCATCCTGTTCTACAGCTGTTTCTACTAATTCTTTTCTATATTTATCTGAGATTTCTTTTAAATCTTCTGGTATTTCTTTTTCTTCCCATTCAGCACCTAAATCTTCATTTTTCCAAACTATTGCTTTCATTTTAACTAGATCAACTACTCCTTGAAGTGATGACTCAATTCCTATTGGAACTTGCATAACTAAAGGTTTTGCTCCCAATCTATCTTTGATCATATCAACACATCTGAAAAAATCGGCACCAGTTCTATCTAATTTGTTAACAAAACAAATTCTAGGAACTTTATATTTATCTGCTTGTCTCCAAACTGTTTCGGATTGAGGTTCAACACCTGCAACGCCATCAAAAACGGCAACTGCACCGTCTAAAACCTTTAATGATCTTTCAACTTCTATGGTGAAATCTACGTGTCCAGGAGTATCAATTATATTAATTCTATAATCTCTCCAAAAACATGTGGTTGCAGCAGAAGTAATTGTAATTCCTCTTTCTTGCTCTTGTTCCATCCAATCCATGGTTGCTGCTCCATCATGAACTTCTCCAATCTTATGACTTTTGCCGGTGTAATATAAAATTCTTTCAGTTGTTGTAGTTTTGCCTGCATCTATATGTGCCATTATACCTATGTTTCTATATTTATTTAAAGTATGAGTTCTTGGCATAAAAATTACCACCTAAAATGTGCAAAAGCTTTATTTGACTCTGCCATTTTATGCGTTTCCTCCTTTTTTTTTATTGCACTACCTCTATTTTGATATGCATCATAAATTTCATTAAATATTTTATCTGACATTTTTTTATCTTTTCTTTTTCTAGATGCATCAATTAACCATCTTAAAGCTAAAGCTTGAGATCTTTTTGATTTTACTTCTACAGGAACTTGATAAGTTGCACCTCCAACTCTTCTTGATCTAACTTCTAGCGCAGGTTTAATGTTGCTAATAGCTGTATTAAAAATATTTAATGGATCATCTTTTGATTTAGATTTAATTTTTTCTATTGCATCATAAACAATTTTTTCTGCTACCGTTTTTTTTCCATCATACATTAATGAATTTATTAACTTAGGAATTATTGCTGATTTATATTTAGGATCAATTATTGGAATTTTTTTTGGAGCTTTTCTTTTTCTAGACATTTTTATTTACCTTTTTTTGTTCCATATAAAGATCTTCTTTTTTTTCTATTTGCAACACCTTGAGTATCTAGATTTCCTCTCAATATATGATAACGAACACCAGGCAAATCCTTAACTCTACCGCCTCTTATTAAAACAACTGAGTGTTCTTGTAAATTATGTCCCTCTCCAGGTATATAAGCAGTAACTTCAAATCCATTTGATAATCTTACTCTTGCAACTTTTCTTAATGCTGAATTTGGTTTTTTTGGAGTCGTTGTGTAAACTTTAACACATACACCTCTTTTTAAAGGTTGTTTTTCTAAAGCAGGAACTTTATTTCTTGCTAAAGGTTTTATTCTTTTCTTTCTTAACAATTGGTTAATTGTTGGCATAATTTTTAAATTTTATATTTTTGATGAAATAACTGTCAGGTTATTTATGGCAGCGTTTAGTGCTTAATGCACTACATTCCAACCAAAAATTATCGCCAAAGTACTATAGAAATTTAATTTGTCAAATTAAAACACACAATATTATATCAATTTTTTATTGATTTATCTGGGTTTCTGAAGGTTCGTTTTTTTCTTGATCAGATAAAAATTTTTGATCATCTTCTAATGCTTTTTTGTTCCAATTATTTTTTATTGATCCTGTGCCTGCGGGTACGAGTCTACCAACAATAACATTTTCTTTTAATCCTTGAAGTTTATCAACTTTACCTCTTATTGCTGCATCAGTTAACACTCTTGTGGTCTCTTGGAATGAAGCTGCTGATATAAATGACTCTGTTTGTAGTGATGCTTTTGTTATACCCATTAATACTCTTTCTCCAATTGCATTTTTTTTGCCTTCACTAGTTAATTTATCATTTAAATCTTGAAATTTAATTCTATCTATTATTTCTCCAGGTAATAAACTAGAGTCTCCACTTTCTTTGATTTCGATTTTTTTCAACATTTGTCTCAATATAACTTCAATATGCTTGTCATTAATTATAACTCCCTGTAACCTATAAACTTCTTGAACTTGATTAACAAAATATTCAGTTAGTTCTTCAATTCCTAAAATTCTTAAAATATCATGCGGTAGAGGCTGGCCATCTAAAAGATATTCCCCTTTTTTTATTTTTTCACCCTGATTAAAATTTATATGTTTTCCTTTTGGAATTAAATATGTAGAACTTTCACCATTTTCAGATTCTATTGTTACTCTTTGTTTTCCTCTTACTTCTTTTCCAAAAATAACTTTTCCATCATTCTCTGCTATGATAGCACTATCTTTTGCTTTTCTTGCTTCAAATAATTCAGCAACTCTTGGTAGGCCTCCTGTTATATCTTTAGTTTTAGATGTTTCTTTAGGTAGTCTTGCTATTACATCTCCCGCAGTTATTTTTTGACCGTCTTTAACAGATAGAATTGAATCAGGTACTAAATAATATCTAGCCTCATTATCGTCAGCTTTTTTAATAACATTTCCTTTTTCATCTCTAAGAGTAATTCTTGGTTTTAAATCTGTATTTTTTGATTGTGTTTTCCAATCAACAACAGTCTTTGTTGATATTCCTGTAGCATCATCCATTGTTTCTGCTAGTGAAACACCATCAATTAAATCAACAAAATTAACATTTCCATTTGTTTCAGCTATAACTGGAGTTGTGTATGGATCCCATTCACAAATTTTAGTATTTTTTTTAATTTTTTCTCCATTTTTAAAATATAATTTTGAACCATAAGGCACTTTATAAATAGCTATTTGTAATCCATTTTCATCTTCTATAGATAATTGGGTGTTTCTACCCATTACAATTAAATTTTTCTTAGAGTCATCTATTAAATTTGTGTTTATTATTTTTAATGTACCTTCTGATTTAGATATAATTTGAGATTCTTGTTTAATTGATGCGGTTCCACCAACATGAAATGTTCTCATAGTTAATTGTGTTCCTGGTTCACCAATAGACTGAGCTGAAATCATTCCTATTGCTTCACCTACATTTACCATTTTACCTCTTGATAGATCTCTTCCATAGCAAGTAGAACAAACTCCCTCTTTTAGACTACAAGTTATAACTGAATAAACATTGATGTTTTTAACTCCTGCAGCATCAATTTTTTCACATGCCTCTTCGTCAATAATTTTATTTTTTGGATGAATTACTTCACCAGTTAGTGGATTTTTTATATCTGAAGCCACAACTCTACCTAAAGTTCTTTCAGATAAAGTTACAATAACATTTCCACCTTCTATAATTTCTGATAATTTTATATATCCAGGATTTTCACACTTCTTTTTTGTAATAGTTAAATCTTGTGCCACATCGCACAATCTTCTAGTTAAATATCCAGAATTCGCAGTTTTTAGTGCTGTGTCTGCTAAACCTTTTCGAGCACCATGTGTAGAATTAAAATATTCCAATGCGGTTAAACCTTCTTTAAAATTTGATGTGATTGGAGACTCTATAATTTCACCGGAAGGTTTAGCTATTAAACCTCTCATTCCGGCTAGCTGTTTCATTTGTGCTGCTGAACCTCTGGCTCCACTATCAGCCATCATAAATACAGAATTAATTTTTAGACCATCTTTTGTAACCTCTGTAGCAGAAATTCTTTTCATCATTTCAGAAGCGACTCTATCAGTACATTTAGACCATGCATCTACAACTTTGTTGTATTTTTCACCTCTGGTAATTAAACCTTCAGAATATTGACTTTCATAATCAGAGATTAATTTTTTTGTTTCTTCAATTAATTGTTCTTTATTTTCTGGAATTACTAAATCATCTTTTCCAAAAGATATTCCTGCCTTAAATGCATGTTTAAAACCTAAATCTTTTAATTTATCACAAAATATAACTGTATTTTTCTGTCCTGAAAATCTAAATACATGATCTATAACCTCTGAAACTATTTTTTTAGGCAATAATCGATCAACTAGAGAAAACTTGTTATTAAAATTTTTTGGTAAGAGATTTGCTAAAAGAAATCTTCCAGCTGTACTAATATGTTTTTCTAAATTTTTATTTCCTTCTTTATCAACAGTTTCAAATCTTGAAACTATTCTTGAATGTACTTTTATTTTTCCAATTTCAAGAGCATGTTCAATTTCTGAAGTGTTAACAAAATGTCCTTCAATTTTTTCATTTTGATATGGAGTTTGGGATAAATAATAAATTCCTAATATCATGTCCTGACTAGGTACAATTATCGGTTTACCATTAGATGGACTTAAAATATTATTTGTTGACATCATTAAAACTCTTGCCTCCAATTGAGCTTCTAAGCTTAATGGTATGTGTACAGCCATTTGATCTCCATCAAAATCTGCATTAAATGCTGCACATGTTAATGGATGAAGTTCTATCGCATCACCTTCTATTAATTTTGGTTCAAAAGCTTGAACTCCAAGTCTATGTAATGTTGGAGCTCTATTTAAAATAACTGGGTGCTCTCTGACTATTAATTCTAAAGCATCCCATACTTCGTTTCTTTCTCTTTCAACTAATTTTTTTGCTTGTTTAATTGTTGATGCTAAGCCTAATTTATTTAATCTTGCATACAAGAAAGGTTTAAAAAGCTCCAAAGCCATTTTTTTAGGTAATCCGCATTCATGTAATTTTAAATCTGGTCCAACAACTATTACCGATCTACCAGAATAATCGACTCTTTTACCTAACAAATTTTGTCTAAATCTACCTTGTTTTCCTTTTAGCATTTCAGCAAGTGATTTTAGAGGTCTTTTTCCTGTACCAGTTATTACTCTTCCTCTTCTTCCATTATCAAATAAAGCATCTACAGACTCTTGTAGCATTCTTTTTTCATTTCTAACAATTATGTCTGGAGCTTTTAAATCCATAAGTCTCTTCAATCTATTATTTCTATTTATAACTCTCCTGTAAAGATCGTTTAAATCTGAAGTGGCAAATCTTCCTCCATCTAAAGGAACTAAAGGTCTTAACTCTGGAGGTATAACTGGTATAGTTGTTAAAATCATCCATTCCGGTTTGTTGCCTGTTCCTAAAAATGATTCAATTAGTTTTAATCTTTTAATAGCTCTTTCTTCAGCAACTTTTGATTTAGTTTCTTTTATAGCTTTAGTTAATCTAATTTTTTCTTCTTCTAAATTAATTGATTTAAGAATTTCTAATATAGCCTCAGCTCCTATGCCTGCTGTAAAATTTTCTTCCCCATATTCATCCTGAAATTTTGTTAATTCCTCTTCACTTAACAATTGATTTTTTTTAAGACCTGTTAAGCCAGGCTCAATAACTATAAAATTTTCAAAATAAAGAACTTTTTCGACATCTTTCAGTTTCATGTCTACAGATAATGATATTCTGCTTGGTAATGATTTTAAAAACCATATGTGCGCAACTGGAGTAGCTAAATTAATATGGCCCATTCTTTCTCTTCTTACATTGGATTTTGTTACTTCTACTCCACATTTTTCACATATAATTCCTCTGAATTTCATTCTTTTATATTTACCACAAAGACATTCATAATCTTTTATTGGACCAAATATTCTTGCACAAAATAGTCCATCTTTTTCTGGTCTAAAAGTTCTATAATTTATAGTTTCAGGTTTTTTAATTTCACCATATGTCCAAGATTTTATTTTTTCAGGACTTGCTAAAGTGATTTTTATACTATTAAAATTTTGTGTCTCTAAAATTTCTGAACCTTTAAATAAATCTGTAAGCTGTTTATTCATTAATTTAGTTTAACTCCACATTCAGTGCTAAAGATTTAATTTCTTTTACTAATACGTTAAAAGATTCTGGTATTCCTGATTCAAAGTTTTCTTCACCTTTAACAATAGTTTCATAAACTTTTACCCTACCAGCAACATCATCTGATTTTACTGTTAAAATTTCTTGTAGTGTATATGATGCTCCGTACGCTTCTAAAGCCCAAACTTCCATTTCACCAAATCTTTGGCCACCAAGTTGTGCTTTTCCACCTAAAGGTTGTTGAGTAACCAAACTATAGGGACCAGTTGATCTAGCATGAATTTTATCTTCTACTAAGTGGTGTAATTTTAACATATATATTGTTCCTACTGTTACCGACCTATCAAATTTTTCTCCAGTTCTTCCATCCCATAAGTTAGTTTGTCCAGACTCAGGAAGATTTGCTAATTTAAGCATATTAGTTACATCTTGTTCTTTAGCGCCATCAAATACAGGAGTCGCTATAGGAACTCCAGTTTGTATGTTTTCACACAGATCAATAAACTCAGATGATGATAAATTTTCTACTTTTTCATCATAAGATTCTTTTCCATAAATAGATTTTAAAAAATTTTTAATTTTTTCTGTTTTTTCTATTTTTTTCTGATTTTCATTTATTAAATTGTTAAGTTTTTCACCTAATTCGGTACAAGCCCATCCCAAATGAGTTTCTAATATTTGACCAACATTCATTCTACTTGGAACTCCTAAAGGATTTAATACTATATCAACTGGTTTACCATTTTCTTGGTAGGGCATGTCTTCGACTGGTACTATTTTACTAACAACTCCTTTATTACCATGTCTACCTGACATTTTATCTCCAGGTCTTAATCTTCTTTTAATAGCAACAAAAACTTTAACCATCTTCATTACACTTGGTAAAAGATCGTCACCCTGTCTAATTTTTAAAACTTTATCTTCAAATCTTTCCTGAATATCTTTTTTTGCAGAATTATATTGTTCTTTTAATTGTGATATATCCTCAATTTTTTTATCATCATTAATTGATAGCTTAAATAAATCAGAAATATTGAGCTGATTAATTTTATTCTTGTCTAATTTTTCGCCAGATTTCATATCTTTAATTGATTTATTAATAGTAACACCATTTAATATAAGTGATGCTCTTTGTTTAATGCTTCTTTCTAATATTTCTTCTTCAACATTTTTATCTTGTTGAACAGTTTCTATTTCAGCTCTTTCAATAGTAATAGATCTTTCATCTTTCTCAATACCATGTCTATTAAAAACTCTAACATCTACTATTATTCCTCCACTTCCACTTGGCATTTTTAGAGATGTGTCTGTTACATCTATTGCTTTCTCACCAAAAATTGATCTTAATAATTTTTCTTCAGGTCCAGATGCTGTATCCCCTTTTGGTGTGACTTTACCAACTAATATATCTCCAGGCTTAACTTCGGCTCCAATATATATTATTCCTGATTCATCTAAATTTTTCAAAGCTTCTTCATTTACATTAGGTATATCTCTGGTTATATCTTCTTCTCCAAGTTTTGTATCTCTAGCCATAACCTCATATTCTTCAATATGAATTGACGTAAATACATCATCTGTGACACATCTTTCTGAAATTAAAATTGAATCTTCAAAATTGTAACCTTGCCAAGGCATAAATGCCACTGTAACGTTTTTACCTAAAGCTAACTCTCCAATTTTTGTAGAGGGTCCATCAGCTATTATATCTCCAGCTTTAACTTTATCACCAACTCTAACTAATGGTTTTTGATTAATACAAGTGTTTTGATTTGATCTTTTAAATTTTTGTAGGCTATATATGTCTACTGCAGATTTAGAATAATCTTTATCATCAGTTGCTTTAATTACTACTCTTTTACCATCAATTTTATCTACTTCACCATCTCTTTTTGCGACTATCGTAACTCCTGAGTCTAATGCTACATCACTCTCTATTCCTGTACCAACAAGTGGAGACTCTGGTTTTAATAACGGAACAGCCTGTCTCATCATATTTGAACCCATTAAAGCTCTATTTGCATCATCATTTTCTAAAAAAGGAATTAATGAAGCTGCTACTGAAACTAATTGTTTAGGTGAAACATCAATGTATTGAATATTTTCTGGTTTTGATAAAATAAAGTTTAAATTTTGTCTACAAGATACTAGATCTTCTTTAATTTTACCCTTGTCATCAATTACTGAATTTGCTTGAGCTATGGTATATTTTGTTTCTTCCATAGCAGATAAATATTCTATTTTGTCTTGAACCACTCCATTTTCAACTTTTTTATAAGGACTTTCTATAAATCCATATTTATTTATCTTTGAATAAGTAGATAGACTATTAATTAAACCAATATTTGGTCCTTCTGGAGTTTCTATAGGACAAATTCTTCCATAATGAGTTGGATGAACATCTCTTACTTCAAAACCAGCTCTTTCCCTAGTTAAACCTCCGGGTCCTAAAGCAGAGACTCTTCTTTTATGAGTAATTTCAGATAAAGGATTAGTTTGATCCATAAATTGAGATAATTGAGAAGTAGCAAAAAAATCTTTTAATGAAATTGTTAAGGGTTTTGCATTAATTAAATCTTGTGGCATTGCTGACTCAACATCGAGAGTTGTCATTTTTTCTTTAATTGCTCTCTCCATTCTATAAACACCAATTCTTGCTTGGTTTTCAACAAGTTCGCCAACAGACCTAACTCTTCTGTTTCCTAAGTGATCTATATCGTCTACTTCATCTTTTCCATCTCTTAAATCCATCATTTTTTTTACTATCGCTAAAACATCATCATTTCTAAGGATAGTAATTTTATCAGAACAATTTAAATTTAATCTGGAATTCATTTTAACTCTACCAACATCAGATAAATCATATCGATCTGAACTAAAAAACAAATTATTAAAAATTTGTGTAGCTATATCAATTGTTGGAGGTTCCCCTGGTCTTAAAACTTTATAAATTTCAGTAATAGCATCATTCTTATTTTCATTTTTATCATTAAATAAAGTTTGGATTATATAAGGACCCTTGTTTATCGAATTTGTTTTAGAAATTTCAATGTTTAAATTATTAAGTTCAACAATCTTATTTAAAATAGTCTCGTTTATTTCAGTTCCAATTTTAAAATTATCTTCTCCATCAGCTATATTTTGATGTAAAAATTTGCCATATAAACTTTCATTTGTTACATAAATTTCTTTTAACCCATCATTAAAAAGTTTTTTAGCAGTTAAAAAATTTATTTTTTCTCCTAGCTTAACTACTATCTTATTAGTTTTAGCATCAACTACTTCCTCTGAAAAATTCTTAGCTTTATAATTTTCAGGATCAAATTTTGTTTTCCACTTATTTAAATTTTTATCATACTTGTAATTTTCTTTATCATAAAACTCATCAGCAATATCTTTTTTTGTATATCCTAAAGCTTGAAGCAAAGTTGTAACGAAAATTTTTTTTTTTCTATCTATTCTAAAATACAAAAAATCTTTAACATCAAATTCAAAGTCTAACCAAGAACCTCTATTTGGAATAACTCTGCAATTAAATAACAATTTACCACTTGCATGAGATTTTCCTTTATCATGATCAAAAAAAACTCCTGGGCTTCTATGCATTTGGTTAACTACAACTCTTTGAACACCATTTGTGATGAAAGTACCACTATTTGTCATCATTGGAACTTCACCCATATAAACTTCTTGTTCTTTAGCTGATAATATATCTTTAGTATTATTTTCTTGATCAATGTCATATACAACAAGTCTTAAAGTGCATTTTAATGCAGCAGAGTAAGTTAGACCTCTTGATATACATTCTTCTACATCAAACTTGGGCTTTTCAAGTCTATAAGAAACATATTCTAATGTTGCTTTATCATTTAAATCTTCAATTGGAAAAATACTTTTGAATACTCTGTCAAACCCTTTAACTAAATGTTGTTCTTGATCTTTTAAATATTCTGTTAGTTCTCTATATGAGTTTTTTTGAACTTCAATTAGATTTGGTATTGATAAACTTTCTTTAAGTTTTCCAAAATTTTTTCTAATATTTTTTTTTTCAGTAAACGATAATCGCATCTATTTTGCTGATTTTTCTTAACCAGCGTTTAATTCTTTTAAATTTATTTAAGCTCTACTTTAGCGCCTGCAGCTTCAAGTTTTTTCTTTATCTCTTCAGCTTCTTCTTTTTTAACACCCGTTTTAACTTCTTTAGGTGCACCTTCAACTAAATCTTTTGCTTCTTTAAGTCCAAGCGAAGTAACTGCTCTTACTTCTTTAATTACATTAATTTTTTTATCGCCTGCAGAAGATAATACAATTGTAAATTCATCTTTTTCCTCAGCCGCTGCTGGTGCTGCACCTCCTGCTGCTGGTGCTGCTACTGCTGCTGCTGCAGTCACTCCCCATTTTTCTTCTAATTGTTTTGATAGTTCTGCTGCTTCAACGACAGTCAAACTTGATAAGTCTTCTATAATTTTATTTAGATCAGCCATAATTTTTTTGCCCTGGTTATTTTTTTGATTTTTCGAGCGCTAAAATAGCGATTTTTGACGCCGGTGCAAGTAAAATACTTGCGATTTTTTGAGCAGGAGAACGTAAAATTCCCACTATTTTGGCCCTTGCTTCTTCTAATGAAGGTAAAGTTGCCACATTTTTTACTCCGGCTACATCCAAAATTTCATTTCCCATGATTCCACCAAGAATCTTTAAATTTTGGTTTTCTTTTGAAAAATTAGTAAGAATTTTGGCAGAAGTTATAGCATCCTTTGACATCGCTACTGCTGTAGGCCCAGAAAAAAGACTAGATAAATCTTTGCATCTTGTTTTTTCCAAAGCTAATTTGGTAATTCTATTTTTTGTTATCTTAAATTGTATTCCATGCTCTCTCATTTTTCCTCTAAGTTCATCTAATTGAGAAACAGTGAGACCTTGATAATGAGTAACAATTACAGCCTCAGATTTGTCAAGCTGACTTGTCATATCTTTTATATATTCTTGTTTTCTTTCTTTATTCATATTTTAAATATTTTTTGTTAATTTTAACTTGTAAGATATTCCCATTGTTGATGTAATAAATGAACTTTTTATTAAATCTCCCTTTATAGTGTTATTTGATTTCTCTTTTTCTAAAGTTTCTAATATTGCATTATAATTTTTTATTAAGTTTTCATCAGAAAAAGATTTTTTTCCTATACTAACACCTATATTTCCATCTTTATCATTTCTAATTTCTGCCTGACCAGCTTTAGCATTTTTAACTGCGTCTTGAACATTTTCACTAACAGTACCAAGTTTTGGATTAGGCATAAGTCCTTTTGGTCCAAGAATTTTTCCTAATTTTGATAATTTTACCATCATTGAAGGTGTACAAATTAGTTTTTCAAAATTCATTTCTCCTGATTTTATTTTTTCAATTAAATCATCTCCACCTATTAAATCAGCTCCAGCATCTTTAGCTGCTTTATTTTTTGCTTCCTCGCATACGACAGCAACTTTTATTTTCTTTCCTGTTCCAGCTGGTAGATTAACTACAGTTCTTAAGTTTATTTCACTTTTTTTTTGTTTGTTGTTTATTTGAAAACTTAAATCAATAGACTCATCAAATTTAGTAGTACAATTTTTTTTAATTTCTGGAATTAATTTATCAATAATTTCTGGTTTTAATTCTTTAGTTTTTTCAGGTAATTTTTTAAATCTTTTTGAAGACATTATTCTTTTACCTCTATACCCATTGATCTTGCAGATCCTGCAATAATTTTAGATGCTTCATCTAAATCATAAGCATTTAAATCATCCATTTTTTTTTTTGCGATTTCTTCCACTTGTTTTTTAGTAATAGAAGCCACTATATTTCTTCCAGGTTCTTGTGAACCGCTTTTTAATTTTGCTGCTTCTTTTATAAAATGTGAAGCTGGTGGAGATTTAATTATAAAATCAAATTTTTTATCTTTATAAACAGTTATAACTACTGGAACTGGTTTTCCCATAAAACTTTTAGTTTTTTCATTAAACGCTTTACAAAATTCCATTATATTAATACCTCTTTGGCCTAAAGCAGGACCAACAGGGGGAGCTGGGTTAGCTTGACCACCCTTTATTTGTAATTTAACATAACCAGTAATTTCTTTTTTTGCCATTAACTTGCCTTTTCAACTTGATTATATTCTAATTCAACTGGAGTTGGACGTCCAAATATAGATACTGAGACTTTTAATCTAGATTTATCTTCATCTATATCCTCAACTAATCCACTAAATGATGCAAAAGGACCATCTATAACTTGAACTTTTTCACCAACATTATAACTAATTCCAGATTTAGGTTGTACAACTCCATCTTTTATTTGTCCAAGTATTTTTTCTATTTCTTTATCTGACACAGGAACAGGAGATCCTTTAGATCCTAAAAATCCTGAAACTTTTTTTATATTTTTAATCATGTGATATATTTCATTATTCATTTCACTTTTAATCAAAACATATCCTGGAAAATATTTTTTTTTTCTTTGAACTCTTTTTCCTCTTTTAACTTCAGTAATATCGTGAGTTGGTACTATTATTTCATCTATTTTTTCAGAAATTTTAGCTTTTTCAGCCTCTTCTTTTATTATTTGAGCAACCTTGTTTTCAAAACTTGAATGTGACTGAACAATATACCAATTTTTCATTAAAAGCTCGCTTTTAGTATTAATTCCAATAAAAATTTTAATACCTGATCTAAAAGTAAAAAGAATAAAGAGGCAACAATTGCCATTGCAACAACCATTAAAGTTCCTTGCAAAGTTTCTTTCCCTGTTGGCCAAGTAACTTTGAAAGCTTCTTGCTTAACTTCTTGTATAAACTTAAATGGGTTTTTCATAATTCCTTTTTTTTTGGCAGGAGCGGAGGGAATCGAACCCCCAACCTCCGGTTTTGGAGACCGGCGCTCTACCAATTGAGCTACACTCCTAAGGAGTTTACTCTAAAATTTTTGTTACTACGCCTGCTCCTACTGTTTTACCACCTTCTCTTATTGCAAAATTCAGCTTTTCACTCATTGCAATCGGTGTAATTAATTTAACTGTAAACTTAGCATCATCACCTGGCATTACCATTTCAGTTCCTGATGGTAATTCAACCTCTCCAGTTACATCAGTAGTTCTAAAATAAAACTGAGGTCTGTATTTAGCAAAAAAAGGTGTATGTCTTCCTCCTTCTTCTTTTTTTAATACATATGCTTGGCATTCAAATTTAGTATGAGGAGTAACAGAGCCAGGTTTTGACAATACTTGTCCTCTTTCTACATCAGTTCTTTCAACACCTCTTAAGAGAGCACCAATATTATCTCCTGCTTCACCAGTATCAAGTATCTTTCTGAACATTTCAACACCTGTGCAAACAGTTTTCTTTGTTTCTCTTATTCCTACTATTTCAATCTCTTCACCAGTTTTAACCACTCCTTGCTCTACTCTTCCAGTTACAACAGTTCCTCTACCTGATATCGAGAAAACATCTTCAACAGGCATTAAGAAAGGCTTGTCTTTGGGTCTATCCGGTTGAGGGATATGTTCATCAATTGCCTTAACTAATTCTAGAATTGAATTTTTTCCTATTTCATCATCTCTTCCTTCTACGGCAGCTAATGCAGAACCTTTTATTATAGGTGTTTTATCACCTGGGAATTTATAAGAAGTTAATAAATCTTTTATTTCTTCTTCAACTAGATCTATCATTTCTTTATCGTCAACTTGATCAACTTTATTTAAATAAACAACTATTGCTGGAACACCTACTTGTCTAGCAAGAAGAATATGTTCTCTTGTTTGCGGCATAGGACCATCTGCTGCGTTAACAACTAATATTGCACCGTCCATTTGAGCAGCACCAGTTATCATGTTTTTAACATAGTCTGCGTGACCAGGACAATCAACGTGAGCGTAATGTCTTTTTTCACTTTCGTATTCGACATGAGCGGTCGCTATAGTTATTCCTCTTTCTTTTTCCTCAGGAGCTTTATCAATTTGATCATAAGCAACAAATTTTGCACCACCAGCTTCAGCTAAAACTTTAGTTATAGCAGCTGTTAAGGTTGTTTTACCGTGATCCACGTGGCCAATAGTACCTACATTGGCATGTGGTTTACTTCTATTAAATTTTTCCTTCGACATTACTTTTTTTACCTCACTTTATAATTACTTTATTTTAATTTTTTTGGAGCGGGTGATGGGAATCGAACCCACGCAACCAGCTTGGAAGGCTAGTGTTCTACCACTGAACTACACCCGCATACCCAAGTGTGAACTCCAAATATTATTTAAGTTTACTGATGGTGGAGGGGGAAGGATTCGAACCTTCGAAGACCGAAGTCAACGGGTTTACAGCCCGCCCCATTTGACCGCTTTGGTACCCCTCCTTAGCATAAGTTGGGGAAGCGTCCCCTTGTTCAATAAAGCTTTAAACAACAAGCGTTTTATATATTTTTATTAAATAAATGCAATATGAGAAATAATGTTAAAAGTCCTTTAAAATCGTATAAAAGCATAAATTAATATGAACAAATTAGCTTTTTTCATTGTAGGAAAACATGCTGTTATTGAAGCATTAAAAAATCCAAAAAGAAAAATTTTAAAGCTTTTTTTAACTGAAGAAAGTAAAAAAACAATTCATAGAGAGAATCCAAAGATTAATTTATTAAAAAATATAAAAGTATATTTTAAAACTAAAAAAGAATTAGATAAGTATTCTAGAGGTGACAATATTCTTCATCAAGGATTTGTGGCTGAAATTGAAGATTTTGAAAATATAGAAATAAAAGAATTTATAAAGAATAATAAAAACTTAAACTTAGTTTGTTTAAATGAAGTTTCTGATCCAAGAAACATTGGTTCAATTATTAGAAGTGCTGTAAGTTTTAATATGGATGGAATGATAGTTAAAGACAGACATTTTCCATCATATAGTAAACTAATGTATAAATCAGCTAGTGGATCATTAGAACATTTTAATATTTTTAAAGTTGCAAATATAAATAGTACTTTAAAATATTTGAGAGAAAAAAATTTTTGGGTATACGGATTTGATTCAAATGCAGATAAAAATTTCGATGAAATAATATGGGAAGGTAATAATGTGCTTTTATTTGGATCAGAAGGATTTGGAATGAAAAAACATACTATAAAGTATACAGATTTTATTGTAAAAATTAATATAAACAAAAAAATTGAAAGCTTAAATATATCAAATTCAGCAGCAATAGTTTTTCATCATATAAATAAATATAAAAAAATATCTTAATAAAAAAACTTAATTAATTTTAATATTGCTCATACCAACAAGAAACCGAAAGATTAAAAATTTATTCATTTAATTTAAAATATTAATAATACTTTTTTTAATAGTTTCACTTACTTTGATGGTCCCTTCTTTATTTGGATGAATTCCGTCTTTTTGATTTAAGCTTGGATTAAGTGCTACTCCTTCAAGAAGAAATGGGATTAAGGGTAAATTATATTTTTTTGATAATTTTGGATAAATATAATCAAACTCTTTTTTATATTTTTTTCCATGAGTTTTTGGTGCAACCATCCCAGCTAAAATAATTTTAATTTTTTTATTGTTAGCAATATTTATTATTTGTTCTAAATTTTTTTTTGTTTCGTTTGGCTGAATTCCCCTGAGCATATCATTGGCTCCTAATCCTAAAATGATTAAATCTATCCCTGGTTCTGATAAACTCCAATCAACTCTATTCAATCCACCTGATGACGTACTTCCAGAAACACTTCCATTAATAACTTTAATATTTAAACCAGCTTCCTTAAGATTATTTTCTAAAACTATTGATAAATGATGTTCTTTAGGTAATCCATATCCAGCCATCAAACTATCACCGAATAAAACTACCTTTTCTATTGCACTTGCGTTTATGTGCACTAGAAAGATTATCAAAATTTTTATAAATATAGTTTTATTCATGAATACTATTCTTAAATTAAAAAAAATAAATCTCAAATACCAAACTGGTAAAGATAGTATCAAAGTTTTAAAGAATATTGATCTAAATATTAAGAAAAAAGAAACCGTTTCTGTTGTTGGGGAAAGTGGCTCAGGGAAAACAAGTTTAATCATGTTAATTGGGGGTTTGGAGAAACCTAACTCTGGTAAAATAATTTTCCAAGATCAAGAAATTACAGGCCTTAGTGAAGATGAGGTATCTGAGATAAGAAAGAAAAATATTGGAATAATTTTTCAGTCGTTTTATTTAATTCCTAATTACACAGCGGTTGAAAATGTTGCGCTTACACTTGAGCTCAATAATTTTAAAAATCCAGAAAAAGAGGCAAAAATTTTATTAGATCGTTTTGGTTTGAAACATCGTTTTAATAATCTACCAAGTCAATTATCAGGTGGTGAACAACAAAGGGTTGCTATCGCTAGAGCAATTGCAATGAAACCAGAATTAATTTTAGCTGATGAGCCAACCGGAAACTTGGATACTGAAAATTCTATCATGATTGCAAATATTCTATTTAAGTATGTAAAAGAAGAAGGCTCTTCTTTAATCATTGTAACTCATGACACTAAACTTGCTGACAAAGCTAAAAGAAAAATAAAAATTAAAGATGGAAAAATTAAATAATCGTTCAGAATTTAGTTTGATTTTAAAATATGCTTTAAAAGACTTAAGCAGAAATTATCATAAAATATCTAGTATCATTCTTACTCTATTTATAAGTCTTTTTATCTTAAGTGCTATTTTCACAATTGAAGATAGTCTTAAAAAAGAACTAAATGATAATGCCAAAGCACTTTTAGGTGGAGATTTAGAGATTGATTACAATCGTAACCCAGGAAATTTAGATCTAGTTAATCAAGTAAAAGAATTTGCAACTGTTTCTCAAATGATTGAGTTCAGTACTATGCTTTCAACAACAGGAAGAGAAAAAAATAAATCATTATTTACTAGAATTAAAACTGTGGATGAAAAATATCCTTTATATGGAAATGTTGTTTATGAGCCAATTGGTGCTTATGAAAGAATGCAAAAAGAACCTTACTCTATCCTTATCAATGAAAGTTTATCAAAAACCCTTAATATAAAAATTAATGAAAAGGTAAAAGTTCAAGATCAAAACTTTACAGTAATTGGAATTATTAAATCAGTACCAGATGTTAGTGGATTTGTTGCATTTGGAGATTGGGCTTTAGCAGGAAAACAAACTTTAGAAATTTTAAAACTAAATGGAATTGGAAGCTTTTTAAACTATGAATACAAAGTAAAATTTAACGAAAAAGATAAATCAGAAGAAATCGAACAACGAATTGAAGAAATTTTTAAAGACGATCAAAAAGTAAAGCTTAGATATCCTGAAAATTCTGCTAGTGGAATAAAGAGAATTATTAATAATTTTTCTCAATTTTTATCTCTTGTATCAATCAGTGCAATGTTAATTGCAGGCATTGGAATCGCAAATACTCTGCTTTCTTTTATCAATCAAAACAACATGTCTATTGCTGTAAGAAAGGCGGTTGGCTTTTATTCAGGCAATATTAAAACATTATATTACCTTCAGTTATTTATACTTTTATTCATCATCACTGTTGTTGCTTATGGATCAAGTTTTTTAATTGTACCAATAGTAGATAAATATCTATCTGATGGATTGGGATTGAATGTTTATCCAGTGTTTTCATTACTTAATTTTTTAAAAATATTTTTAGTGGGTTTGTTAGTTCTTGTAATTTTTTCTATTCCAACAATCAGTTCTATAGATCAAGTAAAAGCCTCTAATTTATTTAGAAACGTATTTCAAAACCTTCAATTTTATTATTCTAAGAAATCAGTTGTTCTAAGCTTTGTTTTATTATCTATCTTAATTTTATTATTCACGATTGGATCTGAACAACCTTCTTATAGCTTAGGTTACTTTGCTACTTTTTTTGTTTGTTTAATTGTATTTTTCTTACTTTCAAAATTAATCATTTTTTTTCTTAAAAAATTCAAATCAAGTCCAATAATTTCTTTAAAAGTTTCAATTAAAAATATTACTCAGACAAAAAGTATAACTCCTATTACAGTTATGTCTCTTGGTTTAGGGGTTACTTTGTTATTAACTTTAGCTTTAGTTGGTACAAATTTTCAAAGAGAAATTGCTAAATCTATTCCTGATATTGCGCCTGATTATTTCTTTGTCGGTATTCAAAAAGGAGAAAGAGAGAAATTTGAACAAGGTATTTTAAATATGGATCCAAATGCATCTATTGAAATTGTGCCAATGGTTTCATCTGGTATAGTAAAAATTAATGGGATTGATCCTAATACTTATATTAAACAAGATAATGACAGTTACTGGGTTATTGGTAGTGAACGAAGATCCTCGTGGGTAGAAAATGTGCCTGAAGATAACTCAATTTTAGAAGGTGAATGGTGGGATTTATCAGAACCAGATCAACTTCAAATATCTTTAGATGCAAAAGTTGCTAAGGATTTTAACATCCTGTTAGGTGATATCTTTACTTTAAATATTTATGGACGTGAAATTGAAGGGAAAGTAGTAAATTTTAGAGAAGTTGATTATCGAGATTTAAGCATCAACTTTGCAATGTTATTTAACCCTCAATTTGCAAAAAATATTCCACATGAGTATTTGGCTACTGCAAAATTTAATTCAAATAAATTTGATGAAACTGAAATGCTTGAAATCATGCCAAGTTTATCAATGATTAAAATTGCAGATTATTTATTAAAAGTTACAGCCGTTTTAAATAAGGTATTTATTGCAGTTACTTTAATTTCAGCAATTACCATTGTTATAGGCTTAATCGTAATTTCAAGTGCAATTATGGTTCAAGGAAAAGTAAAAGAATATCAAAATTTGGTTTTCAAAATTTTAGGTTTTTCAAAAAAACAAATCATTTTTTCATCTTTAATTGAATTCGTCATTATCTTTAAATCTGTAATTTTAATTGCAGTATTCTTTGCTGTGATTGGTTCAAAATTTATTATGGAAAATATTTTTGAATTAGTGTGGATGTTTGACTTTAAGATTTTAATTTATTTAGGATTTTCAATTTTTTTTGTTACCTTGGTTTTGATATTATTAACTAACTTAAAATATCTAAATCCTAAGGTTTATCCTCTAATAAGAAATCAATAATTAAAATTTTTGATTTTATAGATCAAACTCCACTCAAGCCATGTAATTTCTTGAACCGGCAGCCGAACCGACAGAATAGTCACAAATGGTCTACAACAAGCTACAAAGTTACAAATAAGAGAATTAACTTTTAATAACCAAATCTTTTAAGTGTTGATTTATTTGACTTTTAACATTAAAAACTTCGTTGATACGAATGCCCTTGTAGCTCAGCTGGTAGAGCAATTGATTTGTAATCAATAGGTCCGCGGTTCGAATCCGTGCGGGGGCACCACTATTAAAATGATTTTATATTTTTTTTATACCATTTAACTGTTTTTACTAATCCATATTCCAAAGAAAATATTGGCTTCCAACCAATTTCTTTTTTAATTTTATTATAATTTAGTCTTTGATTTTGAATTTCAGCTTTAGAAGTATTCTTTATAATATAATTTTCTTTAACATTTAAAATTTTATAAATTTTTTTAATTAATTGTAATGCATTTAAATTATATTTTGAACCAGTGTTATAAATTAATAAATATTTTTTTTTACTTTTTAATTCTGAAAATACTTTAAAATAAGCTCTACTAACATCTTCCACATAAATATAATCTCTCTTTTGCTTGCCTGAAGATCTAATTTTTAGTTTTTTATTTTTTAAAACTGAAATTATTGTTTCAGGTACAATTCTGTTAACATTAAAATCACATTCTCCAAATATATTTGCAGATCTAATTATACCAACTTTAATATTATAAGATTTGCTATAAGATTGACAAATTAAATCAGATGCAGATTTGGATGCATCATATGGAAAAAGGCCATTAAGCTTATCATTCTCAAAATAATATTTTTTTTTTAACTCACCATAAGCTTTATCGGATGAGCTATAGACAAATGGTATATTTAATTTTTTTTTTCTTAAAATTTCAAGTAAATTTAAAGTACCTAAGACATTTGTTTGGTGCGTTTCATAAGGTTTATTGAAAGCTTTTAAAACTTGAGTTTGTGCACCCAAATGAAATATACCATCAAAACTGTGTTTTTTAAAAATTCTTAAAAGATTATTAAAATTAACAAAGTTTCCTTTTTCAATTGTTAAATTTTTACTCTTAGTAAAATAAATTTTTCTTTTATTGGATTTTTTATAGTCAAGAATAACAACTTTAATTTTTTTTTTTAATAAAAAATTTACTAGCGAAACTCCAAGTAAACCATATCCACCAGTAATTAAAACTTTTTGCATATTAAAATATTTTAATAAATTTCTTATTTTCTTTTCTTATTTTTAAAAGATCTATTTTTTTATCGATATTAAAAAAGTATCCTTTATGAAAGTATGATAATAATTTTTTTTCTTTAATTATTCTATTTAAAAAAGAAGTTTCTAGCTCATAATTTTTTGAATAATATTTATTAAATATATTTTTAGTAAATAAATAATAACCAATATTTATAGGCATTGATAAAATAGGTTTTTCAAAAAAATTTTTCACTAGTTTATTTTTATTAATATCTAAATGGCCATATTGTGATTTAATTCTCGTGCTAGATAAGATTAATTTTTTCGTTTTAATGTGTAATTTATAAATATTTGATAAATTAATATCAGATATACCATCTCCATAAGTAACAAAAAAAATATCTGTATTTATATAACGTAAAGATTTTTTTATTCTTGTCAATTTTGATACATTTTTTCCAGCATCGAAAATACTTAAATTTATACTATTTTTTTTTAAATTATCATTATTTGAAATTATTAAATTTAGTTTATATTTACCAATTCTTTTCTTTTTAAAAAAAAAATCATAAAAATATTTTTTTTTATATCCCAAAGGTAAAATGAAGTTGGAAATTCCATTTTTTTTCATTAGAATTAATATATTTTCAATAAGAGTTCTTTTATATATTTTTATTAATTGTTTGGGTGGTTCGTTTAATTTAGAATATCTTGTGCCCTTGCCTCCTAATAATAAGATGCAGGATAAATTATTTAAACTATTCATATTCTATTATATCGATTTGTATAATTCTAAATATTTCTTTGCAATTAATTTACTATCAAATTTAGTACTTACAACTTTTAAACAATTAATTAAAAAAAATTTATTATCATTTTTTATATTTTGTAAAATCCAATTTATGCCTTCATTAAAATCATCTTGATCCATATATTTTGAAAGATAGCCGTTATATTTATGTTCTATAATATCTGAAATTCCAGTTTCATTAAATGCAACTGTAGGAATTCCACATGAAGCACCTTCTAGAGCTACTTGACCAAATGCTTCTAAAGAACTTGGTGCCAATATCAAATCACATGCTGAATAAATTAATTTTAATTCTGTAGGGTCGCCATCTAAAATTTTATCTATAACTTTATATTTATAATTCTTATTTCCTAAATTGCTTCCTTTGCCAAGAATTAATAGTTCAAAATCTTTTCTCTGATTTGATAAATTATTTAAAGCTTTATCAACAAAAGCAAATCCTTTTCTATTATCATTAATACCATTTGTAGAAACAAATAAAAATATTTTTTTTTCAGATGGTAAATCTAATATTTCTCTAGCTACATTTTTCTCAACAGGTTTCCATGTGGATAAATCTAAATTACAATTAATTTTTGATATATTAACATTTTTAAATAATTCGCTTTCTGAAGCTTTATTTTTTAACCATTCACTTATACAAACTATTTTTTTAATTTTGGATTTCCAATTTTTTTTTTTTTTATTCCAGATCCATCTGTTTAAATCAAATCCATTTATATCTTTATTGTTTTTATGGTATCCCTCTTTATATCTTTTTGAATCAGTATAATGTTCGCCACCACACATAGGCCACATATCGACGAAAGTCCAAACAATAGGTTGTTTAATTTCTTTTATCTGGCCAATAGACAAAAGTTCATTATTAACCCAATGAAGGTTAACTATGTCTGGATTAATTGAATTTATTTTTTTTACTATATTTGATCTAAATATATTTAATGAATGTGAAAAAGGATCATTTTTATTGAAAAAATATTTTTTTTGTCTAACTAAAATTTGTTTTATATCATTTACAATGATCTCTAGTGATTTATTTGGACCTATAACATCTGGATCATTTGTAATTTTTTGAGCAACTAATACTTTTGAATCTACATTAATATCTACTAAAGATTTATGAAGCCTCATCATTGCAATGGCTGCTCCTCCTTTGGAATCGGAATATCCAACGTGCAAGATTTTCATTTTATTTCAGTTTCTTTTTTTAATTGTTCTACTTTAATTTTTTTGTGTAAGCTGTTATTTTTATTATACAAAAGTTTAAAATAAATTTTTTTATTTACTGATATAGTTATATTTTTTGCATTCCTTACCTCAAAATTATCAGCTACAGCGCTTATTGGTCTTTTATGAATATTTAAATTTTTTATGTATATTTTAGATTTGTCACTAGTAATTAATCCCTTCCATCTTCTTGGTCTAAAAGGACTAATTGGGGTAATAGCAATTTTTTTTGAGTCTAAATTTAATATGGGTCCGTGAACAGATAAATTATATGCTGTACTTCCAGCTGGAGTTGATACAAGAACACCATCTGATATTAATTTTTTTATTATTGGAACTTTTTTATTATAAATATTAAGATTTGCTGCTTGTCTACTTTGTCTCAAAATTGACACTTCATTAATAGCAATAGATTTTTTAATTTTATTATTTTTTGATTTAACAGACATCTCGAGAGGATAAATTTGCAATGATTTAGAATTAATTAAATTTTTTGTAGGATTTTTTTTTGAAAACTTATTCATTAAAAAACCATAATTACCAGAATTAATTCCATAAAAAGGTTTTTTATATTTATGATATTTTTTTAATGTATGAAGCATAAAGCCATCTCCACCTATCACAATAATTATTTTTGCTTTAACAATATTTGTAATAGTAAATATCTTTTCTAAAAAAGATTTAATTTTTAAAGAGCTCTTTGTTTTATCAAAAACTATATTTACTTTAGGTTTCATCTATTGGTGCCCTCGGCCAGACTCGAACTGGCACTCCCAAAAGGGCAAGGATTTTAAGTCCTTTGTGTCTACCAATTTCACCACGAGGGCATGAGTTAATTTCATGAATATTTATGCTAATATTTATAATTGAACAAGTTTAATAAGTAAATTTTTTTATTTTATCTACTTAGATCTGAGAATTTGTGAAATAATTAACGACTTAAAACTTCATTATAAATTTTTATATATTGATCTGAAATATTATCATACGAAAACTTAGAAATTGAATTTTTACATTTTTCCGCTATTTGAGCACTATTTTGTTTCTCTAACCATTTGATACCATCTATAAATTTTTCTACGTCAACTTCGTCACAGACATAACCATTTTCTTTGTGGATTATTATGTCTGTCAAACCTGTATTTTTTAATATAATCGCAGGAGTTCCACATGCAGAAGATTCGCTCGCTATTTGACCAAAGGCTTCGTTGTCGCTTGGTATGGCTGTTATATCAACTGCGTTATAGATTGTTGAAAGCTCTTCTTCAGTTTCAATAAAACCTGTTTCTAGCAAATTAATATTATTAGAAAATTCTAATTTATTTTTTAAACTTTTCTTTTCACCACAAATAACTAAATTAATTTTCTTTAATTCAGAAAATTTATTTAAAACTTTTAATAAAAAACTGAAATTTTTGTTTTTTTTAAAAATTGAATTATATGAGCAAAAAAGTATTGTTAAATTATTGTTTAAATTAATTTTTTTTTTACATTCAAGTTTATTTTTAATATTAAAATGTTTAGTATCTAAAGGATTATTTATAAATGACAATTTTTTATTTTTTAAAACAGAGCTTAGTTTAGCTTCCTCCATTAATTTTTTACTTACAGCAACAAAACGAATATTTTCAATTTGGCTATAAACTATTTCTTTTGCTGTATATATTTTTTGATTTGAAAAATCATTTAAAAATTTATTGTCTTCAGGGTAATGATAGCCTCCTGAAAAAGGCCAATAATCATGCATTGTCCAAACTATTGGTTTTTTAATCTTTATAAGATCTTTAATACTAATCATTCCAGCATTAATCCAATGCAGATGAACAATATCAGGATTTTTAATTTTTATTAATAATGGAATATACGAAAATGGTACAGAATTAGACGAAAAGGTTGTATTTGTAGATTTGTTCATGCTGCTTGATAAAATTTTATCAATTATTGAGTATGGTTTTGATAACAAATTTCTAAAAAATTTATTCTTATCTTTAAAAAAAAATAATTCTGAATTAACTTTTTCTTTGAGAGAAGAATTTATTCTTTGAGCAGCTATTGCAGCACCCCCACTATCTAATGAATTTAGGTGTAATATTTTTATCATTTTTTATATAGTTTGTTTAAATAAATTCTAATTTCCGGTCCTTTTGATTTATTAAATATAGTTCATTTAAACTGGCTATTATTGTATAAGAATTCCATACTAATGGTAGTTTAATTAATGAAGTAATTATTAAAATAAAAATTATTAAATAATGATTTTTAATAAAAGTGTTTATAACTGACATTATTATACAAAAATTAAAAATTTAGTGGCTCCAACTGGCACTCCCAAAAAGTGCAAAGATTTTAAGTCCTTTGTGTCTACCAATTTCACCACGAGGGCATTCCTTTGTTTACTTGGATTTATGCCAAGTTTAAAAATTTAAGAAGACTAAAATAAGAACTCCTAGCATATAAATAACTGGTATTAGCTTATCCATTTTTAAAATATATTTATTTATACTGATGAGTAAAATACTATTTGATAAATATTATATAGTGGTTGATAAATATTATATAGTGGATATGTAATATATTTATGGAAATTTCAGTAGTTCTCCCCTGCCTTAACGAGGTAGAAACATTAAGTATTTGTATAAAAAAGGCCAAAAAACAAATAAAAAATTTAAAAATTCGTGGTGAAATAATCATTGCTGACAATGGTAGCACTGATGGTTCATTAAAAATTGCAAAAAAATTAGGTGCTAAAATTGTAAATATTAGAAACAAAGGTTATGGAAACGCTTTAAGAGGTGGAATTAAAAAAGCTAAAGGAAAATATATTCTAATTGCTGACTCTGATGACAGTTATAATTTAAATGATCTACCAAAATTTTATAAAAAAATAAAACAAGGTTATGATATTGTTCAAGGGTGTAGATTGCCTGCTGGAGGTGGAAAAATCAATAAAGAAGCTATGCCAATTACACATAAATATATTGGCAATCCAATTTTTTCTTTACTAACAAGAATTTTATATAAGGTACCAATTAATGACGTCTATTGTGGAATGAAAATTTTAAAAAATAGTTTTTTTAAGAAAATAAATTTTTTTTCTACTGGAATGGTTTTTTGTTTAGAAATATTGATAAAATCTAAGATTAATAATGCTAAAATATCTGAACTTCCAATTACACTTTTCAAAGATGGACGAAAGGTTGGTAAAAGTCATTTAAGAACAATTTCAGATGGTTTAAAAACATTAAAATTTATAATGATTTGCAGTCCTAAACTTCTTTTCTTTATTCCAAGTTTTTTATTTTTAATAATTATTCCTTTTATTACTTTCAATAGTGGAAATTTTTTAGGAAATGATTTGAAAAAAATAATCTTATTAGATTTTTTATTAATTTTTTTATCAATACAATTTTTTATGCTAGGAATTTACTCAGCATTAAGAGCTAAACAGCTTCAAATTTATAAAGGTAAAATGTTAAGTAAATTTTTTAAATTCTTTAAATTAAGATTAGCACTTATCATAGGCCTTTTAATGATATTCTTGCCATTAATATCTAATATACTTAAAATAGAAATTTTTAATGCTGACTACAACTTTATTGTTTTAAATCTTTTAATTTTGTTGGGAGTAAATTTAATTGCTAATTCATTTTTTGTTTCATTACTTGCTATAGATGAAAATAACTAAGCACTTAAGACTTACATTCTAGAAAACTTTCCTCCATTTACATGAATTACAGTATTTGATAAATATTTACTATTGTTAAAAGACAAATCATAAATCAACTTAGAAATTTCTTTTGAATATAATCCTCGTTTCTTAGGATTGTTGTTTATCGACTTTTTTACATTATTTTTGTCTTTACGATTTATTGTCATTTTAGCATCAATAATAGTAGATGGTGCTATACATACTAATTGTTGATTTTTAAAAAAAATTTTTCTCTCTTCTACATATTTATGTATTGAAGATTTAGTAAGTGCATAAATAATATCAAAAGATCCTTTAAGACCACTTTCTGAACCTAATATAAAAATTTGAACATTCTTATTATTCAATAAAGCAATTTCACAAATGTTGATTGTCGAGAGTAAGTTTATATTCAACTGTTCTTGTATTTCTTTATAATTTTTTGATAAATGTTTTTTATTACTAAGTATTGAGTGAAAAAGATAAATTTTATCACACTTCTTAATCAAATTTATTTTATCTTTGGAGAAATTTGGATTTGATAAATTCCATTCTTTTTTAGTTGGGCTAAATATCTTGTATTTCTTGTTTATTAACTTTTTTAAATGGAAACTAATTTTAGTCGAACCACCAGTAATTAATATGTTTTTATACATTTCAAAACCTCTTTATAAGCATAAAAAATGTGGTCTATTTTACCTGATAAAATATTAATAAAATTTTCGTTATTTTTTACAATACACACTCTAGCATCTTTTTTGTTTTTTATAATTGTTCTAATGGTATACAAATTTTTTACAAATTTAAAATTATTTTTAAAATTAGGGTAAAATTTCAAAAAACCATTTAAAATTTTTTCTTTTACCTGATTTTCTTTTTTTACAGAAAGGCTTTTAAAAGATTTATGAACCCTATTAAAATTTTTTGAGATAAAAATTCTTGAATCTTTCACTGAATATAAACCAAATAAATTTTTATTCCATTTAAGTAAAGTATAAAAAGGTCCATCCATTATCGTATATGATTTTTGATTTTTATTTTTAGCTTTATAAATTGAAAGTAAACAATGTTCATAAGTAAGATCAAGGTGTTTAATCTTAAATGATTGTTGATAAGAACAATTAATTACAAAATCATAAATCTTATTATTGATCTTAAATTTTTTATTAATTCTTTTAATTGATTTAATTTCCTTTTTTAAAAAAATATTATCTTTCAATTTCTTTTTAAAGAACTCTTTTGCTTTAATATTATTTATTCCTCTTTCATTGGTATTAAAAGTTTTATCTATATTAACTAAATCTATTTTTTCATTGTTTAAATTAGAAAACTTTAAATTAGATTTAACCATAGAATTTTTATATAAACTTGGGCTCATTTTATTAAATTTACTTTTGGCAATAGCATAGATATTATTTTTTAAAGGTCTTGTTAGACTTGGATATTGCTTAATAAATTTCTTATATCCTTCATAAGACATTTTTCTAGTCAAAAAGGATCTTGGATAATGAAATCCTAAGTGTAATCTATTTGTATTATTTCCTGATGCATTTTTAAAAATATCATTTTCCTTTTCAAAAATTTTTACATCAAATCTATTTTGTTTTAGTTGAAATCCTATATGGCAACCAAACCATCCTGCACCTATAATAGCAATTTTTATTTTTCTATTTTGATTCATAAATTTAAATTATAAAATTAAATATAAATAAGTAAGTTTAGTACAAAAAAACAAAAATAAATAAGTAAATAATAAATTTATTTTATTAATAATATTATTTGTGAAAAAATCTTTTATTATTTTTATATCAAAAAATAAAAATAAACAGATTAAAAATAAGGGGTCATATGATTCCATATAAAATTGACCATCAATTTCAAAAAATAAAAGTGTTAACAATATTATTAGATTTATAATCTTATTAATTTCTAGAAATTGATTTGTAAAATAAAAAGAAATTGCAAAAATAATTGTAAACAAAAGATTATTATTAGTTAAAAATAAATTAATTTTAAATAATATTCCGCCACCAGTAAGATAAGGGTAGTTAAAAAATTTGTAAACTAAAATAGAAAATATAATTGTAAATATTAAATTTAAATAATTTATTTTAAATTTTTTTATGGACTTAAAGGAAATTAAAGCAAAAGGTATAAGATAAAAAAATATAGTTGTATAAAATAACGCTAATGTATTAATAAAATTAAATTGATTTAAAGAGTTATAAAAAAAAACATTATTTAATATAAAAACATAATATATTGCAGGTAATGATAAAAATAAGCTTACAAAAATATAAATTAAAAAATTATTTACATTAAATTTTTTAAAAATAAATTCATAAAAAAAGAATATAGAAAAGATTGAATAAATTGGCCTAAAGTAAGATGCTATAGCTAAAAAAGTAATATTAAGAATCATGTATTTTATTTGATCTTGACCTAATTGAACTTTCTTAAACAAAACATAGTAATATGCGGATAATAAAAAAAACAATATTGCTATATTTTCGTCACCTGGCCAAATTGATGTAGATCTAAAATATGGTGACAAAAAAAAGAAATTACTTAGATAAAAAATGTAAAATATATTTATTTTAATTTTATTTTTTAAAGCTTTATAAAAAATAATTGGTGAAATTACACATATATTTAAAAAAATAAATCTGCCAATTAATTCGCCATTGTTTAATAGGTATTTTAAAAAAATAATAAATATTGGAGAATGTACTGATTTAGTTTCTAAATAATTATTAAGTCCATACAAATTACTATTTAAAAAAAAATCTCTAATATTTAAATGATAAATAAAATCCTGATATGCTCCTCCAGCTGAATCTTCATGAAAATAAAATCCTAAAATTAAACTTAAATAAAAAGCAAAATATATTAAATAAATACTATTTTTATTTTTAATAATTTTCATTTTAATATGACATTATTTTAATTTAAAAAAAATTTTCTTTAATAAATTTTTGAAAGTCTTTAAATTTAAAACTATTTAGTTTTTTATAATTGTAAATTATTTTTAAAAAAATTAACATAAACAAAAAAATTTTATTTTGTTTATTGTCAATTCTTATTTGGTTTTTTTCATAAAAATGTTCCCAAAAGTCTAAATTACTTGATATACCTCCAGATCTGAAATCTCCAAATATTTCATTCTTTTTTGTACTTATGCCTTTAAGTCTATGGTGAACTATCATTCTATAAAAATAATCAAAATCTGATGAATATTTATATTTTAAAGAATATTTACCAACTTTTTCAGCTGCTTCTTTTTTTATATAAAAACCAGTTGAGTGACTTGAATAAAAAAACCAAGAAAATTTCATTTTCCATGGTTTGTAACCATGTAATATTCCCCAGTGTTTTTTTACAGATCCAAAAATGAAATCTACCTTAGGATAATTTAAATAGTATTTATATAACGTATCTAAAGCTTGAGGTCTTAATGTATCATCAGAATTAACTATACCGATTAATTTGCCAGTTGATAAACTTAAACCTTTGTTTATAGCGTCCCATAATCCTTTATCATTTTGTGATATTGCATAGTCAATTTTGTCAGAATACTTTTTAATTATGTTTAATGTATTGTCTTTAGAGCCACCATCAATAATTATATATTCAAAATTTTTATAAGATTGGTTTAAAACACTTTTTATAGTTTCTTCTAAAAATTTATCATTATTTTTGACTACAGTTATTATTGTAACTAATGGATTTAATTCTTTATTACTTTTGATTTGAAGAAGTCTTTTTCCTGTTTCAAATAAAATATCATTTCCTTTAATTCTAAAATTTGAACCAATTAGCTTTTCCATAATAATATTTATCTATTTTTAATTGCTTTCAAAGCCTGTATTAAAAATTTCTTGTTTAAATTACAATCTTTATATCCTTGCTTTATTACATTCAAATATTTTTCAGTTGGATATCTAAAATCTGTTTTTTTTAACATTATATAAGTCATCACTTTTTTATTATAATATTTAAAATAAATCTTGTTATAAAGAACAGGAAAATCTTCATATATATCTAATTTTTTTTCATCACTTTTAGAAATTTCAAATAGAGCACCTTGTACAAATGAATTTTTGCTAACCTCGATATCAGCTGCTCTGTACTTGCTCCTAAAATTTAATTTATATCCTTTAAGTTCATATTTTTTCAGAAAAATAGAATCTTTACATCTTCTTTTCATTTGAAAATGGTTAAGATTACTTCCGTATGCAAAATACAACATTAATCTAGTTCGATTATTTCAATATCTTTAGCTTTGATGAAAGCTAAAATTTGAGAATTACAATTATCAATTTTATTTTGGTCTACAGATCTTAAGACTATAGACACTCCTAATTTACCTGCCCTAAAAAAAGGATAACTTCCTATATCAACTTCTTTGTTATTAATTTGCACCTCTGATAAAGGTTTAGCTATTTCACTTTCATAAGTTCTTAAATTTATAGTTTTGCTTAATATTGGGTCGCCACCTACTAAAACATTGTTTAAACCGCCTAGCATTGATTTTAAAATTGAAGGCACACCAGGAAGGCAAAAAACATTCTCCACATAAAAGCCTGGCGCTCCACTTGTTGGATTTAAAATAAGACTAGCTGATGTGGGCATTTTTGCCATTTTTTGTCTTCCTTCATTAAATTCTCCAGGTTTATAATATTTTTCTAATATTGAAAAAGCTTCTTTGTGAAATCCATATTCTAAATTAAATGCTTTTGATATTGATTCAGCAGTTATGTCATCGTGCGTTGGTCCTATTCCTCCGGTGGTAAAAATATAATTATATTTAGATCTTAGCTCATTGACTGTGTTAATAATTAATTTTTCAATGTCTGGAATTACACGCACTTCTTTAACATCAATACCTAGTGTATTTAGCCATAATGAAAGAGTACTAGTATTTAAATCTTTTGTTCTTCCAGAAAGAACTTCATTTCCAATAATAATTATACCAGCAATTATTTCTTTTTTATTTTTCATTTACAAATATAAATAAATTATAATGAAATTTACCAGTACTTTAATTAAAGGCAAATTAATCAAGAGATATAAAAGATTTTTTGCAGATATAGAAGTAAATAATAAAAAAATAACTGCCCATTGTCCAAACACTGGATCAATGAATGGTCTTTTAGATAAAGGAAATAAAGTATGGATTACAGAAAATAATGATTTAAATCGTAAATTAAAATTTACTTTGGAAATGATAAAAGTTAAAAAAAAGTTTATTGGTGTAAATACCCACAGAGCAAATAGTATAGTTCAACATGGATTAGCAAATCAATTAATAAATGAATTTAAAAAAGTTAAAAATATAAAGCGAGAATTTAAATATTCTGATGATACCAGATTTGATTTTTTATGTGATGACAAAATACTAGAAGTAAAAAATGTTACTTTATTAAGAAATGACGATATAGCCGAATTTCCCGATGCAGTTACTGCAAGAGGTACAAAACATTTAATAAAGCTAATTAATTCTATAAAAAAAGGCTATAAACCATACGTCTTATTTTTAACTCAAATACAAGGTATAAATAATTTTAAAATAGCTAGAGATATCGATTATAATTATTTTAAAAATTATATTGAAGCAAAAAAAGCTGGTGTAATATTTTTAGCATATAGATGCATGTTGAGTGAAAAAGAAATAAAAATTGAAAAAAAAATAAATATTATTGATGAAAAATAATTATTTAGAAAAATTTGAAAAGATGAGAATTGCTGGAAAACTAGCATCTCAAACTTTAGATATGCTCACAGATTTTATTAAACCTGGAATTTCTACTAATGAAATTGATAAAATTGGTTACGAATTTATAAGAGATAATGGTGGATACTCCGCTCCTTTATATTATAGAGGTTATAAAAAATCTCTATGCACATCCTTAAATCATGTTGTCTGTCATGGTATTCCTTCAGAAAGAACATTAAACGAAGGTGATGCTCTAAACGTTGATGTAACTGCTATAATTAATGATTACTATGGTGACACAAGTCGTATGTTTGAAATTGGAAAAGTTTCAGTTAAAACTAAAAATTTAATTAATGCTACATATGAATCTATGATTAAAGGTATACAAATATTAAAACCTGGAATAAAACTTGGTGATATAGGTTATGAAATTCAATCATATGTTGAAGAAAAAGGTTTTTCAGTTGTAAGAGATTTTTGTGGCCATGGAATAAGCAACACATTTCATGAACCTCCCAATATTTTACATTATGGAAAAAAAAATACTGGTCAAGAATTAATCCCTGGGATGACTTTTACTATTGAACCTATGATAAATTTTGGAAAATATAACGTAAAAGTACTTAATGATGGATGGACCGCTGTAACTAGAGATAAATCTTTATCAGCTCAATTTGAACATACTATTGGAATTACTGAAAATGGTTATGAAATATTTACAGAATCTGATAAAGGTTATACAAAGCCTCCTTATAATTAATGATATCAAGATACTCTAGAAAAGAACTTACAAAAATTTGGTCTGATGAAAACAAATATAAAATTTGGCTTGATGTAGAAATTGCTGCAGCTCAAGCAATGGAAAAATATAAAATCATTCCTAAAGGCGTCTCTAATGTAGTTAAAAAAAAAGGTAGAATAAATGTAAAAAGAATTAATCAAATTGAGTCTAGGGTAAAACATGATGTAATTGCTTTTTTAACATCAATTACAGAAAAAGCAGGTATCAATGCTAGATATTTACATCAAGGAATGACCTCATCAGATGTTTTAGATACAAGTTTCAATATTCAATTAGTACAATCTGGAAAAATTTTATTAAATGATATTGATAAAATTTTATCTGTATTGAAAAGAAAAGCATTTAAATACAAATTAACCCCTTGCATTGGAAGAAGTCATGGAATTCACGCAGAACCAATAACTTTTGGTTTAAAATTGTGCTCTTATTACGAAGAGTTTAAAAGAAATAGAAGACGATTACAAAGCGCAATTTATGAAGTCTCAACTTGTGCAATTTCTGGAGCTGTTGGAACATACGCAAATATCGATCCGAGAGTTGAAATATTTGTTTCAAAAAAATTAAAACTAAGACCAGAACCAATTTCAACTCAAGTTATTCCTAGAGATAGACATGCATATTATTTTTCAATTTTAGGTATTATTGCCGGTTCTATTGAAAGAATTGCTACAGAAATAAGGCATTTACAAAGATCAGAAATATATGAGTTACAAGAATTTTTTTCTAAAGATCAAAAAGGATCTTCTGCAATGCCTCATAAAAAAAATCCAATATTAAGTGAAAATTTAACAGGACTTTCTAGAATAGTTAGAAGCCATGTAACACCTGCCCTAGAAAATATTGCATTATGGCATGAAAGAGATATTTCACATTCTAGTGTAGAAAGAAATATAGGACCCGATTCAAATATAACATTGGACTTTGCACTTACTAGATTAGCTAATCTTTTAGACAATATGATTGTTTATCCAAAAAAAATGATATCCAATTTAAACTTAACAAAAGGATTAATATTTTCTCAAGAAATAATGTTGGAACTAACTAAGGCTGGCTTTTCAAGAGAACGGGCATATAAAATAATACAAAAACATGCAAAGGAAAGTTATTCAAAAAAAATTGATTTAATAAATTTAATTAAAAAAGATAAAACCATAACTAATAAAATTTCAGATTCAAAAATAAATAATATATTTAAATTCTCTAAACATTTAAAAAATATTAATTATATTTTTAGAAGAGTTTTTAAATAATGAAAAAAGGAAAAAAATTATATGAAGGTAAAGCAAAAATTATTTATGCCTCTGCAGAAAAAAATTTAGTAATACAGCATTTTAAGGACGATGCCACAGCTTTTAATAATCAAAAAAAATCAGTGATTGAAGGTAAAGGAATTTTAAATAATAGAATTTCAGAACATATACTTACTTACTTGGGACAAGTGGGAATCAAAAATCATTTAATTAAACGTATTAATATGAGAGAACAATTAATTAAATATGTAAATATTATTCCCATTGAATTTATTGTTAGAAATATTGCAACTGGTTCATTAACAAAAAGGTTGGGTATTGAAGAAGGTACAACTTTAGAAAAACCATTATTAGAATATTGTTTTAAAAATGACAAATTGGGTGATCCATTAATAAGTAGAGAACATATAATAACTTTTAACTGGTTAAATTTAATGGAATTAGAATGGATAAATGAACAATGTAGAAGGATAAATGATCTTTTACAAGGTATGTTTAGAAGTGTTGGAATTAAATTAGTTGATTTTAAAATCGAGTTTGGAAAAACAAAAGATGAAAATAAAATAATTTTAGCTGATGAAATAAGTCCTGACACCTGTAGACTTTGGGATATAAATACAGAAAAAAAATTAGATAAAGACAGATTTAGGAAAAATCTAGGCAATCTAATTGAGGCATATCAAGATGTGGCAAGAAGACTTGGTATTCTTCATGAACATTCAAATATAAAACCTTTAAAGTTTCCTAAACCAAAGGCTGTTAAGTTAAAAAAATAAATGAAGATAAAAGTTATAGTTACTCTAAAAAACGGAGTTTTAGATCCTCAGGGTAAAGCAATACAACAAACTTTGAATGGCATGGGGTTTGCAAATGTTGAAAATGTTAGGCAAGGTAAATTTTTTGATATCAATATAAATGAAAAAGACGAAACTAAAGCTAAGTCAAAAGTTGAAGAAATGTGCAAAAAATTACTTGCAAATCTAGTAATAGAGGATTTTAAAATTTTATAATTCAGAATGAAATCATCAGTAATAATCTTTCCAGGATCTAATTGTGATCGAGATATGGATGTGGCGCTGAAAAAATTTGGCTTTCAAAATAAAATGGTTTGGCACAATGATGATAAACTTCCAAATAGCGACCTAATAGTTTTACCTGGTGGCTTTTCATATGGTGACTATTTAAGATGTGGAAGTATAGCTGGCAAAAGTAAAATTATAAAGTCTGTAATTGAGTTTGCTAAATCAGGTGGTTTAGTTTTAGGTATTTGCAATGGATTTCAAATATTAACTGAAACAGGACTTTTGCCTGGAGTTCTTCAACAAAATAAAAATATTGATTTTATTTGTAAAAATGTATTCATAAAAATTAATAATAAAGATAACAAATATTTTAAAAATATAGAAAAAGATATTCTTGAACTACACATTGCTCATAACGAAGGAAATTATTTTTGTTCAAACGATGAGCTAAAAAATCTAGAGGATAATAATCAAATAGCTGCATCCTATTGTAATGAAAAAGGAGATTGTAATGAAAAAATAAATCCAAATGGAGCAATAAAAAATATAGCTGGTATTTTTAACAAAGAAAAAAATATTTTAGGAATGATGCCTCACCCTGAAAGAATGATCGACAAGTATCTTTCAGGTGAAGATGGAACTATATTTTTTAAAAATTTAATAAGTAATTTAAAATCATGAAAGTAAACGAAAAAGTTGCAATTGATCATGGATTAAAAAAAGATGAATTCAAAAAAATATGTGTTTTATTAAAAAGAGTTCCAAATATAACTGAACTTGCTATCTTTTCTGCAATGTGGAATGAACACTGCTCGTACAAATCTTCAAGAAAACATCTTAAAAATTTACATACTAAAGGAAAAAAAGTAATTCAAGGACCTGGGGAAAACGCTGGAATTATAGATATTGATGATGGCGATGCAATTGTTTTTAAAATTGAAAGTCATAACCATCCTTCATTTATTGAACCTTATCAGGGTGCAGCTACAGGTGTAGGTGGTATTATGAGAGATGTTTTTACAATGGGTGCGAGACCCATAGCCAATTTAAACTCTATACACTTTGGTTCTCCTCAACATAAAAAAACAAAAAATTTATTACGTGGTGTTGTAAAAGGTATAGGGGGTTATGGAAATTGTATAGGAGTACCTACCATAGCTGGTCAAACTTGTTTTGATGAGTCTTATAATGGAAATATTTTGGTTAATGCAATGACTCTTGGATTAGTTAATAAAAATAAAATATTCTATTCTAAAGCTGCTGGTATTGATAAACCAGTAATATATGTTGGTTCTAAAACTGGAAGAGATGGAATTCATGGTGCCAGTATGGCTTCTGCTGTTTTTGATGATCAAATAGAAGAAAAAAAACCTACCGTTCAAGTTGGAGATCCTTTTACTGAAAAACTTTTATTAGAAGCGTGTCTTGAATTAATGGCTGATGATTCAATTATATCCATTCAAGATATGGGTGCAGCTGGATTAACTTCATCAAGTGTTGAAATGGCTTCTAAAGGTAAATTGGGAATTGAACTTAATTTAAATAAAGTTCCTTGTAGAGAAGAAAATATGACCCCGTATGAAATAATGTTGTCAGAAAGTCAAGAAAGAATGCTTATAATTTTAAATAATGGAAAAGAAAAAAAAGCTAAAAAAATTTTTGATAAATGGGGTTTAGATTTTTCAGTAATTGGCAAAACCACTAACTCAAAAAATATTGAAATTTTTTATGATGAAAAAAAATTTGCAGATATACCTATAGATTTATTAGCAGAAAATGCACCGTTATATGATAGAAAATGGAAAAAAATAAAACTTCCACAAAAATTAAAATTTAATAAAGATGAATTTAAATCTCTTAACTTAGATGATTGTTTAAAAAAAATATTATCTAATCAAAATGTTTGTGACAAGCAATGGATTTGGGAACAATATGATCACACTGTAATGGGAGACACAATTCAAAAACCTGGTGGAGATGCTGGTGTAGTAAGAGTTCATGGAACAGAAAAAGCTGTAGCAGCAAGCGTAGATTCGTCTTCATCATATTGCTATTCACATCCTTTAACAGGAGGCAAACAAGTTGTTTGTGAAAGTTGGCGAAATTTAATTTCAGTTGGATCAGAGCCAATTGCTATAACAAATTGTTTAAATTTTGGAAATCCTGAAAATGAAAAAAACATGGGTGAATTTATTCAATGCGTTGAAGGTATTACTGAGGCATCTAAATATTTAAATTTCCCTGTAGTTTCTGGAAATGTTTCTTTTTATAATGAAACCAAAAATAAGGGAATTAAGCCAACACCAACTATTGGAGGAGTGGGTTTAATAAAAAATTATAAAAATATGATAACTATGGATTTAAAAAAAGCAGGAAATAATGTTTTAGTTATAGGCAAAACTGAAGGTCATTTAGACCAAAGTATTTTTGCAAAAGAAATTTTGAATGAAAAAAAAGGACCACCACCTGAAATTAATTTATTTAATGAAAAAAATAATGGCGAAACTATTTTAAAATTAATTAAAGAAAAATTAATTGAATCTTGTCACGATGTTTCATTGGGAGGTATTTTAATAGCTTTATCTAAAATGTGTATAAAAGGAAAAAAAGGTATTAAAATTAACCCTTTAAAAAGCTTGATAAATAAATTTGAATATTTTTTTAGTGAAGACCAAGGACGTTATATAATAGAAGTAAATAATGATAATATCAAAAATGTTTATAAAATATTAAAAGATAATTCTGTGCATTTTGACGAATTAGGTATTGTTAATGATAATTTAGTAGAATTTGATGAAGAATTGAATTTATCAGTTGAAATTTTAAATGAAGAAAATAAAACTTGGTTAAATAATTACATGAAAAATTAAAATGGCAATGGATTTAAAACAAATTGAAAGTTTAATAAAAGAAGCTCTTCCAGATGCAATAGTAGAAATACAAGATTTAGCTGGTGATGGAAATCATTATTCTGCTATGGTCATATCGTCTCAATTTTCAGGTAAGACTAAAATTGAACAACATAAAATGGTATATAATTCTTTGAAGGGTAAAATGGGAAATGAATTGCATGCTTTGGCAATAAAAACAAAGGAGAAGAATGGATCAACAAATTAAAGATTTAATTACTAATGAAATTAATAAAAATGAAGTTTGTTTATTTATGAAAGGTACACCAGAAGCTCCTCAGTGTGGTTTTTCTATGGCTGTTTCCAATATTTTAAAAATTTTAGAAGTTAATTTTAAAGGTGTAAATGTTTTAGAAAATCAAAATTTAAGAGAAGGTATTAAAGAATATAGTGATTGGCCAACAATACCTCAGCTTTATATTAAAAATGAGTTTGTTGGAGGATGTGATATTATTAAAGAAATGTTTGAAAATGGTGAACTTACAAAGCACCTTGAAACTAAAAATATAAATTTTAAAAAAAAAGATTAACTACCTAGAGTAATATTCAATAACTAAATTTGGCTCCATAACTACTGGATAAGGAACTTCTTCAAACTTAGGTATTCTTACGAATTTAACTTTTTTATTTTTTTCATCAACTTGTATATATTCAGGAACTTCTCTTTCTTTACTGGCTAAAGCTATATCAATCATAGCCAACTGCTTTGATTTGTCTTTTATTTCCACTGTATCATCTTCTTTAACTTGAAAACTTGAAACATTAACTTTTTTACCATTTACTCTAACATGGCCATGATTAATTAACTGCCTTGAAGAAAAAATTGTATTTGAAAGTTTAGATCTATATATAACAGCATCAAGTCTTCTTTCTAAAAGTCCAATTAAATTTTCAGCAGAGTCACCTTTTTTCATAATTGCTTTTTTATACATATTCCTAAATTGTCTTTCGTTCATATTTCCATAATAAGATTTAAGCTTTTGTTTAGCTTGAAGTTGAATGCCATAATCAGAGGGTTTAGAAGACTTAGTTTGTCCATGTTGTCCTGGTGGATAAGCTCTAGTATTAAATGGACTCTTTGGTCTTCCCCATAAATTTACACGTAACCTTCTATCTACTTTGTGTTTAGAATTTAATCTTTTTGTCATTTGATATTTGGCTTTATAAACTTACACATATTTTTGTCAATCAAGCTTTTTTTTATATAAACTAGCAAATACACTTGATAAAATGCGAATTTCTTTTTCTGAAAGATCCATTCTATAAAAAATATTTCTAAAATTCTCGAGCATAATGGGTTTTTTTTCCTTTGGTCTAAAAAAATCAAGGTTTTCTAAATTTTTTATACACAAATTAACCATTGATTGAATTTCTTTTTTTGTTGCAGATTTTATTTTTTTTGACTTATTGTAAAATTGCTTTTTAGAATTAATAAAATTAAAAACTATTTGTGCAACAATAATTAAACTGTGTGAGAGATTTAATGATTTAAAATTTGAATTTGTAGGTATTTGCATAGTACAATTAGCATAACTAATTTCATTATTAGACAATCCAGAAGCTTCGGATCCAAACAAAAAACCTATTTTTTTTTTATAATCAATTTTTTTTAAATCTTTTAATTGAATATGTTTTATATTTTTATTTCGAAATCTTGAAGATGTAGCAATTAAATAATCTATATTTTTTACAGCAGGTTCTAAACTTTTAAAAACTTTACTTTTTTTTATTATGTCTTTTGCCCCTACTGAAGTTGCTACTATTTTATCATTTGGAAATATAGGTTTTGGATCTATTAAAATTAAATTATTAAAATTAAAATTTTTTAATCCTCTTGCGCAGGCACCAATATTTTCAGATAATTGTGGTTTATGAAGTATAAATGTAATATTTGAAAATGACATTAAATGCTTGCCGGAGCATTATCTTTAAATAATTTATAATCTAAGCTATCAACTAGTGCTTTAAAAGAAGCATCTATAATGTTAGTTGATACGCCAATTGTAAACCAATTTATTCCTTTTGAGTCTGTGCTTTCAATTGAAACTCTAGTTACAGCTTCGGTTCCTGTGTTTAATATTCTAACCTTGTAATCTACCAACCTTAAATCTTTTAAATATTTTGAATATTTAGCTAATTTATCAACATTATTTCGAATTGCATTATCAAGTGCGTGCACTGGTCCATTTCCCTCACCTTCACATAATATCAATTGTTTATCTACTTCTAATTGTGCTTTTGCTGAGGAAATTATATTGCCTTTCGAATCTTTTTTAACACTTACGTCATATTCTTTAATTAAAATATATCTTGGTATTTCATCCATTATTCTTCTTGCTAAAAGTTCAAAAGATGCATCTGCTCCATCGTAACTATATCCAATAAATTCTCTATCTTTTACTTCGTCTAAGAGTTTTTTAATTTTTGGATCATCACCTTTAAAATCTATTCCAATAGATTTTAATCTAGAAACAATATTTGATTTTCCAGCTTGATCAGATACAACAATATTTCTTGTATTTCCAACAAGTTTTGGTTCTATATGTTCATAAGTCTTTGGATCTTTTTGTACAGCAGACACATGCAAACCACCTTTATGTGAAAATGCTGCGGCACCAACATATGGCAAATGTTGATTTGGTTTACGATTTAATATTTCATCTAATAATCTAGAGCATTGAGTTAATTTGCTAATATTTTCAGATTTAATATTAGTTGTAAAATTTTTATTATAATTTTCTTTTAAATGTATAGTTGGAATAATTGACATTAGATTTGCATTTCCACATCTTTCTCCTAACCCATTGATAGTACCTTGAATTTGTCTTGCTCCAGCTAAAATAGCCGCCAATGAATTTGCAACTGCATTTCCTGTATCATTATGAGCATGTATACCTAAATTTTTTCCAGGTATATGTTTAATTACTTCTGAAACAATATTTGTTACTTCGTTTGGAAGAGTGCCTCCATTTGTATCGCACAAAACTATCCATCTGGCACCATTATCATATGCAGATTTAATACATGAAATGGCATATTCTTTATTATTTTTAAATCCATCAAAAAAGTGTTCTGCATCAAACATAAATTCTTTTTTTTCTTTAACAAAATGTTTTGCACTTTCACTTATATTTTCTAAATTCTCCTCATTAGTTATTCCTAAAGCTACATCAACATGAAAATCCCATGATTTGCCAACTAAACATACAGCTGGACTATTACTATTAATCAAAGCTGATAGGCCTGGATCATTTTCTGCGCTTCTGCCTGTTTTTTTAGTCATACCAAATGCAGTTAATATAGAATTATTTAAATTAATTTTTTTTTGAAAAAATTCTGTATCTGTTGGATTAGCTCCAGGCCATCCTCCTTCTATATAATCGACACCCAAATCATCTAAGGACTGAGCAATTTTTAACTTATCATCTAAAGAAAAGTCTACACCTTGTGTCTGGGCTCCATCCCTCAATGTAGTGTCAAATATATATAATTTTTCTTTATTCATTTAATTTTCCATGTTGTTTTACCGTCTTTATCTTCTAATAATACGTCGTTTTGCAAAAGTTCATCTCTAATTTTATCTGCAAGTGTATAATCTTTGTTGTCTCTAGCTTTATTTCGTTCATCAATTTTAGCTAAAATATCTTTTTCTGAAAGTTTTGATTTCATTTTTTTTGATTGTTCCCATGTATCTTTATCTACATCAAGTAATCCGATAAAATTACAAGCAGATGTAAAAATTTCTTTATCTTTTAAATTACCTTTTAGAGATTTTTCATACAACCGGTGTAAATTTGCAATGTATCCTGGGGTATTTAAATCATCATTTAAAGGATTTAAAAATTCATCAGGAATTAATACTTTTTTATTTAAATTAACATAGCTTTGATACCATTTATTTATTGTATTTTGGCAATTATTAATTAATTGATCATTCCAATCTAGTTGTTGTTTATAATGAGTGCTCATTAAAGCTAACCTTAGAACCTGACCATCTATTTTATTTTTAAAATCTTTTATTTTTAAAATATTTCCTTGTGACTTTGCCATTTTTTCGTTTGACATTGTAATAAAACCATTATGCACCCAGTAATTTGCAAATACATCATTATTGTTTGCACATCTTGATTGAGCAATTTCATTTTCATGATGAGGAAAAATTAAATCTCTTCCACCGCCATGAATATCAAACTTATCTCCTAAATATTTTTTTGACATTACAGAACATTCTAAATGCCAACCCGGTCTACCTTTCCCCCAAGGAGAATCCCAATATGGCTCCTCATCTTTTGATGGTTTCCATAATACAAAATCTTCTGGATTTTTTTTATTTTCAGATATTTCAACTCTTGATCCAGCTATAAGTTCATCTAAATTTTTATTGGATAGTTTTCCATAATCTTTAAATTTTTTAACTTCAAAATACACATGTTCATTATTTGAATATGCATAACCAATTTCTAATAATTGATTTATCATTTCAATCATTAGTGAAATATTATCTGTTGCTTTAGGTTCGTAAGTTGGTTTCAGGCAATTTAAATAAGAACAATCATCATGAAAGTTTTTTGTAATTTTTTTTGTTAATTCTTCAGTTGATATTTTTTTTTCTATTGATGATTGTATAATTTTATCATCTATATCTGTAATGTTTCTTACGTATGTTACTAGGTTGTCACCAAAGTTACACTTTAAAATTCTAAATAAGATATCAAAAACTACTAATGGTCTAGCGTTTCCAATATGAGGATCATCGTAAACTGTAGGACCGCATACGTACATTTTTATTTGATTTTTATCAATTGGAATAAATTTTTCTTTTTTATTTCCAAGACTATTAGTTAAATAAATATCTTTTTTCATTTCATTTAGGAATTTTACAAACTGGAATTGGTTCCATTTTATGCAAGTTTACTTTTCTTATTTCAAGATATTTGGATCTATTTTGAGAATTCGGATTATTCATGGCCTCTTCTAATTGTTCATATGACATCCCTAATTGACTGGCATCAGTTCTTCCGTCATCCCAAAGTCCATCTGTCGGTGGAGCTTTAATTATTTCATCAATAATATTTAATTCTTTTCCCAACTCCCAAACTTCAGTCTTTGTACAATCGGCAATTGGAGAAATATCTACTCCTCCATCTCCATACTTTGTGTAAAAGCCCACTCCAAAGTCTTCAACTTTATTTCCAGTTCCAACAACAATTCCACTGGTAGCCGCTGCAACTTGATAAAGAGTTGTCATTCTTATTCTGGCTCTAGAATTAGCCATTCCATGTTCACTATCAAAATTAGATAGTTTTGATTCAAAAGATTTAAACACATCTTCAAGTTCAATCAAATTTGTTTCAACGTTTTTATATTTTTTTTGAAGCCATTCTTTATGTTTAATACTTAAGTCATGTTGTGAAGAAATTTGCTTAATTGGCATTGATAAAACTATAGTCTTTATACCTGTCATTGCACACAAAGTACTAGTTACGGATGAATCTATTCCTCCAGATATTCCAATTACTAATGATTGTGCCTTTTTTGGCATTGAGTTTACATAATCCAATATCCAATCTTTTATAAATATAGTTTTTTCTTTTACTTCCATAAATCAAATATACTTTATAGGATTTCTTTTATAAAGCTTAAGATACAGCTCTAATGCCGCTTCTTGCATAAATAGAATTCTTTTTAATCTCATCAGAAATTAAAAATGCAAGTTCTAAAGCTTGATTAGCGTTTAATCTTGGATCGCAATGCGTACGATATCTACTTGATAAATCTTGGTCAGAAATTTTTTGAGTTCCACCAGTACATTCAGTTACATTTTGACCTGTCATTTCAATGTGTAACCCACCTGCATAAGATCCTTCGTTTTGATGAACAGCAAAAACATTTTTTACCTCTTTTAAAACATTGTTAAACGGTCTTGTTTTAAATCCAGTAGTAGATTTAATTGTATTCCCATGCATAGGGTCACATGACCAAATAACATTTAAACCTTCTTTTTTTACTGCTCTAATTAATTTAGGTAAAAATTTTTCAACGTTCTCATGACCAAATCTTGAAATTAAAGTTATTTTTCCTTTTTCATTATTTGGATTTAATACGTTACATATCTTGACAATTTCATCTGGCTTAGATGTTGGTCCACATTTAATTCCTATTGGATTTTCGATTCCTCTGCAAAATTCAACATGTCCTCCATCTATTTGTCTAGTTCTATCTCCAATCCAAACAAAATGAGCCGAGGTATCATGATATTCTCCTGTTGTAGAATCAACTCTTGTCATGCTCTCTTCGAATGGAAGCAATAATGCTTCATGTGAAGTCCAAAAATTTACTGTCTTTAATCTTCTGTTAAAATCAGAATTTATTCCACATGCGTCCATGAATGCTAATGCATCTGCAATTTTATCTTCTAATTCTTTAAACTTTTTTGCCTGTGGACTTTTTTTTATGTAGCCTAAATTCCAAAGATGTACTTTCTTTAAGTCTGCAAATCCTCCATGACAAAAAGCTCTTATTAAATTTAAAGTAGAAGCTGCTTGTGAATATGCTTTAAACAACCTTTTTGGATCAGGTTTTCTTGATTTTTCATTAAACTCTATCCCATTTATATTGTCGCCTAAATAACTTGGCAACTCTTTATCACCTTGCTTTTCAGTAGGAGCACTTCTAGGTTTAGAAAATTGTCCAGCAATCCTTCCAAGTTTTACAACAGGCAAAGATGCAGAATAAGTTAAAACCAAAGACATCTGTAAAATAACTTTAAAATAATCTCTTATATTGTCTGGATTAAATTCAACAAAACTTTCTGCGCAATCTCCACCTTGTAATAAAAAAGCTTTACCATCAACAACATCTGCAAGTTGTTGTTTTAAATGTCTAGTTTCTCCAGCAAATACTAAAGGAGGAAAATTTCTAATTTTGTTAAGAACCATATTAAGTTCTTTTTCATCCTCATATGTAGGAATGTGTTTTACCGGATAATTTCTCCAACTATTTAATTTCCATTTTTTCATAATTCAACCCAAGGGTGTTCTATCAAAGTTTTACAATTATTCAACAGTGACTGATTTTGCCAAATTTCTAGGTTTATCTATATCATAACCTTTTTTTAGTGCAGCATAATAGGCTAATTTTTGAATTGGTATTGTTATTAAAAATGGGAAAAGATCATTAGACGTATTTTCTACTTCAATTTTTTCCCATATATTTTCAGAAAAAATTTCTTCTTTGCTTTTGTTTGTTATAAGTAAAACTTTAGCTCCTCTTGCTATAACTTCTTGCATATTAGAAATGGTTTTTTTGTAATACTCATCTCTAGGAGCTAGCACAACAACTGGTATACCATCTTCTATTAAGGCTAAAGGACCATGCTTCATTTCACCTGCTGGATAACCTTCAGCATGAACATAAGAAAGTTCTTTTAATTTTAATGCTCCTTCTAAAGCTATTGAATAAGAAAATCCTCTTCCCAAAAACATTGAACCTTTTGCTTCTGTAAAAGTTCCTGAAATAGATTGTATTTTACTTTCAGTTAAAAGTGTTTTTTCTACTAGTTCCGGTAGTTCTTTTAGGGCTTTAATTTTTTTAATATATAAATTTTTATCAATTTCTTTTCTTAAATAAGAAATTTTTAAAATTAATATATATAAAACAAGCATTTGACCTATAAATGCTTTAGTTGATGCTACGCCAACTTCAGGACCACAATGAATTGGTAAAACAAAATTTGAGTCCCTTGCTATTGAACTTTCAATGACATTAACAATGCTGGCTGTTTTCATCTTATTTTTATTACATATATCTAAAGCAGCATAAGTATCTGCTGTTTCTCCAGATTGAGAAACAAAAATGTAAAGATTGTCTTTTTTAAATCTATTTTTTCGATATCTAAACTCAGATGCAATATCAATATTAACATCTAAAGAGCTTAATTCTTCTATCCAATACTTTGCCATTAAACAAGAATGATAGGCAGTTCCACATCCTATTAAAGTTACAGATGAAATATCATTTATCTTCCATGGAAAATTATAGATATTTATATCATTGTTTATATTGTCAATATATTCTTTAATGCAATTTTTTATTGTTATTGGCTGTTCATCAATTTCTTTGGCCATATAATGCTTATAATCACCCTTACCATAATTTTCTTCATTCGAAGACAATTTTAAAACTTTTTTGTTTAATTTAATTCCATTGTTATCAAAAAATTCAACATGATTTTTTTTAACAATACAAAAATCTCCATCATCTAAATATGATATTTTATTGGTCATAGATTTTAAAGCATATGAGTCAGAACCTAAATAATTTTCATTTGGTCCATATCCAACTGCTAATGGCGAACCTCTTCTCGCACCCACGATCAAATCTGGATGATCTTTAAATATAATTGCTAAAGCAAAACTACCTTCTAGTTGATTTAACATTTTTAAAATTGATTCTTTTAAATCATTTTTTTTTAATAACTCTGTAATTAGATGTACTATTACTTCAGTGTCAGTTTGAGATTTAAACTTATGTCCTATAGAGACCAAATTTTTTTTTAAATTTGTCGAATTCTCTATAATACCATTATGAACTACAGATACTGACTCTGATGAATGTGGATGTGCATTTATTTTATTTGGAACACCATGAGTAGCCCATCTTACATGGCCTATTCCTACAGATCCTATCATGTTTTTTGTATCAATATTTTTTTCTAATTTTTCTACCCTTCCTTCTGATTTAACCTCATTTATAAAACCATTCGATAATGTTGCTATCCCAGCTGAGTCGTAGCCTCTATATTCTAATTTTCTTAGTGAATTAATTATTGATACAGAAACAGGTTTGTTACTTGTTATTCCAACTATTCCACACATTATTTTTTTCTTTTATAATTTTTAATTTCAATTTGCGAAGTTCTCGTTAAAGCCAAAGATTTTTTATTAACATTTTTTGTAATAACTGATCCAGCGCCAACTACACTACTTTCTTTAATAGTTAATGGCGCAACTAACGAAGAGTTAGAACCGATAAAAACCTTATCTTCAATTTTAGTTTTATTTTTTTTAATTCCATCATAATTACAAGTAATTGTTCCTGCTCCTATATTCACTTTTTTTCCTAAATTAGTGTCCCCAACATATGATAAATGATTTACTTTGGAATCTTTTCCTATAGTACTTTTTTTAACTTCAACAAAATTTCCAACTCTTGAGCCTGATTTCAAAACAGATCCTGGTCTTAATCTTGCATAAGGTCCAACGCTAACATTATTTTCAATTTTGGTATTTTCTAAGTGTGTAAATGAATGAATTATTACATTATTATAAATCTTAACTTTTTTTCCTATAACTACAAAAGGTTCAATAGATACATTTTTTCCAATTTTTGTATCTTTAGAAAAAAAGACTGTATCTGGTGCAATCATTTTTACACCCTTTTTTATAAATTTTTTTCTTAAATTATTTTGTATATTTATTTGTTTCATTTACTAAAATTTCTTATATTGAACTAATAATGATCTTTAACTCACAAATTATTTCCTAATAATACTTTTAAATATGACTCAAAAATTAACAATTTTATTTGATCTTGACGGAACTTTGGCTGACACAGCTCCTGATCTTATGATTGCACATAATCACGTTATGAAGAAATTTGGTTATAATTCTAAGAGTCTTGAAGAATTAAGAAAATTTGTTGGAAAAGGGGCTGCCGTAATGATTGGAAGATCACTTTGGAGTAGCGCTAGAAAAGAATTATCAAAAATTACTGATGAGAAGATTAAAAATGAAATGGTAAAAGAATTTCTTGATTTTTATGGAAACAATATAGTTGTCGAAAGTAAACTTATAGATGGCGTATATGATTTTTTAAAATGGTCAAAATCAAATAACATTTCTATGGGTGTTTGTACAAACAAACAAGAAAAATTAGCAATTGATTTTCTAAAAAAAATAAAAATTTATGATTTTTTTGAATATGTATCAGGTGGAAATACTTTTGATTATTGTAAACCAGATCCAAGACATTTAACAAGCACTATAGAAATAATGAATGGAGATGTTGAAAAAAGTTTAATGATTGGTGACAGTGAAAATGATGCTGAAGCTGCAAAGGCCGCAGGAATTCCCATGATCCTTTTGCAAGATGGGTATACTGAAAAAAAAGTAAATCAAATTTATCATAATCATTTAATTAAAAATTTTGTAGGTCTAGAAAAAATAATATCAAAATATATAAATGATTGATTTAAATGTTTTAATTGCACTAATTAGTTATTATTTTGTAATGTATGTTACTCCAGGTCCAAATAATGCAATGGTTTTGACTTCTGGTTTAAAATTTGGCTTTTCAAGAACCATTCCTCATATATCTGGAATTACCATAGGTCATATTTTACAGTTAATCTTAGTATGCCTTGGATTAGGAAAAATTTTTCAAATTTTTCCAGAAATACAAAATATACTTAAAATACTTTGTTCAATATATTTATTATATCTAGGTTTCAAAATTATTGGTTCTTTTAGCAAAATTAAAGAAGATGATTCAAGACCATTAAAATTTTATGAAGCTGCGTTATTTCAAATTGTAAATCCTAAAGCTTGGACAATTTCTACAATGGCAGCTTCGGGTTTTTTACCTAAAGATGGTAATTTAATTATATCAATATTTTTTATAGCAACTACAGCGTTAATTATATGTCCTTTATCAATATCGCCCTGGGCTGCCTTTGGATCTGCAATTAGAAATTTGGTAAAGAACAATAAAATAAAAGCTATAATAGAGTATTTTTTGGCATTTTTACTTTTAGTTACTGCCATTTTGATTGTAATGCAAAAATAATTTATTATTAGTATAAACAATTATTTAAGGAGACAATTTGATTTTACATAAAGTAAAAGTTTACCCCTCTAAAGTAAATTTACCTAAAAAAAAACAACTTGCTTGGAAGATTGCCGAAGTTGCAAGTGATAATGCTAAATTAAATATGAAATCTATAGAAATGGCAATAAATAGAATTATAGATAATGCTTCTGTTGCAATAGCATCCTTAAATAGAAAACCAGTAATTTCTGCAAGAGAAATGGCCATAAAACATGCTAGAAAAAAAGGAGCAACAATATTTGGTATTAACACAAAGTTTAAATTTGATTGCGAATGGGCCGCTTGGTCAAATGGTACAGCTGTAAGAGAGCTTGATTTTCATGATACTTTTTTAGCTGCTGATTATAGTCATCCGGGTGACAACATTCCTTCTCTAATAGCTGTTGCTGAACAAAAAGGAAGGAGTGGCTTAGATTTATTAAGAGGTATTATAACAGCCTATGAAATTCAGGTAAATTTAGTAAAAGGAATTTGTTTGCATAAACATAAAATAGATCATATTGCCCATTTAGGACCAAGTGTTGCTGCAGGAATAGGATCTATGTTAAAACTAAATACAGAAACAATTTACCAATCAATACAGCAAGCTCTTCACACAACAATTTCTACAAGGCAATCTAGAAAAGGTGAAATTTCAAGTTGGAAAGCTTACGCGCCAGCACACGCAGGAAAATTAGCTATAGAAGCTGTAGACCGTGCAATGAGAGGAGAAGGTGCGCCAAGTCCAATTTATGAAGGTGAAGATAGTATAATAGCAAGAATACTTGATGGTAAAAAAGCATTATATAAAATTCCATTACCAAAAAAAAAAGAGCAAAAGAAAGCTATTCTCGAAACTTATACAAAAGAATACTCTGCTGAATATCAGGCACAAGCATTAATTGACATAGCAAAAAAATTAAATAAAAAAATTAAAGACTTAAATCAAATTAAAAATATAGATATTTATACCAGTCATCATACACATTATGTAATTGGAACTGGTTCTAACGATCCACAAAAAATGGATCCTAATGCAAGTAGAGAAACATTAGATCACTCAATAATGTATATATTTGCAGTAGCTCTAGAAGATGGCAAGTGGCATCATATAAAATCTTATACAAAATCAAGAGCTAATCGTAAAAGTACAATAAAGATTTGGCGTTCTATTAAAACGCATGAAGATAAAAAATGGACCAAAAAATATCATGATTCAAATCCAAAAAATAAATCATTTGGCGCTAAAGTAATTGTTACATTAAAAAATAAAAAAAAAATTTCAGAAAGTTTAGATAAAGCAGATGCCCATCCATTTGGTAATAGACCTTTTAAAAGAGTTGATTATATTAATAAATTCTTGACATTAACAAGAAATATTATTTCATTGAAAGAAAGTAATAGGTTTTTAAATTTTGTAGAAAAACTTAAAAAAATTAAGTCAGGACAGTTACATAAGATAAATATTGTTGTCAGCAATTCAAAATTAAAAAGAAATAATAAAAAAGGAATTTTTTAATGCATTTTGTTAAAAAAAAAACTAAAGAAAAAAGATTAGATTTTGTAAAAAAATTAAAGAAAAATAAAATTTTAAGAGTGCCTGGTGCTTACAACCCTTTAACGGCAAAATTAATTGAAAAAATTGGTTATGATGCCGTATATGTTTCCGGTGGAGTAATGTCTAATGATTTAGGTTATCCTGACATAGGATTAACTTCCTTAAAAGATGTAAGTAATAGATCAATGCAAATAGCAAGGGTTACGAATCTTCCAACAATAGTGGATATTGATACTGGATTTAAATCATGCAAAAAAACTATAAAAACTTTTGAAAAAGTTGGTGTATCAGCAGTTCACATCGAAGATCAAATTGATCAGAAAAGATGTGGTCATTTAGATAATAAAGAATTAATTTCAGCTAAAAAAATGGTAAAAAAAATAAAGGAATGTGTAAGAGCTAGAAAAGACAAAAATTTTAAAATTATTGCAAGATCTGATGCTAGAAATGTCGAAGGATTAGATAAAATGATTGATAGGTGTAAATCTTACATCGATGCAGGTGCTGAAATTATTTTTCCTGAAGCTTTAAAAGATGAAAAAGAATTTGAAATTGTTAGGAAAAAATTAAACTCCTACTTATTGGCCAATATGACTGAATTTGGAAAATCCAAACTTTTAAATTTTAAAAAACTTGAAGATATTGGTTTTAATGTTGTCATATATCCAGTTACAACACAAAGATTAGCAATGAAAAATGTAGAAGATGGATTGCGTGCTATTTTTGAGGATGGACATCAAAATAATATTATAGATAAAATGCAAACTAGAAAAAGATTATATGATTTAGTTGATTATGAAAAATATAATTCTTTAGATGAAAGAATATATAATTTTAATACAGAAGGTCATGAATAATGAGTGATGAAATAAAAAAAGGTTTATTAGGTATAGTTGTTGATGAAACAACAATATCACAAGTAATGCCTGATATAAATTCATTAACATACAGAGGTTATGCTGTTCAGGATCTTTGTGAAAAATGTAATTTTGAAGAAGTTGCGTATTTAGTTTTAAATGGTGACCTTCCTAAAAAGAAAGATTTAAAAAAATTTAAAAAATTATTGGAAGAAAATAGAAATATAACAATTAATTTAAGAGAAATTGTGAAACATATGCCTAAAAAATCTCATCCAATGGATGTTGCCAGAACCATTGTAAGTGTTTTAGGTTTAGAAGACAAAGAAACAACAGACAACTCTCCAAAAGCTAATATGAGAAAAGCAATTAGAATATTTGCAAAAACTCCTACTGCTATTGCAGCATTCTTTAGAGCTAGAAAAGGAAAAAATGTAATTCCACCTAAGAAAGGTTTATCTTTTTCTGAAAATTTCTTTTATATGTGTTTTGGAAAAGTTCCAAATAAAGATATTGTAAAAGCTTTTGACGTTTCTTTAATTCTTTATGCTGAACATAGTTTTAATGTCTCAACATTTACAGCAAGAACTATAACAAGTAGCTTATCTGATATTCATGGAGCAATTACAGGTGCAATAGCTAGTTTGAAAGGTCCTTTGCACGGTGGTGCAAATGAAGAAGTGATGCATATGATGAGTAAAATTAAAAAACCTGAGAATGCATTAAAATGGATAAATAAAGCACTTGATAAAAAAGAAGTAGTGATGGGTTTTGGTCATAGAGTTTATAAAAAAGGAGACTCAAGAGTTCCAACTATGGAAAAATACTTTAAAAAAGTTTCTGCAATAAAAAAAGATAAAAAATTTATTAAAATATATGACACAGTTAAAAAGGTTATGATAGAAAGAAAGAACATTCATCCTAACGTTGATTATCCTACTGGACCTACTTACCATTTAATGGATTTTGATACTGATTTTTTTACACCTATATTCGTTATATCTAGAATAACTGGATGGGCAGCACATATAATGGAACAACATGCCGCTAACAAACTAATTAGACCACTTTCAAAATATAGCGGACCTGAGCATAGAAAAGTAATGTTGTTAAATCAAAGGTAATTATAACTCAATTTTTGCAAATCTATCCAAAATTAATTCAAACTTACAATTATTTTCTTTTACAAATTCATCAATTGCTTGTTTAACCCCTGGAGCATAAGATAAGTCATAATCATCACACAATATAATGCCATTTTCTGAAATAAATTTCTTTGAATAAAATAAATCGTTTTTTACTGTATTATAGTTATGACCTCCATCTATGAATATATACTCAATATTTTGCAGATTTAATTCTTTTAAAATTTTATTAGTATCACCTTTGATTATTTTTATATTTTCTTTAAATTTCATTAACAAATCATTTACTGCTATTTCACTATAGGGATTTTGCCTTTTTATATACTTAAAGTAAAAATTCTTTAATGGATTATTGAAAGTAAATGCTGGCTCTACTTCATCTTCATAAGTGGATTTTTGATCAAATAAATCAATTCCAATATATTTAAATTCTTTTCCATGATTTTTATACATCAATTCACATATGTTTCTGGCTGTAACTCCATGAAAAATGCCTATTTCTAAGAAAGATTTTGGATTCTTTTTTTGTATTTCCTCTAAAAAAAGATTACCTAATTCTTTTTTTTTTATGCTGCTTTTTCGAAAATATTTTTTATATTTCTGATTTAGCTTTAAATCTTTCATATGCCAATCTACTATATATACCAATATTTAAAAATGGCTTTGGAGGTAGCCAAATCGGCCTTTTTCTATATTGTATTACTTTGATTTCATCTGATTATTGGTTCGCTGGCATTAAAGCTATTTGTTCTCCAAACAAAGTCCCTACACCTATACCTGATCCATTATAACAACCAGCAACATAAACATTGTCATTAATTAAACTATTCATTTTTTTTGTAGATTTACAAAAAGTAAATATCTTATATACAAACTTTAATGAAAAGCATTATTTCGTTTTTTAAAAAATTATTCATAATCTTTTTTATAACATTATTGCTAATAGAAATAGTTTCATTTTTTTTTATTAAATTTAATTTAATAGGTGCTGGTTTACCAAGTTGGGTAACTCAATATGCTCATAAAGATTATACTGTATGGCACCCTAAAAACATAACTTTTAAAAAAATTGAATCAAAAGGTTGTTGGGTAAGCAACATTACCTACAATAATTTTGGAATGAGAGGAATTAATGATGTAAGTTTATTAAAAACAAAAAAACGTATTGCTTTACTAGGTGATTCTATGATCGAAAATATTGAATTATCCGATGGTAAAGATGTTGGCTCTCTGATAGCTAAAAAACTAAAAGATTATGAAATTTTAAATTTTTCTGCAAGAAGCACGGGTTTAGCTGATCAAAAAAATATATATGAAAAACTTATAAAAAAATTTGATGTTGATTATTTATTTTTATTTATACATCCTAATGATTTTTTAAATAATAGTATCAATGGAAGTGGCACATCATATCATAGAAGATTTGATGTAATTAATAATATTGTGGTTGAAATTCCTAAAGATTTAGTTTGGATGGAAAATTATAATTCTAAATTTAAAAAACTTAAAAGAGAATATTCAATATATTTTAAAAATTATAACTCTTATAAAATATATTTATTTTTAAGAGATTTTTTAAAAAATAAAGAAGTTGTTAAAAAAAAAACAAACTTCGAAAAAAAAAGTTTTTACATTGATTACTTTGAAAAAAATAAAATAATTTACAAATACTTAAAAAAAGAATTTTCCAACACTATAGATCCGAAAGTAAAATTTTATGTTATACTAAACTTACAACCATACTTTTTTTTAGAAAATGAAAAACTTAATGAAGAAGAATTGTTTATTAAATATAATTTAATACCTTTTTTTGAAGAAATATGGTCTGATTATTCTTTTGTAAATCCCATTTATGATGCAAAAAAAATAATTGATAATAATAATTATAAAATTCCTTATTTTTCATGGACTTGTGGTGATAAACATTATAATGAAAAAGGAAGTGACTTTATAAGTGATTTAGTTGTAAAAACTATCATTAAAAAATAATACTTATTAATCTAATTCAAATTTATCTGAGTATTCTTTTTTCAAAGATATATCTTGATCGGATTTTACTAAATAACAATTACCAATAGCTAGATTATCTAATTCTGTGCCCATAAAACAATTAAAAGCATCCTTTGGTGTATTGACTATGGGTTCGCCTCTAACATTAAATGAAGTGTTAACAATTACTGAACAATTTGTTTTTTCTTTAAACTTTTTAATTAAATCATAATATTTTTTATTTGTTTGCTCATGTACAGTTTGAATTCTAGCAGAATAATCTACATGAGTTACTGCTGGAATTTCTGATCTTTTTATATTTAATTTATCAATTCCAAAAAGTTTTTTTTCTTCTTCTGTCATTTGATTTTGTTTTTCTTTTTTAATATCTGCAACTAATAGCATATATGGGCTATCAGTATTAAGCTCAAACCAACTATCAACATCTTCGCTTAAAACAGAAGGTGCAAAAGGTCTAAAACTTTCTCTATATTTAACCTTTAAATTTAAATTTTTTTGCATGTTTGAAGACCTTGGATCACCAATAATAGATCTTGCACCTAAAGCTCTAGGACCAAACTCCATTCTTCCTTGAAACCATCCAATAGCATGACCATTGGCAAGATCATCTGAGGTTTTGTTTAATAAATCTTCTTCAGACAAAACTTCGAATTTTGCTCCTAAATTTTGTAATGAGTTTTGAATTTCTTCATTTGAATACATTGGTCCTAAATAAGAACCTTTCATCTCATCCTTAGTTTCGTTATTTCTTTCTTTATTTAATTCAATATACCAATAAGCCAAGGCGGAGCCTAGAGATCCTCCAGCATCTCCAGCCGCTGGTTGTATCCAAATATTATCAAAAATTTTCTCTTTTAATATTTTGCCATTTGCAACACAATTTAAAGCAACTCCACCTGCTAAACATAAATTTGAAATTTTATATTCATCTTTCAATGATTTGCAGATTTTAATCATAATTTCTTCTGTTACTTTTTGAATTGAAGATGCAATATCCATATGAAATTGAGTTATTTTTTCTTTTTTACTGTCTCTAGGATTTTGTCCAAACAAACTGTGAAATTTTTCATTTGTCATTGTAAAACCAGTTGTATAGCTAAAAAAATTTTGATCTAATCTGAATGAACCATCATCTTTTATATTAATTAAGTTATTTTTAATCAAATCAACATATTTAGGTTCTCCATAGGGTGCCAAACCCATTAATTTATATTCGCCACTATTAACTTTAAAACCTGTGTAATAAGTGAATGATGAGTAAAGAAGACCAAGAGAATGTGGAAAATGTATCTCTTTTTTTATTTCTAAATTATTTTTATTTCCTATTGCAACTGTAGTTGTTGCCCACTCTCCCACGCCATCTGCCGTAAGTACAATTGCTTCTTTAAACGGAGATGGAAAAAAAGCGCTGGCAGCATGGCTCAAATGATGCTCGGAAAAGAAAATTTTTTTTTGATTATTAAAATTTTCATCATGCTGTTTTAATAAATTAAACAACATTTTTTTTTGGAACAATTTTTCTCTTAACCATGTAGGCATGGCTTTAGAAAATTGTAAGAAACCTCTTGGCGCCATGGCTACATAAGTTTCCAAAAGTCTTTCAAATTTAAGAAATGGTTTTTCAAAAAATATAATATTGTCTATTTCTGATAATTTTATATTAGCAAAATTTAAAACAAACTGAATTGCATTAAATGGATATCCTGAGTCGTGCTTTATTCTTGTAAATCTTTCTTCTTGAGCTGCTGCAATAATTTTACCATTTTCAACTATTGTTGCTGCACTATCATGATAAAAAGCTGAAATTCCTAAAATCTTTGTCACTAAAATATAGTATATATGAATGGTGCTACTGCAGTACCTTGGCTCAAAACTATTAGACCTCCAAATATAACAAGGACTATTATAATTGGTAACAACCAATATTTTTTTCTAACTTTTAAAAATTCCCAAAATTCTCTTATAAATTCCATTTTAAAACTGGTTTCTCATACTAGACTTTATATTTTTTTTTTCAATCCAATAACTTTTATCGTTATTTTTTTTTAATTTTATTAAATCCTTTCCTAACAATCTCATAATTAATCCTGTAGGAGTAACTACAAAAAAGAAAATAATTCCCATTATAATAGGAGCGATAAAGTTTCCTAAAAAAATACCAAATCTAAACCAAAGTTTGTTTAAAGGTGTGAGGATTTTTGAATTATTTATACCTAATATAAGGAAAATTAAAGATATTATTATTGACCAAATTTTTATTTCATTTCCATTTAAAATTGGCCATAAGCCAATAATTAAAAATACAACAAAAAAAACTATCCCAAAACTTTTATTAGATCCAATTTTAATATTTTTAGATTTCAATTTTAGGAGAAAGCTTCTGTCCAAGTTCCTTGGGTTGATGCTTTTGAATATTCTGTAGCACGACCCTCAAAGAAGTTCATGTGTTCCACAGCATTAAGCATCGTATCTAACCAAGTTAATGGATTTTTATCTATTTTATATATTGGTTCCAATCCAAGTTGAGAAAGTCTTCTATTGCCAATATATCTTATGTAGTCTTTAACTTCTTGAGCAGTAAGTCCTTCCATTGGCCCCATTTCAAAAGCTAAATCAATAAATGCATCTTCGTGTTCAATTATAGTTCTACAAGCTTCATAAAGTTCTTTTTTAAGTTGTGGAGTCCAAATTTGTGGATTCTCTTTTATAAATTCTTTAAATAATTTAATCATAGAATTGCAGTGCAAAGTTTCATCTCTTACTGACCACGTAACAATCTGACCCATGCCTTTCATTTTATTATGTCTTGGAAAGTTAAGTAATATTGCAAAGCTAGCAAACAACTGTAGTCCTTCGGTGAATGCACTAAAAACAGCGACTGTTTTTGCTATATCTTCTTTTGAATTTACATTAAAACCTTGCATGTAATCATATTTGTCTTTCATCTCTTTATATTTCATAAAAGCTGAATATTCTGACTCAGGCATTCCTATAGTATCAAGTAAGTGTGAGTATGCAGCTATATGAACTGTCTCCATTGATGCAAATGCTGTCATCATCATTAAAACTTCTGTGGGTTTAAATACTGTTGTATAATGTCTAAGATAACAATTATTTACTTCTACATCTGCTTGAGTAAAAAATCTAAAAATTTGAGTTAGCAAATTTTTTTCTGCTTGAGATAAATTTTTTTGCCAATCCCTTACATCGTCTCCTAAAGGAACTTCTTCAGGTAGCCAATGTATTCTTTGTTGTGTTAACCATGCATCATAACACCATGGATACCTAAAAGGTTTGTACACAGGATTTTCTACTAACAATCCCATCTTATTTGATTCAATAATTTCTGTTTTTACTTTTTTTACTACTGACATGATAAACACTCCTCATATTTTGTTTCCTCATCCTCTAACTGTTTTGATTTATATACATTTTTATTTACATCTGTTGAGCTTGCATCGTTGACGTTTTCAGCCCTTTGAATAGATTTTGATCTACAATAATAAAGACTTTTCAATCCTTTTTTCCATGCTTGAAAGTGTATTTGATGAAGATCTCTTTTATGTACATCAGCAGGCAAAAATAGGTTAATTGACTGAGCCTGAGAAACGTGTGGAGTTCTATCAGCGCTCAAATCTACAAGCCATCTTTGATCCAATTCAAAAGCAGTTTTAAATACATCTTTTTCTTCTTTAGTTAAAAAATCTAAGTGTGAAACAGAGCCTTGATTTGTTGTAATACTAGACCAAATTTCGTCATTATCTTTATTGTTTTTTTCTAGTAGTTTTTTTAAATATTTGTTTCTAACATTGAAAGACCCTGACAATGTCTTGTGAGTGTAACTATTTGCAGCTATGGGCTCAACCCCTGGCGATGTTCCGCCACATATAATTGAAATCGATGCAGTTGGCGCAATTGCAGTTTTATTAGAAAATCTCTCTTTGATTCCATATTCTTCTGCATCAGGACAAGGTCCTCTTTCTTCTGCTAAATCTTTTGATGCTTTATCTACATCTTTTTGGATATGTTCAAAAATCTTTTTATTCCAGACTTTGCTCATTACTGATTCTAGAGGTATCATTTTTTTTTGAAAATAAGAATGTAAACCCATAACTCCCAATCCAACACTTCTCTCTCTTAAAGCTGAATAAGTTGCATCGCTAAATTGTTCAGGAGCATTTTCTATAAAATCTGTTAAAACATTATCTAAAAATCTCATAACATCACCAATAAAGTTTTCATCATCTTTCCATTCATCATATTTTTCTACATTTAAAGATGAAAGACAACAAACTGCAGTTCTATCTTTACCATCTTTATCTATTCCTGTAGGTAGGGTTATTTCACTACATAAGTTCGATGTTTTAACCGTTAAACCAGCAAGCTTATGATGTTGAGGTATCATTCTATTAACTGTATCAATAAAAATAATATAAGGTTCTCCAGTTTCAACTCTTGCTGTAAGCAATCTAATCCATAAGTTTCTTGCAGAAACAGTTGCTTGTACAATATTATTTTTTGGACTCTTTAATGCCCATTGCTCATCCATTTCTACAGCTCTCATAAATGCATCGGAAACTAAAACACCGTGATGTAAATTAAGTGATTTTCTATTTGGATCTCCACCTGTTGGTCTTCTCATTTCTATAAACTCTTCAATCTCTGGATGATCTATTGGAAGATAGCATGCTGCAGAACCTCTTCTTAATGATCCTTGACTAATTGCCATGGTTAATGAATCCATAACTTTAATAAATGGAATTATTCCTGAAGTTTTTCCAACTCTTCCTATTTTTTCACCTATAGATCTAAGATTACCCCAATAACTACCTATGCCTCCGCCCCGAGCAGCTAGCCAAACATTTTCACTCCATAAATCTAGAATACCATTTAAACTATCACTTGCTTCATTAAGAAAACAAGAAATAGGCAAACCTCTTGTAGTTCCTCCATTTGATAAAACTGGAGTAGCGGGCATAAACCATAAATTGCTAATATAATTATAAAGTCTTTGTGCATGCAAATTGTCATCAGCATAAAAACTTGAAACTCTTGCAAATAAATCTTGGAAAGATTCATTTTCTCCTAAATACCTGTCGCTTAAGGTTGCTTTACCAAAATCGGTTAAATTTGAATCTCTGCTTCGATCAATTTTAATTGTTATACCTTTTGAATTCTGAAATAGTTCAGTATCGTTATTCAACGAGAATAAATCAGGTCTTTTATCTTTAATTTCTTGATTCACTTCAGGTGAAAATTCAGAGACAGCTTTCTTTATTGCCTGAGACAACAATTTATTCATTTAACTCCCTTTTTATCGTTTTATGTAAAACAACTAGATGTTGTATGTTGATTTCTTTAATATACAATATAAACAATAAATCAACAGAACATTTATAGAACTTATAAAAAAATTATCAATAAAAAAAGAAAAAAAATGTACATATATTCACATGGATAATTCAATAATAATTAGCCCCTTAGGGTTCAGAGAATATGATGCAAGATGGTTATACCCTGAAAGTATAAATTCAGAGGGTATAAAACTGGTAGGAAAAGGGTTTGGAACACAGGTAATCAAAAAAAATAAAAATCCGAGAGTTTCAGTGGGTCATGATTATAGGTCATATAGTGAAGAGGTAAAAAAAAATTTCATAGAAGGTCTTATTTCTACAGGATGCAATGTTGAAGATATAGGTCTTTGTTTGTCACCAACAGCCTATTACTCTCAATTTGATTTAAACACAGATGCCGTAGCAATGATAACTGCAAGTCATAATGAAAATGGTTGGACTGGAATTAAAATGGGAATTGATAAAGGTTTAACACATTGTATTGAGGAAATGACAGATTTAAAAGATATTGTATTAAACAAAAAATTTGTTGAAGGAAAAGGTAATTATAAAAAAATAGATAATTACAAAGAAAAATACATAAGTTATTTAACAAAAAATAAGATAAATAAAAAAATTAAAGCAGTAGTTGCTTGTGGAAATGGAACGGCAGGAATATTTGCACCTGAAATATTAAGAAAGATTGGCTGCGAGGTAATAGAGCTAGATTGTAACCTAGATTATACTTTTCCTAAATATAATCCAAACCCCGAAGATATGAAAATGCTTCACGAAATTGCTAAATGTGTAAAAGAAAATAATGCAAATGTGGGTTTTGGGTTTGATGGAGATGGGGATAGAGTTGGTGTAATTGATGATAAAGGAAATGAAATATTTGCTGACAAGATAGGTCTTCTAATGGCAAGAAATATATCAAATGACAATAATAATTCTAAATTTATTGTTGATGTAAAATCAACAGGTTTATTTCAAAATGATAAAATTTTAAAAAAAAATAAATGTGAAACTATTTATTGGAAAACTGGACATTCATATATTAAAAGGAAAGTAAATGAAGAAAAAGCAATAGCAGGATTTGAAAAAAGTGGACATTTTTTCTTCAATAAACCTTTAGGATTGGGATACGATGATGGAATAAATTCAGCTATACAAGTATGTCATTTACTTAATAATGAAGATAAAACTATTAGTGAACTTGTAAAAAATTTGCCTATAACATATCAAAGTCCAACGATGAGTCCTTATTGTAAGGATGATGAAAAATATGATGTAATTGTTCAATTAATTGCCAAAGTAAATGAAATAAAGAAAAATAATATTAAAATAGACGGTTTAAATATAATTGATATTTTAACAGTTAATGGCATTAGATTTACTTTAGAAGATGGATCGTGGGGATTAATAAGAGCATCATCAAATAAACCATCGTTAGTGGTTGTAACAGAAAGTCCGGAATCAGATAATAGAAAAAAAGAAATTTTTTATTTTATAGATAAAATGCTTAAAGATACTGGTAAAATTGGTGAGTATGATCAAAAAATCTAATTAAACTTAAATACTTAAATATCTATAAATAAATATAGTTCCAACAATATACAAAAAAATTCCAAACATTCTTTGTACATTGCCCTTGTCAATTTTATGCACTGTATTTGCTCCTACTCTAGCCATTATAGTTGTTATTGGAATAAATATTAAAAATGCAGGAATATTTATAAAACCAACACTAAAAGGTAGGTCAACTTTTAAAAAAGACCCTGAAATCAAAAAGCCTAATGCTCCAAATATAGCAATAATTGAACCTATAGCAGCAGCACTACCAATGGCTTTATTGATAGAATAGCCAAAATATCTTAAGATTGGCACGTTCATTACAGCGCCTCCGATTCCCATAGGAGCTGAAATAAATCCTGATAAAAAACCTAAAATAATTCTAGGTAATAGTTTAAAATTTGACTTAAATCTTTTAGTTCTATCCTTTAAATTCAAAAGGTAGGCACCTAAACAATATACTACTATTGAAAAGAACAATAAAAGTGACTTTGTATTCAATATTGATGCTAAATATGTTCCAGATAGAACTCCAATAATTACAAATAATCCATAATTTTTAATTATACTTATTTCTACTGATTTATGCTTGTTGTGAGTTAAAACAGATACAATAGATGTTGGAATAATTATTGCAAAAGAAGTTCCTACAGCTAAATGCATTATATAATTAACTTCAATATTTAAAGTTTCAAATATAAAAAAAAGAAAAGGAACAGTAATAAGTCCACCTCCAATACCAAATAACCCAGCAAAAAAACCAACTGGAAAAGCAGTAAATACCATCAACAAAATATAAAAAAAATATTCGCTTGATAAAATTGTATTAATCAATTTGACCTGTGGGTTGGGTTACATGATTTAATTTAACTTTATCCAAAATGTGATCTACCTTTTGAATATCCGCATCCCTTACACACATATTCTCACTTAAATATCGTTTCCAAAAATTTGATCCTGTTTGTCCATGAAATAAACCCAAAGTATGTCTCATAACTTGGTTTACTCTAGTGCCTTTTTTAATTTCATTTTTTAAATAAATTACAAGATTTTCAATAACTTCTTGTCTTGATGGTACATTTTCATTTTTAAAAATTTCTTTTTCAATATCAGCTAATAAATAGGGCGAATGATAAATTGCTCTACCCATCATAACTCCATCAACTTTTTTAATATGATTTTTTATTTGATCAGTCGATGTTATGCCGCCATTAATAATAATATCCAATTCTTTAAAATCTTCTTTTAATTTATAAACCATTTCATATTTTAATGGTGGAATATTTAAATTTTGTTTTGGAGTAAATTTTCCTAACATTGCTTTTCTTGCATGTATGATGAATGTTTTAACTCCAGTAGATTTTAGTATATTTATAAAATTATACAAATGCTCATAATCTTCGACTTGGTCGTAACCTATTCTTGTTTTTACTGTCACTGGTAATATGGTTTTAGATTGCATTTCAAATAAACAGTCAGCAACTAATTTTGGTTCTTTAATCAAACATGCACCAAATTTATTTTTTTGAACTTTTTTGCTAGGACATCCTAAATTTAAGTTGATTTCATCATAACCAAAATCCTCTCCAATTTTTACTGCGTTTGCCAACAACTTAGGAGTTGAACCTCCCAATTGAAGTGCCACTGGTTTTTCTTCTAAATTAAATGAAAGTAGTTTTTCTCTATCTCCTCTATCTATTGCTTCTGATACAATCATTTCAGTATACAGAAGAACATTTTTACTTATTAAGCGTAAAAAATACCTTTCATGCTTATCGGTACAATCCATCATCGGTGCTACTGAAACTTTTCTATTCATGATGTAAGATTATTATCTTATTTTTTTAAGTATTTGTAGGGTCTTGGTCTGCCTGTTGGTCTGCTTGTACTTCTTCTTCTTTAATTTCATCTAAAGAAACATCGGTTTCTTCCTCATCATTAGAATTTTCGGATGGTTCTGGGGCAGAAGGTTCGTTGGTATTTTGAAGTTCTGCTAAATCCTCATTTGATACTTGAATTTTCTCTGGAATTTTTCTTGCTCTTTTTGATGGTAAAATTGGAACTCCACTTTTAGAAATTTCTCCTTTATATAAACTTTCAAAATCATCACCAATATCTTCATCATCTTCTACATTGTCATCTACTTGTTCTATGTGCTTCCTTAATTTATAGATTGCACTTTCAGTTAATTCTGAAACCTTTATTTTTTCATCTGCTATTTCTCTAAGAGATATAACGGTGTTTTTGTCATTATCTCTTTCTAAAGTTGGTTCTAAACCTGAATTTAATTGAGTTGCTCTTTCTTTAGCTACTAAGACTAATTCGTAAGGACTATCTACTTTATCTATACAATCTTCAACTGTTACTCTTGCCATGTGGGCTGTTTATACCTCAAGTTTAAAAAAATCAAGTTTTTTCTAAATTAATACAGGGTTTAGTTTTTTTCTTATAAAAAAAAGCAATACAATAGATAAAAATATGTATATTCCAGAAACTATTGCAATTTCTTCTATTGAAAATCCAAAATCTATAAAAATACCAAATATAGCTGTGCCAAAAGCAGAAGCAAACACCATCAAGGCTGTAGATAGAGCTTTTATTGATCCAATATATTTTACACCATACATTTCAGCCCATAATGAAGATCCAAGAACATTTGCCCATCCATTAGAAATTCCAACTAAACCTAAGAATATAAATGAGGTTATAGGTGCATCAAAATAAATAAGCACAAATGTAGAAATTAGAAGAGGTATATTCATATAAATTAATAGCCTTCTACTAGTAAATTTATCAATTAAAAATCCTGACAAAATCAAAGTGATAACTGAGAAAATTGAGTAAGACATAAATGATTGTGCGATAACATATGATCCCCACTCTTTTGAACTTGTTATAAATGATTGATATACAAATACACCTGTTGCAATTGAAGGCATAGCAAACATGTTCATACAAATTATATAAAATCTATAATCTTTAATTACCTCTATTCTTTTCCATTGCTTTATATTTTGATCATCATTTGTTTTATTATCGTTTATTTCTCTTGAATCTAAATTTAAATTTTTAATTAAAAAAAAGGAAAAAGTTGGCAATAGAATTATAACTATCAACGAAAAGCTAACATATAAATCTCTCCAATCAATAAATGTTAATAAATAAACTAACAAAACTGGTAAAATAAATTCAGCTGTAGATAAACCAAACCATCCTCCGCTTAATGCTTTTCCTCTGGATTTTGTAAAGTATCTTGAAATAGTAGTCGAAGCAGTATGTGACATCATACCTTGGCCTGAAAATCTCATAAAAAAAATTCCAATAAATAATAAAGTTATTGATGATACTTTTGAAAAGAAGAAACATGAGAAAGATAAAAGAATTATTACAAAAATTGAAAATTTAAAAACATTTACATCATCTATTTTTTTTCCTACCCAAATTAACAATAGGCTACTAAATAAAGTTGAAGTTGCATAAATTGTACCAAATTGTCCATGTGTTATATCTAGTGTATTTCTTATATGTGGATTAAAAATTCCTATAAAAAAACTCTGTCCAAAACTTGAAAAAAATGTAAATATAAATCCAAAAATAATTACTTTTAAACTTAAACTTTTAAACATAATTTAATATGACTTGTAATGTTGCTTTCATAGGTCTTGGTGTAATGGGATACCCAATGGCAGGTTATATATCAAAAGCTGGTCACAATGTAACTGTTTATAATCGTACTACATCAAAAGCTGAGAAATGGGTTAACCAATATAAAGGTGAAAAAGCTGAAACACCTGCGAAAGCTGCTGAAAATGCAGATTATATTTTGACATGCGTTGGTAATGACAATGATTTAAGAGAAGTAACTTTTGGTGAAAAAGGAATTTTTAAAACAATTAAAGAAAATTCTATTTACATCGATAACACCACGGCTTCTGCAACTATTGCAAGAGAAATATATGATTATGCAAAAAAAAATAAATTTGGTTTTTTAGATGCTCCAGTTTCTGGGGGACAAGCAGGTGCAGAAAATGGTGCACTAACTGTTATGATAGGTGGAGATCAAAAAGATTATGATAAAGCTAGCCACATAATTGATTGTTATAGTAAAAAAATGAAGCTTTTAGGTAATTCTGGAAGTGGTCAGTTGGCCAAAATGGTTAATCAAATTTGTATAGGTGGACTAGTACAAGCTTTATCAGAAGCAATAAACTTTGGTATGAATGCAGGGCTTAAAATGGAAGATGTAATTGAAGTTATATCAAAAGGTGCCGCTCAATCTTGGCAGATGGAAAATAGATTTAAAACAATGATAGATGACAAATTTGAATTTGGTTTTGCTGTTGATTGGATGAGAAAAGACTTAAAAATTGCACTTGAAGAAGCAAAAAAAAATAAGTCTCCTCTACCTATAACTGAAGTCATAGATAAATATTATGCTGAAGTTCAAGATATGGGTGGAAATAGATGGGATACTTCTAGTTTAATTAGAAGATTTAGAAAGTAATAACGTATGCAACCGGCATACTATGAAGATTTTAATGAAATAAAGAAAAAAATTTGGTCAATGCTTGATGATGCAGTGACTAATAGAAGCTCACAGTTTAGAATTCCTGTATTTATTTGCGGAGATCAAAAAGATTTTGATGGAAGAATTGTTGTAATTAGAAAATCTGACCAATTAAATAATCTTGTTCAATTTCATAGTGATATTAGATCTGATAAAATTCCTAAATTAAAAAATAACAAGAATGCCTCTATGCTTTTTTATGATAAAGAAGAAAAAATCCAAGTAAGATTAAAAGTAGAATGCACTCTTAATCATAATAATGAAATTACTAAAGAGTCTTGGTCTAAAACAGGTCATATTAGTAGAAAATGTTATTTGGTTGATAATGGTCCTGGAACAAAGTCTGATTTTCCAACATCTGGTTTAAAACCAGAATTAGACAATTTTGAATTCACTATGGAACAAAGTGAAGAAGGTTATAAAAATTTTACTGTTATTCAGTGTAAAATTAAATCTATTGAATGGTTGTATTTAGCAGCTAAAGGTCATCGCAGAGCTAGATTTGATTTAATAAACAATAAAGAATATTGGTTAGTTCCTTAGATTAATGTTTGTAAAATTTATTTTATCTGTTTGTAATATTTTTTCCAATTTTCTTGGTAATGTATTGCATTTTCTTTTACCGCTTTAATCTCGTCTTGTGTAAGCTTTCTAATGATTCTTCCTGGTGAACCAACAACTAGGGAATTATCTGGAATTTCTTTATTTTCAGTTATTAATGATTTAGCTCCAATTACACAATTGTTTCCAATTTTTGCATTATTTAAAATTACGGCACCTATTCCAATTAAACTATTATCTCCTATTGAACATCCGTGTAGCATAACAAGATGTCCCACTGTTACATTTTTTCCTATCTTTAATGGATATCCTGGATCAGTGTGTAAAACACTTCCATCTTGAACATTTGAGCCCTCACCTACATAAATATTTTCAATATCTCCTCTTAAGGTTGCATTGAACCAAATACTTGTATTTTTTTCTAATGTAACGTCACCAATAATAGTAGCATTAGGCGCTATCCAATTTTCGCCTGAATTTTTTGGTTTTTTATTTTCCAAATCGTAAAACATACTTTATATAATACTTAACATGGCATTAACAAAAACTCCAATTTGTGATTTTGGCAAAAAAGCTGAAAATTTTGAGTTAAATTCTACTGAAAATAAAATTATATCCCTTAATGAAATTAAGGGAGAAAATGGAACTTTGATAATGTTTATTTGCAATCATTGCCCTTATGTTAAGGCAGTTATTAAAGAAATTGTTGAAGATTGTAAAAAATTAAGTTCCCTTGGAGTTAAAGCAATAGCAATCAGTTCAAATGATGTAAAAAATTACCCCGAAGATTCATTTGATAATATGATTAAATTTTCTAAAAATAATAGTTTTAATTTTCCATACCTTTTCGATGAAACTCAAAAAATTGCAAAAACTTACGGTGCTGTATGTACTCCAGATTTTTTTGGTTTCAATAAAAACTTAGAACTTCAATACAGAGGAAGAATAAGAGAATTAAAAGATTTAAAACCAGTTGGAAGTGGTGAGAGTGATTTGTTTAAAGCAATGAAACAAATTAGTGAAACTGGAAATGGACCAAAAGACCAAATTCCAAGTATGGGCTGCAACATTAAGTGGTTATAAAAATATAAATGTATTTAATAGTTACTAGAAATTTTCCACCTGAAATTGGTGGAATGCAAAACTTAATGTGGGGATTAGTTAGATCATTATCAAAATATGATTTGGTCAAAGTTTTTGCTGATTTTCAAAACAACCATCTAGAATTTGATGAAAAAGTAAATTTTTCAATTGAAAGAGTTGGTGGACCAAAAATATTAAGAAAATACAGAAAATCTTACTTAATTAATCAATACTTAAAAAAAAATAATAACATCAAATGTATAATTGCAGATCATTGGAAAAGTTTAGAACTTATTAAATCAAATAATAAAAAAATTTGCTTAATTCATTCAAAAGAGATCAATCATAAAAAGGGTTCTAGACTTAATTTAAAAGTATTAGATGTACTAAATAAAGTTGATTATGTGATTGCTAATTCACAATATACTATGAATCTTGCAATAGACTTGGGTGTTATTAATAAAAAATTAATCGTAATAAATCCAGGAGTAGATCCTGTAAAAAAAATAGAAAAAAAATTTATAGATGAAGCGGATAAAATATTAAATAATAAGTATCCAAAATTAATTACTGTATCTAGATTTGATAAAAGAAAGAATCATGAAAAAGTTATAATGGCATTAAGAAATTTAAAACAAATTTATCCAAATATTTTATATTTATGTATAGGTTATGGTGAAGAAGAAGATAATTTAAAAAAACTTGTAAAAGAACTAAAGTTGTATGAACAAGTAATATTTTTAAATAATATAAATCAAGATTTAAAAAATGCCCTGGTTGCACAATCTGATGTTTTTGTGATGCCAACCATTGTTCATAAAAAATCTGTTGAAGGATTTGGCATTGCCTATGTCGAAGCTGCACAATACGGAATTCCTTCTATAGGAGGAAAAGATGGTGGGGCATCAGATGCAATAAAGCATAGTGAAACAGGAATAATTTGCGATGGTAACAATTTATATGAAATAATTTCTAGTATAGAACTTATTCTAAAGGATAATTTAAAAAAACAATTAGGAATAAAAGCAAAAGAGTATGCAAAAAATTTTGAATGGGATAAAATTATTCAAGAATATTTAAAAATATTATAAAAAAGTCTCTTCGTGCCACTCTATAAGATTATATTTATTGCTAAGTTCATTATCGGTAGAAATTAATCTTTCTTTATACTCTATTTTAATTTTTTGAAATAAAATGTCATCAACTTGAGCTCTTGACTCATAGTTTGTAAAATTATCATAATAATGCCTTTTAGTATCTTGTGTTGGGCCAATACCTGAAATTATTATTTTGTGATTAGGAAAAATTTCTAACGCGTAAAGTATAGAAAATAAACCTGTTGATGAACATAAAAAACCTTTTCTTGTAAGACAATGGATAAAATACAATATTCTTTTAAATAAACTATTTTTATAAAATATTTCACTGTATAATAGATCAAAAGTTGAATTAGCAAAAAATTTTTTTTGAAAAATAAATTGTTTATATTTTGAGAAATTAATTACTTTTGTGTAATTATCAAATTTGAATTTTGGTTCTGAAAGCTTCCCATATCTAAAAACTATTTCTTTTAAATTAGCTTTTAATACTCTTTTTGATACTTCTTCATTTTTTTCAAACTCTCTAGTACCAACCACACATGTATGATTTAATATTTTTAATTTGTCACAAAAATATTGTCCTTTTTCGGCCGCACCGTTTGCAGAAAATACCCAATCTACATTAGCAACCGGAAGTTTTAAATTTGGTTTAGATCCTATTACTACAATATATTTTTCCATTGATTAACCTATGAAATTACATTAATTTTTTTTATTCAAACAGCTTATAGATATAAACTTTTTTTCTTTTTTATAAAAACTTCTTACTCTCTTAGTTATATAAACATTTTTTAAAATATCTATTTCAGATAAATATTTTAATGTCTGATAACTCTCATTTGAAACATATTTTTTTTTGTAAAACTCATCCTGTAAAATTATGTCATCAATACAAATAAAACCTTCGTAACTTATTAACTTTAATGATTGAAAAATATCAAATGTAACCTGTGGATTTAGATGATTTCCATCTATCCATATTAAATCAAATTTTTGATTATTAAATTTATCTTGTAAATAAAAACTGTTTAGTTCCATGAATTTAATATTTTTTTCATTCAAATTTTTTTTTCTAATTTCAAAAAAATTAATTAGATTAGATTTATTGTTTCTTTCGTAAGTATTTAAAAATTGTTGATTATCATTTTGAAGGTCGATTGTAATAATTTCTGATTCTGGAAATATTTTTGACAAAAAATTTGTAAATTTTCCATCAAGAGTCCCTATTTCTAAGATTTTTTTAATAGGTTTTTTTTCTTTCTTATATTTTAATTTCAATCCCAAAAATATAAGATAGTGCCAGGATAAATTTTCATCTTTATAATTTATTTTATAATCTTTAAGAAGATTTAATACTTCATCTAGATTTATTCCGACTTTTTCTAATCCTTTTTCATTATACTTAAAATCATTATTAATATTATTATTTTTTTGAGTGATAAAAAAAAATTTTTTTATAAAAGATTTAATTCTATCATAGTACTTATTGCCTATATAATATTTTGTAATATTTAAAAACTTTCTAAACATTATTTTTTTATAATTTATTTTATTTTAAAATATCAATTAAAATTTTTTTTTTAACAGTTTTTCAGCTTTTTTAACGTCTTTTATCTCATCAACGGCTACAGAATTAGAATTAAGTCTAATCATTTTAATTTTTATATTTAAGTCAAAAAATCTTAATATTTCAATATCTTCAATGCTTTCCGTTTCACTTTTTTTTTTTTTTGAATAAAATTTATTTAGTTCTTTCTTATTAAATCCATAAATACATACTTGTTTATGATAAACTGTATTTTTTGACTTTTTTTTTGATCCAGGAACTAGCGCTCTAGAAATATAAATTAATTCATTTTTAGAATTTACAACAACCTTGGGTAAATTTATATTAGTTGGATTTTCAAATTTATGAACTTTATCATAACCGCAAATAACATGGTTTGGATATTTAATTTTTGTATTAATAATTTTTTTAATATCATTAGGATTGATTGTAGGTTCATCACCTTGCACATTGATAAAAATTTTTGATTTAATCTTTTTTGCTGCTTCAGCAACTCTATCGGTACCTGTAAGACACTTGCTAGAAGTCATTATAAATTTATAACCAGCTTTATTAACAGTATTTGAAATTTTTTTACTATCAGTTGCTACAAAAAGATTTTTTTCTCCAACTACTTTTTTACAAATATCTGCAACTCTTAAAACCATTTCTCTACCTAATATTTTTACTAAAGGTTTGCCTCTATATCTGCTTGATCCAAATCGAGCAGGGATTATTATTACTGGTTTCATCTTTGATACAATATACTTATAAACATCATTAATGATAGAATTTTTTATTAATGATTTTTAATTTATATAATATTATCTTGAAATTTTTCAAAAACTTTGTCTGCACTCAATTTTTTTAAATCATGTACTTGGATAGGTTTAAATTTATCTCGTTCAATACTAACTTTATAAGCAGTTGTGTGAGAACCAAAAAGAGTTAAACCTTTTACATTTAAATGTGCTGACATATGTGCTGGTCCTGTATCATTCGCTATTACAAAGCTACTATCTTTAATTAATGATGACAATTGAGAAATGTTTAACGGTTTCCCATTATCTAAAATACAATCAGCATTTATTTTTTCAGAATCATTTATCTCATTCGGACCTGGTGCAATTATTATTTTATATTTATTTTTATATACATCATTAATTCTTTTTATTAATTCATTAAAATAAGGCCATTGTTTTATTTTTAAATGTGATGAACAAAATGGAAACAATAAAATATAATCATGCAAATTAAATTTTGATTTAATATTACTTATATCTGAACAGCTCCAAGAAAAATCTGGTTTGATAGTAAATTCTGTTTTTAACCCACTAACTTTTAATTGATGTTCAAATCTTTGTAGTACCGAATATTTATCAAAATCAGCTTTGGTTCCACCTATTGGTATTGTAGTTTCTGATGATGACCAAATATTTTTATCAGCTTTTGGAAATAAAATTCTTTTATAAAAAGATGTTCTAGATGAGTTTTGAAGATCATATATTTTAATAAAATTCAATTTTTTTAATGTTCTCATTAAAAAATAAAGATAAACTAGATTATATCTTGGCAATCTTTTGTCCAAAATCACATCTGTCAAATTAGGATTTTTTTTAAATAAATCTAAGTAAGGTTTTGTTGTTAAAAGATATATTTTATGATTTTTATGATTATCATATATATCTTGAATTGCACCACTGGCTTGGGCTATATCTCCTAAAGAACCATGTTTTATAATTAAAATATTAGACATAATTTAAACAATTTAACACAATATAAATTTTTATGAATAAAATTCTAGTTGAAGTTTCAGTTGGTGAGTTATTGGATAAAATATCAATTCTAGAAATTAAAAAAAATAAAATTAAAGATATAGAAAAATCTAAATTCATTATCGATGAGTATAATTTACTAAAAAAAGAACTTATAAAAAATGTTAAAAATGATGAAATATTAGAAAATTTATTTAATTCATTAAAAAAAATTAATTTAAAATTGTGGGAAATTGAAGATGAAAAAAGACTTTGTGAAAAAAATTCGGAATTTAATGAAAAATTTATTAAACTTTCAAGAGATGTTCATTTTCTAAATGACGATAGATCAAAAATTAAATTAGAAATTAATAATTATACTGGTTCGAAAATAAAAGAAATTAAAGAATATACTAAGTATTAATTTGCATCAAGAACTGCATGTAAAAATTGTTTTGTTCTTTCATTTTTAGGATCACCAAATAATTTTTCTGGTTGTCCTTGTTCAAATATTTTTCCTTCATTAAAAAAACATACTCTATCAGAAATTTCTCTAGCAAAACCCATTTGATGCGTTACCATTATCATTGTAAGATTGTGTTCTTTATTTAGTGATCTAATTACATTTAATACTTCCCCTACTACCTCAGGATCCAGTGCTGATGTTATTTCATCTAAAAGCATTACTTTAGGTCTCATTGCCAAAGCTCTTGCAATGGCAACTCTCTGTTGTTGTCCTCCTGATAATCGTGATGGATGTTGATCTTTCTTATCATTTAAACCAACTAATTCTAGCAACTCAAGTGCTCTTTCCTCAGCTTCTTCTTTTTTCATTCCAAGAACTTCTACTGGAGCTTCTATACAATTTTGCAAAGCTGTCATGTGTGGAAATAAATTAAATTGTTGAAAAACCATTCCAATTTTTGAACGTCTTTCTCTTAAATATTTTTCGTTAGCTTCAACTAATTTTCCATTAGAATTCATATGTGTTAATGTTTCTCCATCTAAATGTATTACTCCTCCATTTATTTTTTCTAAAGTCATTAGTACTCTAAGCACAGTTGTTTTGCCTGATCCAGATGGACCAATAATTGAAACCATTTCATTTTTTTTTATATCGAGATTTAACTTATCTAAAACAACCAAATCTCCATATTGTTTTGTAACATTTTCAAATTTTACTATAATTTCTTCAGAGTTTTTATTTTCCATAAATTAAATTTGCTCTTTTTTTATTTTTCCTTGTGCTACATTTACTCTTGTTTCCAACTTTCGAACCCACATAGCAGCTGGTACAGAAAGTATTAAAAATATTATACCAACCATTGTGTAAGGTTCCAAATATCTATAATTATAACCACCTACTGCTGTAGCTGCATGGAATAATTCTGCAACACCAATTGTAGATAAAAGTGGAGTATCTTTAAAAATACCCACTAAATAATTGCCCATTCCCGGTATTGCAATTGGAAAAGCTTGAGGCAAAACAATTCTTCTATATGTATATATGGTTGAGAAATTTAATGCTCTACATGCCTCCCATTGTGTTCTGGAGACACCTTCTAGTGCACCTCTATAAACTTCAGAAAGATAAGTCCCAAAATGTAATCCAATTGTAATCATCCCACAAACCCAAGCTGATAATGTTATTCCAAATTGAGGTAGTACAAAGTAAACAAAAAATAATTGTATTAGAAGTGGAGTTGATCGAATAAATTCTACTATTTCTCTGTTTATTACATTTATAATTTTAGAAGGAGTTCTTTGACCTAATAAAAAAAACAAACCTACGACAAGAGCAATCGCATAACCTACTCCTGCTGCAATAATAGTATTTAGAGTTGCCCATAACATTTGGGGCAATATTTCATAAGCAAAATCCCACCTAAAACCCATTTCCATAATTTAAACTTTTTCCCTTCCGACTTTTCTTGCAGCTAAAACTTCTAACCATCTTAAAAAAGGAACAAGTGCAAACCTAGCCATAAAATAATAAATTAATAAAGCAGTACCAAAACATTGAGCTGAAAGCCAAGTTATTGAATTAATTTGTTTTGCTTCAAAAGTTAAATCAACTACTGTAACTAATGCCACAAGTGCTGTAGCTTTTAAAAGTTCTACAGTTAAGTTTGCAGCTGGCGGTAATATAATTGGAAATATTTGAGGAATAATAATATTTTTTATTCTTTTTGCGGGACTAAAATTAAGAGCATGAGCTGCTTCCCATTGACCTTTAGGCACTGCCAATATTCCTGCTCTTACTATTTCAGCTCCATATGCACCAAAATTCAAACCAAGCGCAACCACGCCTGCAACAAATGCTTCTAATGAAAGACCAAAAAAAGGTAATACATAATAAACCCAAAATAACTGAACTAATAATGATGTTCCTCTGAAAAATTCTATATAAACGGTTGCAATACCTTGAATAACTAAGTTTTTAGATAAACGCATTAACCCAAAAATCATTGATATAATTACATAAAGTATCATTGAACAAATCAAAACTTTAACAGTAGTGACTGTTCCCAATAGTAATGTTGATCCATGTTCGGCTAGGAATGCAAAATAACTCACAGTTAATACCTCAATTAAATTTTAAAAAAAAATCAGGCGACTTTTTTAGTCGCCTGATTAAAAATTATATTAAATAACTACTTAGTAGAGCAAGCCCATTCGGTAGACATGCTTGGAGGTGGAAGTTGAGCTTTATCATACCCATACTTACCAGCTCTCTCTAACATTTTTCCTGGGTTAGCCATAACTTTAGCTAAAGCAGCATTAAATGCTTCTCTAAATTTATCATCTGTTTTTCTAAAACCAATACCAACAACGTTTAGAGTTTCTTTAGGCATTAATTTAGGATCAGTTACTTCAAATGCTCCTCCAGTTTTTTCTTCATGTTCTTTTGCACCAAAGAATGTTTGTACAGCAGCATCAGCTCTTCCAGCTTTCATTGCAGCTAATATTCCAACTTCTCCTTCAACTAAAAGCATTTGGCTGTCTGGAACACCATATTTTTTTGCAGCTTCAACTGTATTAAAACCTGTACCAGTTACTAGTTTAGCTCCAGTATCAATAACATCTTGATAATTGTTAATATTTTTTGGATTTCCTTTTGGAACTAACATAGCATCTCCAAAAACTCCTATAGGATCTGAAAAGTCTATATTTTCACATCTGCTTTTTAAAATGTACATACCACCAGTTATCATATCAGAACGATCTGCATTTATTCCTGGAATTAAACCAGACCATTCAAAAACTTTAGTTTCATGCTCTGTAATTCCCATTTCTTCTAAAACAGTTAAGGCTATCATATTTACAAATCCTAACGCTTCACCGTTATCACCAGCATACGCCCATGGTACAGCTGTACCAAATCCTAGTCTTAACTTGTGTCCATCAGCAAGTCTTTCTGTTAAAGTTTTTGCACTAACAGATGAAACGCTAAAAATAAGAACAAGTAGAATTGTAAATGATTTAAAAAATTTATTCATTTTATTTCCCTCATTAAGTTAATTTGAAAAATAATTTAACAAAAAAATATGATGTTTGTATATAACAAATAATTCAATCAGGAGTTGATAATAAAAATATTTTTAATTATGATTTTATTGGTTAATTTCAACTTTATCTCCAACATTTATTTCTCCGTCATCTAGAGCTGTCAAATAAATTCCCATATCATAATTATTATAATTTTTTTTCAAAGATTGAAGCAGATTAAGACTATTATCATCAGTTTTTGGTTTAAGATTTATTGCTACACATCTAGGAATATTTTTTTCTATTCTAAAAGAAACATTATTTATTTTTATAATTCTACCAATCCAATTACGTTCTTCCCAGGCTTCAATTCCATCAATGTATAAATTTCCTCTAAATCTTTGAAATTCGACTTTCTTATTAATTTTATTTTCAAAATCAGAAATACTTTTAATATTTATTAAAGAAATAGAATTAAAAACATTATTTGAGCTTGAGGTATCATAAAATGGAAATTCATTATTTTGTAAGAGAAATATAGGTTTCGTTAATGAGCTTTCTAGTTCCATCAATTTATTAGAAAGCAAATTACGTTCATCCACATTATTTGGTGTAATTGTAAATAGCTCTTTATCTTGAAATGTTAAAGTTAATTTTTCATTTTTATAATTAAAGTTATATTTATTTAAAACTGGAGAATTTTTTAAAGTTAAAAAATTATTTAATTTTCTCTCATTTGGTTGCATTTCACTAATCTTAGATTTTTCATAATCAATACCTCTTGAAAAAGCAAATATTCTATCATTAGGCATGCCAATATTTTTTTTTATAGTAGCTGATTCTATGCTTTGAAATGATAAAGATTTTACAGGACAATAATTTATTGATTTGATTAAACAATCCATTTTTTAATACGCTCCTATTTTTTTTGCTCCCGAATAAAAGATTTTAGATAGTTCTTCGTTAGCTTTATTCCGAGATATAATTTCTTTTGTTCCCATTAATTTAGAAGGAATATAAGAATACTCATGATATTTATATTGATCTTCTCCTCTAGCTAATTGAACATACATTTTTCCTAGTACTTGATCAACGTTACTACCTATATAACTTTGAACTACAAAACCTATTCTTCTATCATCACTATTATTTATTCCTGAACCATGAACAATTTTAGGATGATGTAAAGAAATTTGTCCTGCTTTAAGAATCACAGGTTCTGTTTTTTCTAAAGGCACATTTTGTATTGTTTGACCTCTTGTCAATAAATTATTTTCATCAAAATTTTGATCATGATGAGATATATTCTTTTTATGTGACCCAGGCAACATCATCATGCATCCATTTTTTTCATTTGATTCTGTAATGGCTATCCATACTGTTACCCAGTTATGTGGTTCCAAACCTATATATTTTGCGTCTTGATGAAAACTAACAAATCCTTTCTCGTTTGAATTTTTTATAAATAAAGTAGTTCCACAAATAAGTATATTTTTACCGATGATGCTTTCAACAGCGTCTAGAATTTTTTTGTTTAAACAAACTTTATTAAATACTGGAGAAATTAAATGTACATAATTCCGATTAATTCCCTCTAAAGCTCCAGGCCATTTTTTTTCGATTTTTTCAATTTCATTTCTGATTTCTTTAGCTTCTTTTGATGTTAAAGCATCTATTGGGGAAACAAAACCTTTTTTGTTATAATGGTCTATATCATTAGCAGTTAATCCTATCATTGATAAAAGCTATATTTTTTTTCTAAAAATTTTATTAAGTTATGAATTATAAAAGTCATAAACAAATAAATACTACCTGCAACAATAAATACTTCTATTGGTTTAAATGTCGTAGAAATTATATATTTTGCCACCCCAGTTAAATCCATTAAAGTTACTGTGCTTGCTAAAGAAGTGCCTTTAAGCATTAAAATAATTTCATTACCATAAGCTGGTAAAGATTGTTTGATTGCTATTGGAATTTGTATTTTATAAAAAATAATTTTATTTGAAATTCCAAGACTTTTTCCAGCCTCAATAAACCCTGGTTTAATTGTTTGAAATGCTGATCTCAAAATTTCTGAAGTGTAAGCGCCCGTATTTAATGAAAAAGCAATAATTGCGCACCAATAAGGTTCTTTTAATATAACCCACAATACTGTTGATCTTAAATACTCAATTTGACCTAAGCCATAATAAATAATGAATATTTGTACTAATAATGGAGTTCCTCTAAATACATAGGAATAACCATAAGAAAATTTATTTATTATTGGATTTTTATTTAATCTTAAAATTGCAAATAGAAGTCCAATAAATAACCCAAAAAATAGTGATGCAGATAACAATTTTATTGTGATAAAGGTAGCAGTGAGCAACTTTGGAAAGCTATTAATCATTAATTCCAAATCCATTAATATCCCCTACTGTATTTAACTTCTAATTTATTTAATAACTTCATACTTAAATATGTAAGTAGCAAATATAAAACTGCTGCAAATGAATAAAAAAATAATGGATCTCTTGTTGATCCAGCGGCTATGTAAGATTGTCTCATTATTTCAACTAAGCCTGTAACTGAAATAAGAGAAGTGTCTTTTAAAGTAATTTGCCATACGTTACTTAAATTTGGAATTGCCAGTCTTAACATTTGAGGCAAAATAATTTTATAAAATTGAATATGTTTTTTTATTCCTAAAACTTTCGCAGCTTCAAATTGACCTTTATCTATTGATTGAATTGCTCCTCTAAATACTTCCGTTGAGTATGCTCCTGATATTATTCCTATTGCAAATGACCCAGTCAAAAATGCATTAATCTCAATATATTCGTTATAACCAAACATTGATGCAACGAACATAATTGCACCGCTTCCACCAAAGAAAAATAAGTAAATTACTAAAAGTTCTGGCACTCCTCTAATTACAGTAGTGTAAAAATTTCCAATTAAATTAAGTGTTTTATATTTAGATAATTTTAAAGGAGTAAAAATTAAGGCGAAAAAAAATCCTATAGTCATTGCTGTAATAGATACAGCTACCGTCATCAAGGTTGCATAAAAAAGTTCATCTCCCCAACCTGTTTTTCCAAATGCTAGAAGTTCCATATAGATTGGCGACTATATATTATAGTCGCCAAATCTAAAATTAAATTACATAGAAGCGTCGAAACCGAACCATTTAGTAGCTATCCTGCTAATGTCTCCGTTCTTTCTCGCTTGATCAATAGCATTATTGAAATCTATTAAAAGCTGAGCATCTCTTTGACCAATAGCATCATCACCACCCTGTCTAATTCCAACTCCAACACCATTACCAAAAGCTCCACCAGAAAATGTCGGTCCAACTAGAACAACAGGTTTTCCAGATTTTTCAGCATAGTCTGTAAATGCAACGGCAGCAGCAAGTGCAGCATCACATCTTCCAGAAGTCAAATCTAAGTTTACTTCATCTTGAGTTTTGTATGTTCTAACATTTACACTTCCAACATCACCAGAGTCTAAAAAGTTTTGGTGAATAGTTGCAGTTTGAACACAAACAGTTTTTCCAGCTAAAGCTCCTGTTAAAGTTTTGAGAGCTTTTTTTACATCTGATCCACCTAAAGATAAATTTATACCTGATGGTGTATCCATTCCTTCTAAATCAGATCCTTTCATAACTGCTAATTGAGCAACTTCATCGGCATAGCCCTGTGAAAAAGTAATTGTTTTTTGTCTTTCTGCAGTAATTGACATTCCAGCCATTATTGCATCAAATTTTCTCATTAATAAAGCTGGAATCATTCCATCCCAATCTTGTTCAACTATTTCGCACTGTCTTTCCATGTATCTACAAAGAGCCCAAGCTAGTTCAACTTCAAAACCAATAAGTTTACCTGAGGCGTCTTTTGAATTCCAAGGTGGGTAAGCACCTTCTGTTCCTATTCTTATTTTGTCAGCATTAGCAGATATTGTTAAAAATAAAGTTATCAATATACCTAAGCCAAATTTTTTTATTATATTCATTTTCCCTCCAAAAATTTAAAATTGATTATTCCATAATTTTAGAGATTTAAAAAGGTAAAATTAATGGTTAATTGATGAGTAAAAGTTCCAAGAACTATCAAAGCTTGGAATATAAACTCTATCTAAAGTAGCATTTCCAAAATTCTTATTAAAAACATTTAACCAATTATCTACTTGCTTAGGTTTTTTATCTTGGCTTCCGACTTGGGCGGTTATAACTCCATCTGGTTTAAGAATTCTTACTAATGAGTCCATATTTTTTGCAGCTAGATCTATACAAAATTGATCATCATTTAAATCTATAAATATTTTGTCGTACCTATCATCTTCTACTTTTTTAATACTTTCAAACGCATCACCCCAAACACATTTAACAGAATTTTTTTCTGTTGCATTTTTACCTATAGAACCAATATGTTTTTTACAAACTTCAACAACTTCAGGATCTAGTTCATACCAATCAATAAATCCAAATCCTTTTGAAATACATTCTCTAGCAACTCCTCCGTCTCCTCCACCAATAATAGCTGCTCTATCTTTACTTTTATTTAGCTTTAATGCTGAATTAACAAAAGTTCCACTATAAATATGTTCGTCACTTTCAGCTACCTGTAGGTCATTATCTATAAATAATGATTTTCCATACTCAACAAGATCAAGTATTTCAATATGTTGGCCAACCTTAGATGTGAAGTCTTCTAAGACTTCTTTTACTAAATAGTTTTTTTGCAACCCTTTAGTGCTTGTAAGGTCACGATAATAAGAAATTGTATCTCTGCTAATTTCTTTTTTAATAATTCTTTTATGATCAATTTCTTTTTTTATAATATCTAATGCTACAGTTGGGGAAATTATTCCACATGTGTAAAAATCAAAGCTTATTATTCCTTTTTCTGGATAAGTATGAAAGCTCATATGACTTTCTGCCAACAATGCAACTAGTGTGAAACCTTGTGGTTCAAACTTATACTTAGATATATTTAAAACTGTTACTTTTGCCTTATCAGCAATTTTCTGAACTAAATTTTCAAAAAAAGAAGGTTCGTATTCTTTTTTTGTGCCAATTATATCTAAGGTAACATGCTCACCTACTTTTTTTACCATTTTTAGTTCCCCGATTCTTGTTCTAATAGTAGCTAAACAAATTTTTTTACTTCTTTCAAATAAAAAACTACTGTAAAACTTTATCCACAAGGAAGGTAATTTTGAAAAATAATTGGTCAAACGCAGAGGCAAATAAATATATAAAAAAGTATAAAGCTCTTGGACATTCTAAAGATATGGCTCTTCGAGTATATACAACAAGACTATTAGGAAGAAATAGTGAACTAGTTTTACATGGTGGTGGAAATACCTCTGTAAAAACATCAGTTATAGATATAGATGGGAAAAAATATGATGTTCTATGTGTTAAGGGCAGTGGCTGGGATATGGCTGAAATTGAACCTGAGGGTTTACCTGCAGTAAAATTACAACCTCTGCTATCACTTAAAAATAAAAAATACCTTAGTGATGAAGATATGGTTGCTTATCAAAAAAAAAATTTAATTGATATAAAGTCTCCAAACCCTTCTGTAGAAACTTTTCTTCATGCTTTCTTACCTTTTAAGTTTGTTGATCATACACATTCAGATGCAATAATGAATGTCACAAACAGACCAAATGGAAAAGATTTATGCAAAAAAATTTTTGGATCAAAAGTTAGTATTGTACCTTATGTTATGCCGGGTTTTGGTTTGGCTCAAAAAATTAACGAAGTTTATTCAAAAAATCCAAAAATTAATTGCTTAATACTTTTAAACCATGGAATTTTCACTTTTGATAATAATGCTAAGAAATCTTATGATTTAATGATTAGATATGTGTCAATTGCCGAAAAGACTATAAAAAAAATTAAAAGAAAAAAAATAAAACAAATAAAAAATTATAATACTAAATTTAAAGTTCATGAAATTGCCCCAATTTTAAGAGGATTATTATCCGAAAATAAAGATCAAAAATTTATTTTGAATTATAGATCAAATAAAACTTTAAATTATTTTATTAATGGAAAAGATGTTAAAAGATATTCTGCTATTGGAACTGCTACCCCAGATCACGTTATTAGAGTAAAGCCTTTTCCATTAGTTATCACTCCAAAGCAAAATTCAAGTATTAAAGATTTTAAAAAATTGGCTGAAAAAAGTTTTCAAGATTATAGAAAAAAATATATAAAATATTTCGACAATAATAAAAGAAAAGCAAAAGGTAAAAAAACAATGCTTGATACTTCTCCAAGAGTAATTTTGGTTCAAAATGTTGGATTGTTTAGTGTTGGTGATAGCTTAACTGCTTCAAAAATAGCAGGAGATTTAACCGAAACAAATGCAAGAGTAATTTCTTCTGTGGAAGAAACTACAAAATATAAATTTATACCAGAAAAAGATTTATTTGATGTTGAGTATTGGTCTCTAGAACAAGCTAAAATTAAAAAAGCTAAAAAAATTCTTCAAGGGAATGTTGTTGTAATAACAGGTGGTTTTGGTGCAATTGGATCAGCAACTTACAAATTATTTAAAAGCTATGGGGCTGAGGTAGTTTTACTTGATTATAATGAAAAAAAAGTGAAAGAAATTCAGTCAAAAATTAAAGATCTGTGTTTACATTGCGATGTAAGAAACAAAAATAGTGTTAGAAAAGCTTTTAAAATAATTAGCGAACAATACGGCGGGATTGATATTCTAATTTCAAATGCAGGAACTGCAATTTCTGGTCCAATAGCTGAGGTAGATGATAGAATTTTAAGAGAAAGTTTTGAGGATAATTTTTTTTCACACCAAAATTGCGCATCTGAGACTATTAAAATTATGAAAAAACAAAATACTCAGGGATGTTTGTTGTTTAATATTTCAAAACAATCAGTAAATCCTGGAAAAAACTTTGGTCCTTATGGTCTTCCAAAAACTGCTTTGCTAAGTTTATGTAAACAATATGCAGTAGACTATGGTTCGCTTGGAATAAGATCGAATGGAGTGAATGCTGATAGAATAAGAAGTGGTTTGTTAAATGATGGTATGATTAAATCAAGGGCAAAAGCTAGAGAAGTTTCTACCGATGAATATATGAGAGGGAACTTGCTTTTAAACGAAGTAAAAGCAGAAGATGTTGCTAAAGCGTTTTTTCATTTAGCGGTTTCAAAGAAAACTACTGGTGCAGTTTTAGCAGTAGACGGTGGAAATATAGCAGCTTCATTAAGATAATTCCTTTTTTTTAAGCTTGATTTTTCTAAAAGAAGTAGAGAGAATATGAGTATAAAAATATGTCTGATCAGTTAAAATATTTTCTTGAAGAAAGCAAAATGCCAAAAACTTGGTATAATATTGCAGCAGATCTCCCAAAGCCAATGTTACCTCCACTGCATCCAGGAACTTTAAAACCAATTGGTCCAGATGACTTGGCACCATTATTTCCAATGGCTTTAATTGGGCAAGAAGTTTCTCAAGATAGAGAAATTGAAATACCTGAGCCGGTTAGAAAAATTTATAAGCAATGGAGACCTTCACCATTATATAGAGCAAGAAATCTAGAAAAATTATTAGATACACCAGCAAAAATTTATTACAAATATGAAGGGGTTAGCCCAACAGGAAGTCACAAACCAAATACTGCAGTAGCACAAGCTTTTTATAATAAAGAAGAAGGAACAAAAAAAATTACTACTGAAACTGGAGCTGGTCAATGGGGAAGTTCTTTAGCATTCGCTTGTCAGATATTTGGAATCGAACTAGATGTTTATATGGTTAAAGTAAGTTTCGAACAAAAACCTTATAGAAAATTGATTATGCAAACTTATGGAGCAAGATGCGTAGCAAGTCCTTCAAAAGAAACAGAAAGTGGAAAAGCTATACTCGCAAAAGATCCTAACAATACTGGAAGTTTAGGTATTGCTATTTCTGAAGCTGTAGAAATGGCAGCAAAAGATCCTAATACTAAATATTCTCTTGGAAGTGTTTTAAGTCACGTATTAATGCATCAAACTATAGTTGGTAATGAAGCACTGATTCAAATGGAAATGGCAGGAGATTATCCAGATATTTTGGTAGGCTGTACAGGTGGAGGAAGTAATTTTTCAGGATTAGTATTTCCTTTTTTAGGAAAAAAATTTAGAGAAAAAAAAGAAACTAGGGTTATTGCTTGTGAACCAAAATCTTGTCCTTCACTAACAAAAGGTAAATATGTTTATGATTTTGGTGATACTGGAAGACTTACTCCATTAGTTAAAATGCATACTTTGGGATCTCAATTTATTCCTCCAGCAACACATTCTGGTGGATTAAGATATCACGGCATGGCTCCTATGGTCAGTCATTTAAAAGACATTGGCGCTATTGAAGCTCAAGCTTTTGGCCAAAAAGAATGCTTTGAGGCTGGAGTAAAATTTTCAAGAGCAGAAGGTATAGTTCCCGCTCCTGAAGCAACTCATGCAGTTAAAGGTGCTATGGAGGCTGCTTTAGAATGTAAAAAGAACGGTCAAACAAAAACTATTTTATTTAATCTTTGTGGCCATGGTCATTTTGATATGAAAGCATATGGAGACTATTTTGATAATAAACTTGCTGAAGATAAATATGATGAAGCTGGTGTTAATAAAGCTTTAGAAGAGCTTCCAAAAATTGCTTAATAAATCAATTGATTTTAATCAATCCATTCAAAGCATTAAGGCCAAAAAAAAATAAAGCTTTTAAAATTTCCACTCCAAGTCCAAGATATTTTAATATTTCAAAATCATATTCAAAATATGGATATTTAAAAATTTTAACAAGTAAAAATCTTAAAAATTCAAAAAAATATTTTGAAAGTATGAAAAATAAAAAACTTATAATTAAAGATATTAAAGATTGTTATTACATTTATAAAATAT
>CACLLR010000002.1 GCA_902607805.1 uncultured Pelagibacteraceae bacterium
ATTTAACAATGGATTAACAAAACAAGAAATACATCCCTTTTGGTTAAGAGAAAGAATAAGTGAAGAAAAATATCTTGATAAAGGAACAAATCAAAGACTTTTTGATCCTGCCTCTCTTGATAGTGAAATTAAAATTAAAGAGGTAAAAATAAAAGATAATTTTTTAGAAATAAAATTTACTGATGGTGTTAATTCTAAGGTAAATTTAGATAAGATAGCAAGCGAATTTTCAGGTGAAGATAATGTATTAAAACCTATTGATAAAATAAAATGGGACTCAAAACTAAAAGATGTAAAAAAATTTAATTTTTCAGATGATATTTATGATTCAAAAGAAATGTATGAAATTTTAGTTTCTTTTTATAAATATGGTTTTGTAATAATTAAAAATGTTCCAACAAGTAATAATTATTTAGTAAAGTTTGCAAATTCAATTGGAAGTGTAAGAAGAACAAATTTTGGTGAACATTTCAATGTAAAATCTAAAAGAGATCCTAATGATTTAGCTTATACAAGTCTTCATTTATCACCACATACTGATAATCCTTACAGAAATCCAGTGCCTTGTATACAAATTTTACATTGCATTGAAAATGAGGTTGAAGGTGGTTATTCAACTTTAGTAGATGGTTACACTGTTACTGAAGATTTAAAACAAGAAAATCCAGATTATTATAATATATTAACTGAGATTAAAGTAAGATTTCAGTTTATAGATAAAGAGGTTGAATTGGAAAGTTGGTCAGAACTAATTCATTTAGATGGTCAAAAAAATTTTAAACAAGTAAGATTTAGTACTAGATTAGATTATGTTCCAATATTAGATAAAAAAAAATTAGATTTATATTATAAGGCTAGGAAAAAATTATCGGATTTATATAATTCTAAAAAATATAGAATAGAATTTAAGTTAATTCCTGGAGACCTATTAATGATGGATAATTATCGTTCTTTACATGGTAGAACTTCTTTTGATGCTAGCCAAGGCAATAGATTTTTACAAGGATGTTATATAGACTACGATAGTACAGAAGGTAAATTAAGATACTTAACAAAGAAGTTTAATATAAATGCCTAAAGTTAGCTTTAAAGAAATGAAAAATGGTACAAAAGAAGATTATATTCTTTTAGATAAATATGAAAAAAAATTTGCTGAAGGAACTGCAGATAGAATTCTAAAATTTATGTCTGGATTAAATGAAACCCTAGAAGGATATCAAGTTTCAAGATTAGAACATTCTCTTCAAAGTGCAACTAGAGCTTACAAGAACAATGAAACTAAAGAAATGGTAGTAGCTGTATTGTTGCATGACATTGGAGATGAATTGGCTCCTATGAACCATTCTGAGTACGCCGCTGCTGTTCTAAAACCTTATGTTTCAGAAAAAACACATTGGATTGTTGAAAAACACGGAGAATTTCAAACATATTATTATGCTCATCATTTAGGAGGAGACAAAAACAAAAGAGAGAAATATAAAGGACATAAATATTACCAAGCATGTATTGATTTTTGTGAAAAATATGACCAAGTATCTTTTGATCCTAACTATGAATCTTTCACTCTTGAATTCTTTAAACCAATGGTTAAAGAAATATTTGCTAGAAAACCCTACAGTCATTATTAAAGAAAGCAATTTTTGACACTTCGTGACTCTTTAATAGCTGCGATAGTTCCAATCTTTTTAGGATTTGGTTTTGTTATTGCTAAACCAGCAATGGTGGAACTACCTCCTTTTTTATTGATGGGTTTACGATTTACTTTTGTAGCATTGCTTTTAGTTTGGTGGTTTCCAATACCAAAAGGTTTTCTTAAAAGAATATTTTTTGCATCTCTTATAGCAAATACAACACAATACAGCATTACATACACTGGGTTAAGTTTTATAGATGCATCTGCAGCTGTATTACTTGTTCAAACTGAAGTTCCTTTTGGAGTTTTATTTGCATATTTTATGCTTAAAGAAAAACCCACAATAAGAGCTTTGATAGGAATAGCTATCGCGTTTGTAGGTGTTTATATTTTAACTGGTTCGCCAAATTTAGATGGTAAATTTTTTGGTGTAACTTTAGTAATTGTAGGATCAGGTGTTTGGGCTTTAGGACAAGTTTTAGTTAAACCATTGAGTAAAGAAATAAATCCATTAGCACTAGTCGCTTGGCTAGGTTTATTTTCTGGTCCAATATTAATAGGACTTTCAGCTATATTTGATGGCAATACAATTAGTTATTTTAAAAATGCAAGTTTTGAAACTTGGATGATTGCAATTTATTTAGGTTTTATTATGCAACCAATTACATATGGGTGTTTTTACTATGTTTTAAAAAACAATCCTTTATACAAAGTTTTACCAATAGTCACTATGGGTATTCCTCCTACTGGATTATTAGCTGCAATTTTTCTGTTAGGTGAAGATCCTACTAAAGAATTATTTATTGGTGGTACTATAATTATTGTTGGAGTAACTTTAATAGTGTTTACGAAGCCAAAAAAAAATTAACCAAGCTCTGAAAAGTTAAATTTATAAAGAATCGATCAATTCTTTTGCTATTTTTTTTGATTTTGCATAAAATTTTATTTTTTTAATGCTGTCTATATTTGATTGATCATTTCCTACTATCACAAACCCTATCATTCCCATACTCTTATGAGGAGTACACCAGTAAGCATAAATACCAGGTATAGTAAATTTATATTCTGTGTCCTTATTATACTTAGATTTAAATTTTTCTACTCCTTCAGGAACTCCACCTTTAATAAACTCTACATTGTGACCATTATCTGTAGACTTCCAAAAAACTGTGTCTCCTGGATCAATTCTTACTATTTTTTCTGAAAAAACCATACTTTCTTTGCCCAATTTATTTAGCATTTCAATTGTAACATCTGCTGCTAAAGAATTAAAAGCTGTTCCAATAAATATTGATAGCAAAGTTATTAATTTGAAAGTTTTCATATAAAATGTTTAGTTGTATAATTCATAAATATTATATGGAAACTAAATTAATTTTTTCAATTTATTTAATTGTATCATGTTGCCACACCAGAGGATTTAAATGTCAGTACATTTAGCAACAAGAAAAATAATTAAAGAATGGACGGATTATAATGAGCATATGAACATGGCTTATTATGTTTTAGTTTTTGATGAAGCTTGGGAAACAGTTCTTAATAAATTTAATATGGGTGGTGTTACAGCAAAAAAAACAAAGAGAAGCACTATGGTAGTTGAAACTCGAACAACTTACAATAATGAAGTTAAAGAAAATGATGAAGTTGAAATAATTTGTACACATTTTGATCATGATAAAAAAAGATTACATCTGAAATGTGAAATGTACGAAAAAAAAACAAAAACTTTATCTGCTACTATGGAAAGTATATCCCTTTATATAGATTTGGATAAAAGAAAAGTAATTGAATTTGAGGAAGATAAACTCAAAATAATGGATAAATTTATAACAGAAAATAAATCTAATTTTAAATCAGATAATCTAGTTTTGTCTGAAAAACTTAAGAAATAAAATTATTTAATGGTAAAAAAAAATTTTATTCCAAAAATAAACGTTTCATCACTATTAAATAATAATTTTAAAACTAATAAATCAATTAAAACAATTAAAAAAATTGAAAACGCATGTATAAATATTGGTTTTTTCCAAATACTAGGCCATGGAATAAGTTCTAAAAAAATATCAAACTTATGCAAAGTTGGCAATAAGTTTTTTAATTCTTCAGAAAGTAATAAAAGAAAATTAGCTCCAAAAAAATGGAATAAAAGAAACAAAAATGTTTATAGAGGTTATTTTCCAAATGATGTGAATGGTAAAGAAGGATTGGATATAGGTGATTTAAAAATAACTTATAAATATTCTAAAAAATTAAATGACAAATATATTGAATATCTTAACCTTAATAAATCAATGGATAAAAATTCTATTAAAATTCTATCAAATTACTTCGATAATATTTTTTTATTAGGGGAAACTTTATTTAAAAGCATTATTAAGCTTTATAATAAAAACACTAATATTTCAAAAAAAGCATTTTTGAGATTAAAAACACTTAGTACATTAAGGTTTAATTATTATCCTAAACAAAGTAAACCTATTGAAATATCAAAACAGGATGGGAAAGCTCTTGGTTGTGAAACTCATGTAGATAGCGGTGTTTTCACAATTTTGTATCAAGATAAAAAAGGAGGACTACAAGTTCAAAATAGAAAAAATAAAAAGTGGTACGATGTACCTTTTAATAAAAAAGCTTTAGTTGTAAATACTGGAAGAGCTCTTGAATTTCTAACGGAGGGTAAATTTAAAGCAACAAATCACAGAGTGCTTTGGAATAAAACTAAAAGAATGTCAATTCCTTTCTTTTTTGAACCTTCTTATGATTTTGTAATGTCCAAATCATTCTTAAACTCAAAAAAGAAAAATAAAAATGGTTTGATTTATAAAAAATTTTTGCATAAATCTTTAAAAAAATTTGTTGAATATCAAAGATAACTACAACTTTTTAGCTGTAATTTTTACATCATTTAAAAATTCTTTTCTTTTTTTTTCAGACACAAAGGGTACAGCAAAATATCTTTTGTAAGTAACATCTTTTATTCCACATATATTAAACACTCCCCTTCTCAATCTTTTAGTCGGCATATTTAAAAAAAAAGTTCTAATAGCAAACTGAGGAGATCCATATGTACAAAATACAATCGCTTTTTTTCCTTTTAATTTACCAATTGGATAACCGTAGTTTCCAAATAATTTTTTAAAACTAAATGCCCAAGGAGGTGCTAAAACCTTATCGATCCATCCTTCGACAATTGCGGGCATTCTAAAATTCCATATTGGAGCAATTAAAGCTATTACATCACATTTTTCAATTCTATTTCTATGATCTAAAACTTCTTGAGAAGGATCTTCTCCTGCAAAAACAGGATCAAATTTTTCTTTATACAAATCAACACAATCAACTTTATTACCATTTTCCTCTGCCGTTTTTACAAATGTTTCTTTTATCGCTGCGTTAAAAGATTTATCGTTATAGTGACCATAAACTAAAAAAATATTTGACATAATATTTATAGATTTTTATTTATTCATTTCTTAAAACGGGAAATACTGGTCTCGATTTTTGAAATAACTTTTGATACTCCTGTTTAATACATTTATCTGAAACATATTGCATATTTGAATTATCTGAAATTTTCTTTGCTTCATCATTATGTATACCATATTGTAACCACAAAACTTTAGAACCTACTTTTGCAGCTTTTTCTGCAATACCTGGGGTTTCTTTAGATGGACGGAATACATCTACTATATCAATTGGTATAGAAATATTTTCAATATCATCTACTACAGTTTCTCCATTTATTTTCTCACCTTTTGCAAATGGATTCACGGGAATTACTTTATATCCAAAATCTTGCATGTATTTCATTACAACATTTGCAGGTTTTCTTTTTAAATTCTTTCGATCTTCTCCTTTTTTTTCTGAGCTTACACCTATCATCGCTATTGTTTTTGAATTTTCTAATATTTTTTTTATATGATTATCGTTCATTTATTTTTCCAATTAGGTTTTCTTTTTTCAATAAATGCAGATATTCCTTCTTTAGCATCCATTGCCATCATGTTTTCAGTCATAACTTTGCTTGTAAATTTATAAGCTTTTCTTAATGACATTTCAGATTGTTTGTAGAAAGCTTTTTTTCCAATTTTAATTGTTAAATTTGACTTTGAGGCAATTTTTCTAGCCAAAGATAAAACTTCATAATTCAATTTTGATTTAGTGTAATGATCATTGATTAAACCAATTTCTTTTGCATATTGGGCGGTAATAGGGTCGCCTGTTAATAACATCTTCATCATTCTTTTTTTGCTTACTTTTCTGCTTACTGCAACCATAGGAGTGCTACAAAACAGGCCGATATTAACTCCGGGTGTTGCGAACATTGCATCATTTGTGCTTAAAGCTAAATCGCAACTTGCAGCTAATTGACATCCCGCAGCAAAAGCTGCACCATGAACTTTTGCTATTACTGGTTTTCTTCCTTCTACAATCTCTAACATTAAATCTGAACACAAATTAAACAATTTTTTATATTCGCTTTTTTTCTTAAAAGTTTTGAGTTCTTTTAAATTGTGACCTGCACTAAATCCTTTACCGGAACCTTCTAAAATTATTACTTTTGTGGTGTTATCTTTATTTAACTTTTTAAAAATAGTTATTAATGATTTTAAAGTAATAGAAGATAGTGAATTATAAGATTTAGGATCATTAATTAATATTGATCGAATTCCATTTTCTATAGTCTTAACATTAACATTTAAAATTTTTTTCATTTATTATAGTTTTTCACCATTAAATACTGGAATATCTTTATATTTAAAAGTGTCAACTTTATCTATACATGCAACATTAAATTCATAATTCTCTGGATTAGTATAAGATCTGTGATGAGTATAAATACCGCATATTTTGCAAAAAAAATGTTCTGCAAGATGTTTTTTTCCAAATTTATATACAGACAATTTATCTTGACCTTTAATAATTTTAAGATTTTCCAATTTTATTTTTGCCATAATATATCCACGTCTTTTACATAAAGAACAATTACATCTTACCAATTCTTCAAATCCTTTTTCTAGTTTTAGTTCGATTTGAATTTCCTTACAGTGGCAAGTTAGTAACTCTAATTTATTATTTTTGATCATTATTTAGTCAGCTAAACCATCCGCTCTTACTTTGTTTCTCTCTAGGTGAATTGGAAGTACTTTTCCATAAATTGCTTTTGAGTGTTCTGGAGTATTAACTCTGTAAGGATCTAAAACATATGCTGGTATACACATATATCTTGAAAGATTGCCCTCTATTTTCGTAACTCTATGTAAAGTAAAACGACCTTTAAATATTTGAAGATCACCTGGTTCTAATTTTAGTTGACGCACTCTTTTACGCTCACCATTAATTACTTTCTTAACTTCATCAAAATTTTCATTTCCTGGGGCTCGAATATTTGGACAATATTCAAATATTCCTCCTTTTTCAGGTTTTTGAATCATTAAACTTAAAGTAAATTCACAACTATCAAAGTGCCAAGGAAGAATGCCTTTGGGCTTCATAACATTGTAGGCATGACAAGCTAGAGGATCGGCCCACCTATAAATAGGTGAAATACCTAAACAAGCAGATACAAACTTTAAAAGTTCATCTGTTTCATAAAGAAACTTCATTTCAGAGTCTTTAGGAAAACAATCTGAATTTAAATATCCATTATAACGATTCATAAAAATTCTTTTTGGATGATCTTGTGGTAAAGCTGGATCATCTTTAGAGTACAGATATGCATTAATACTTTCTTTTGACATATAAACTTCTTCAAGTTGCTTTTCTAATTCAGAATTCATTACTTCTAAAGATTTAGGTAATATAAAATTAGGAATTGTAGAACAGCTAAATTGATTAAGTTCTTCCCTGGATTTTTTAATTAAAGATTTAATGGTAGGAGAATTTAAGTCGTAAATTGGATATTTTTCTAAATCTACTATCGACTTAAGTCTTTCTTTCACTTCAATTCTCCATCCTCTCGCATTTTTTCTCTAATTTTAGTTGCTGAAATTTTTTGTATTTCTTCAGGCATGACTATTTCTTCTATTTTATAGCCAACCCCTCTTCCGTAACAAATATTAGTTATATTAGGAACTAAAATAATTTTAAATCTGCCCTCGTATTTTGGATTTAACCTTTCTTCTATTTTTTTCTTTACTGTTTCGAAATCAAAAGGATTATCATCTACTCCTTGAACATCTCTTATTTGAATACAAACTTGACCAGTCTTTTTTATAATCTCTTCAAATAAAGCATAATGACCGTCATGGAATGGTTGCCATCTGCCTAACATTTGTGCTGTTGGTTTTTTATTATCCCATTTATAAGACATTATTTTATTTCCTTTGCAATTTTTGATGCCCAAAGCTTAGCATCTTGTGTTGTCACATGACAATCATATTTTTCTGGTTTTACAAACATTTGATTTGTATCTTCAAATCTTCCTTTTTTGATTGTATCTACCCAAGCTACATAATCTGCTGGAAATAATTTTCTCGCTTCTGGAGTTGGACAAATAAAATCGGCAATAACATTATTACCATCATTTTTTAATTTAATTGCAGCATCTGCCATTCTTTTTGCTTGTCTTTTTCTACCTTCTTCTGAAAAATCCCAATCATTTGCTTCTTTCCTAATCTCATCTGCATTTAATCTTTTTGATTTAATCAATTTATCTAATTCATTGGCTAAAGTTGTTTTGCCTGCGCCTGGCAATCCCATAATTAAAATTATTTTCATTAAATATCTTCTAAAGGATGATGAGACATAAGTTCAAGATTATTTTTTCCAACTAAATACTGTTGCTCAAGTTTAACTCCTTCTTTACCTCCTACCTTACCAATATATGTTTCAACAGTAATAGTCATATTTTTTTCAAAATGACCTTCTCTTTGACCTCCATCAGTTGGATATTTTATTTGTGGCCATTCATCACAAAGTCCAATACCATGAACCATGCACGAATACCTATTACCATAATACTCTTCAGGGAGTTTCCAAGATTTTTGAGTAAATTCATTAAATGATATTCCAGGTTTAATTAATCTTGCATTGTGTTGAATATGTTCAACAGCTATTTGATATAATTTTTTTTGATTATCATTAAATTTGTTTCCTTCTACAAATGTTCTTGATATATCGGCACAATAACCATAAGGACCAACCATATCTGTATCAAAAGATACTATTTCACCCGTTTGAATTACTTTGTTGCTGCTTTCTTGCATCCAAGGATTTGTTCTTTCACCAGAAGATAAAATTCTACATTCAATCCATTCACCTCCATGTTCAATATTTGTTTTATGCAAAATTGACCAGAGTTCATCCTCGGTCATTCCAGCTTTTAATTCGTTACGCATTTTTGAAACACCAATTTCAGCAACATCAATTGCAGCTTTCATACATTTTAATTCCTCTGAAGATTTAATAACTCTAGCCATTTCTAGAATTAATTTAGCATCAACAACTTCAATACCTAATTTATTTAATGCAGTTACAGAAGGACCGTTAATAACATCTATTGCTACTTTTTTACTTTTAAAATAAGAATTTGATAAATCTTTAATTTCATTAATCCATTTTTTTAATTGAGAACTTGCTTGATCTCCATTACTAAAATAATCCCAAGTTATTGCCGGTCTTATTTCGTCAATTAAATTTAAGTGCTTGGATAAAATTTCACAGTTAAAATACTCATAAAGTATTACTGGTCCATCAACAGGAATAAAACAATACCTGGTTAGATTATGCATATTATAAACACTCATATTAGTTGTGTCTAATGCATATCTAATATTAACTGGATCAAATAATATACAAGCTTCAAGATTATTTTTTTCTAATTCTTTTTTTACTCTGTCAAGTCTGTAAGATCTAAGCTTATCAAAATTAATTTCATCTTCTCTTAATCTTTTTTTGGTTAAATAATTTGAATTAGGTTTTAAATGAGGATTAATTTTTCTATTAAATTTCATATCAAATTATATTTGTTGCAACCCATTTATGAAAATGATGGGTTGGATTATCCATAACTGGAGAAAAATTGCCACCATTATAAGAAGGAGAGTTTCTTCCTATTTGCATTCTCTGAATTATGTCGACATCTTCTTTTTGAATATCTTTCCACAGTTTATGATTTTGTTTTCTTAATGATTTGAATTTCTTTGAATTTGCTGCATTTTCTCCAACATAATATAACTCCATATGTTCAATTGTATATTCATGATTTACTGGTTCTAACCAATAAGCATAAAAATGATCTTTATGTATGCCCAACATTACATTTGGAAATAAAGCTATATATTCTGCTATTTTTTCTTTTTTTTTGGGCCAATTAGGAAAGCAAGGAAATTTTTTATTACCTTTAAGTCTTGGATTATAAACTTCAGTTCCTTGGCCTGCAAATCTATTTGGTAGTCCTTGAATGTGATAATGATCATCAATTTTCGAGTATGAATTAAGTCCAGGGTGAACCCAAGGTAGATGATAACTTTCACAATAATTTTCTATAGCAAATTTCCAATTACATTTTGCAGTTAGTTGAAAATATCCAAAATCTTTAGAGTGTTTTATTAATTTTCTATCTTTTAAAGGCCAAAATTTTGCCCATCTATCACTTAAAGGTTTTATATAATTTTCAAATGAAATTTCATTGTTACTTATATTTATCATTATTAAATCAAGCCAAACGTAAGTTCTTATTTCTTTTAAGTTATTATCAGACTTGTTAAAACTTGAAGTTTTATGTTTATTCATTCCTCCTATATGAGGTGTAGCAATTAGATTTCCATCAAAATTATAAGACCAAGAATGATAAGGGCATCTTATCACATTTTTGTTTTTTCCTATCTCACTTACAAGTTTAACTCCTCTATGACTGCAAACATTATGAAAAACTTTAATTTTATTTTTTTTGTTTCTCACTATTAATAAAGGCAGGCCTAAAAGGTCTAGAGGTTTTATATCTCCTATATTTGGTAAAGAACTTGCAACTCCTATTACAACCCACTTATCTTCAAAAATTTTTTTTCTTTCAATAAAAGTATATTCTTTACTAGTATAACATTCATTTGGAAGTCCATGAGCTTTGTGGATCGGTTTGTTTACCAAATCTAATTTTTTTTTATTAATAATATTATAAATTTCTGACATTATTTTATAACTTCATAGAGACCTAACCAAGCATTAACATCTTTACTCGCTATATAATTTGATTTAAAAAATTCTATTTTTTTCCATTTATTTTCTTTATTTAACTGATCAATTTTTTTGTCAAATCCGTATGTTTCATAAATTCCTTCATTAATGGTAAAACAAATTAATCCTTTTTTTTTTGTAATTCTTAAAAATTCATCTAAAGCTGGAGGTTTTACATGACCAAATGTAAATGTACCGACACACATAAGTGCATCAAAGGAATTATCTTGTTCTTGAATTTTTTTGTTTAAATCTATTTTATCCAATTTCTGGTAAAGTCCATTTGGAACTAAATCTAAAAGTTTTTTTGAAAGATCGGCTCCATAAAAATTTTTAAAACCGTATTTTTTTAATTCAACGCCAACTAAACCTGTTCCACATCCTGCGTCATAAATTTTAATATTTTTATTTTTTTGATATTTTATAAAAACTTCAGAGGTTTCTTGGGGCCCTGTATAGTTCCAATCTAACATATCCTTATCATATTTGTTTCCTTCCCCCCATTCGTCATAATATTTCATGACTTCATCAGTTTTTTTTAATTTGTAAATTGGAACTTTGTTTCCTACATCTTTTTGTGACATTAACTTCTCATTTTTTGTCCGCTTGGATCATAGAGCGGCTCTTTAATTACCGAACAATTAAATAAATCTCCGTTAATTTCGACCTGAATTCCATTTTCTGATTTTAATTTTTTTTGATCTATATAAGAAAAAGCAACACTTTTATTAACAAAATGAGCAAAACCTCCTGAGGTTATATATCCTATACTTTTATCATCTTTCATGACTGCTTCATTATTTGTTACATCAATATCGTTTGTCTCTACAATTAAAGGAAGAATTTTATTTGTACTATTATCATTTTTAGCTTTGTCTTTTCCTATAAAATCTTTTTCCCAATTTATAAAGCTATCTAATCCAGTTTCTTTAGGTGTGAAATCGGGACGATAATCTAAAGTCCAAGCTCCCCAATTTTTTTCTAACCTCATAGACATTAAAGCACGTCCACCGAATGGTTTTATATTGAATTCTTTTCCTGCATTAATTAATTCTTCGTATAATTTTAATTGGAAATGTGGAGCAACGTATATTTCATAGCCAAGTTCACCAGTGAATGAAATTCTATTTATAATCGCTGGAACTCCTCCTACAAACATTCTCCGTGAATCTCTAAATTTAAATTTTTCATTAGAAACATCTTCTCTGACAATTTTTTTAAGTAATTCTCTAGATTTAGGTCCTGCAATTGCAAGCCCATGAAAATCATCTGATCTATTTTTATAATTTAAGTTAAATTTTTCTAAATGACTTTCAAACCATCTTCTATGCATATCTTGTGCAGCTCCAGATCCGAAAACCATAAATTCATTATCATCTAAACATGCAACAGTTAAATCTCCATAGAGTTTACCTCTATAAGAAAGCATTGGACTTAAAGAAATTCTACCAGGTTTAGGTAGTTTTCCAGCCATAATATGATCTAAAAATTTTCTTGAATCTGGTCCTTTAAATTCATGTTTTGAAAAATTAGCTACTTCAATTATACCAACATTCTCTCTAACATTAATTACTTCTTTTGAAACATAATTGTGAGATCTAGATCTTTTTATTGTCGGGTCCTCGTAAGCGTCTGCTTTATTCTTAGCAAACCAAAGAACAGTTTCTAATCCAAAACTATCTCCCATAACAGCGCCCTGGTTTACAAATCTATCATACAACGTTGTTGTTTTTTGTTTTCTTCCTTTAGGTAAAGTTTCATTAGGAAAAGTCATTATAAATCTTCTTTCATAATTTTCAGAAGATTTTATTGTTCCATATTGAGGGGATGCATAATCTCCAAATCTTGCAACATCCATGGCCCAGACATCTACCTCAGGTTCTCCATCAATTATCCATTCCGCTATACATTTTCCAACTCCTCCACCTTGACAAAATCCAGCCATTACTCCTACGGCAACCCAATAATTTTTCATTCCTGGAACAGGTCCAATTAATGGACTTCCATCAGGACCAAAAGTAAAAGGTCCATTTACAATATTTTTAATTCCGGCTTTTTCAAGAGCTGGCATTCTCTTAAATCCAATAGCTAATCTGTCTTGAATGTTTTCTAGTTTTGGCTCTAGCAATTCATGACCAAAATTTAATGGAGTACCTTCAACTTTCCAAGGAGTAGACTTTTGTTCATATGTGCCTAGTAACATTCCTTTACCTTCTTGTCTAAAATAAATATTACCTTCAAAATCTGTTCCAATTGGAAGTCTTTGATCTCCCAATGCTTCAATTTCTGGAATAGCCTCTGTAATTAGATAATGGTGTTCCATAGGCTGAACAGGTAAATTTAATCCAGCCAAATTACCAACTTCTCTCGCCCATAATCCTCCGGCATTAATAACAATCTCAGCATTAATATTTCCTTTATCTGTTACAACATTCCATGAACCATCTTCTTTTTGTTTAGTGTCCCTTACAACTGTATGAGTATAATATTTTCCTCCATGAACTTTTGCCGCCTTAGCAAACGCATATGTAACTCCTGATGGATCAACCTCTCCATCTATTGGATCCCATAATGCTAACAAATATCTAGAAGGATCAATTAAAGGGTTTTTCTTTTTTACTTCTTCAAGAGAAATAAATTCTTGATCTAGTCCCATATATCTTGCTTTTGATCTTTCTCTTTTTAGATATTCTGCCCAGACATCGTTTGAAGCTAAATAAAATCCTCCACTTGGTTTAAATCCACAAGAATGACCTGACTCTTTCTCTATTTCTTTGTAAAGACCTATTGTGTAGGCCATCATCCTTGAAATATTTGGGTCGTTTGAAATTACATGAACATTTCCAGCAGCATGCCATGATGAACCAGAAGTTAATTCGTTTCTTTCTAACAAAATACAATCTTTCATTCCAAATTTTGAAAGATGATAAAGAATTGAACAACCAACAACTCCTCCTCCAATTATTACTACTTTGGCATGTTTTTCCATAACTAGTATTTAATTTCTTTATTAACTTCTTTTAAAGTTTTGTCAGTTCCATGATGAAAATGTTTACTCATGTCAGGCATATACTTCATAGAAATTGGTTTTTTTCCAACTGCAACTGCCATTTCTCTTACATGGTGAGCTTCTGCTCCACAACAAATTCCAATAAAATTAATTTTTTGTTTTAAACAATCTTTTGCAAATTCTGCCATTTCAAATCTATTGCAAAATAAATTATCTAGAGCTACGGGGAAAGCATTTCCTCCAGGTATACAATCACAACCATGGTCTGTTTGATTTAAAAAACCTGGTTCTTCCTCAGTAGTTCTGTATGGAACAGGCAAGCCTGCTACATGACAAGAAACTTTTTTTCTAACTTCTTTAAGTAATTTCATTGTCATTTTTGGTCCTCTATAACAATTTAAACCTACTACATCAGCTCCAAGGTCTTCAATTATTTTACAAGCATCTTCAGCGCTGTAACCATCCCTGGTTAGGTCGCCTCTTGGTATTGCGTAATTTGCAACTGCTATTAAACCTTCATCTTTTATAGCTTTTAGAGCAATTTTCATTTCATCAACCCAATTTATTGTTTCTGCTACTACAAAATCAACACCGGCTTCTTTTGCCCATCTAATTTGTTCTTCATACATTTTTTGACATTCTTTAAATGTAGATTTGTCTTTTGGATCAAAAATATTTGTATTAGCAACATCGCCACAAACCATCAAATTTAAATCTTTAAATTCAGCTGCAGCATCTTTTGCAATTTTAAGAGCATTTTTTTGCATTAGTTCAAGCAAATCTTCTTTTCCTATAATCCTCAATTTTTCCCTATGACCATAATAAGTAAATGCTTGAACAACATCAGATCCAGCTCTAATAAATTCTCTATGTAATTGCGTAACTACTTCAGGATTTTCTAAAACTACTTCTGGAACAAAAGCGCCTGCAGAAAGATATCCTCTTCTTTCCATGGCAAACAAATAACCTTCGGCACAAATTATTGGACCTTTGTTTAATCGTGTAATTAAATCTTCTTTCATTTTTTAATTTAATTTATTTGTAATTATTAAGTGAATAAAGACAATTTTGTCACAACTTCTGGTTGATCGTGGTTTGCAATTTTCTCTTCTATATGTTCTGATTGATTATTAATTAATTAATTAGGAGATAATAATGAAAATTAAAAAAATACTTCTATCAGTTGCAGTAATTTTTGGCTTAACTTCTTTTGGAACTATAGCTAATGCAGCTTGTGGAAATATATCTATTGCTAATATGAACTGGGCTTCAGCAAACTTTATGGCCGAAGTTGATAAGGTTATATTAGAAAAGGGATACGGATGTACAGTTGAACTTGTTCCAGGAGCAACAATGCCAACATTTACATCAATGCAAGAAAAAGGTGAGCCAGATGTAGCTCCTGAGTTTTGGGCAAATGCAGCTATTGTAGAATTAGAAGCAGCTGTATCAGAAGGTAAACTGCATTCAATTAACAAAGCTCCAATTACTGGTTTAGGTGAAGGATGGTGGGTATTGCCTCATACTTTAAAAAAGCATCCAGAACTAACAAGTGCTGATGCAATTTTAAAAAGACCTGATTTATTTCCACACCCTGAAGATCCATCAAAAGGTGGATTTCATATCTGCCCTCCGGGATGGAACTGTGAATTAAGTAACAGAAACCATTTTAGAGCATGGGGAATGGAAGCAAAAGGTTGGGCTATAGTTGAAACTGGTTCAGCTGCTGGATTAGATGGTTCTATTGCTAAAGCTGCTGAAAGAGGAGAAAACTGGTTTGGATACTACTGGTCTCCAACAGCTTTAATTGGAAAATATGATATGCAGGCTGTAGACATGGGTGAATTTGCTGGAAAGGATAACTGGGATAATTGTTTATCAAAACCAGAACAAGAATGTGCTAACCCTAAAAAATCTTCATGGGTTAAATCTGAAGTTTTCACTGTAGCCACTGATAATTTTAAAAAAACTGCTGGTGCAGATGGTATGAAATATCTTGAAAACAGAACCTATCCGGGTCCAGTAATGAATGGAATGTTGGTTTGGATGGGTGAAAACCAAGCTGAAGGTGCAGATGCTGCAATTGAATTCTTAAAAACACAAGAAGATGTGTGGACTAAGTGGGTTTCAAGCTCAGCCGCTAAAAAAATAAAAAAAGCACTTTAAAATAATAATTATCGAACCCGTTTAAAAACGGGTTCGATCTAAAAAAAATTTATGGATTTTTTAAATAAAATTCCTGTAATGGATAGAACGGCTCTTAGAGAGTTAAAAAAGGGAATTGATTTAAGTTTTAAAGAATTTTCAAGAGCTTATGGTGATGGTATTGAGAGTTTTTTTGACCCACTTTTATATTTTTTAATCTGGTTAGAAAAATTATTAGTAAATAGCCCTTGGCCTTTAGTCATTGGGGTCTTTGGTTTATTAGCTTGGATTGGTTCAAGAAGTATAAAGCTCGTAATTGGGACTATAGTTTGTTTTATTGTCATTGGTTACTTTGGAATGTGGAAAAACTGTATGGCAACAGTTGCTATAATTTCAGTTTCTACTTTGGTTTGTATAGTAGTTGGAATTCCAATTGGAGTGTTAATGTCAAAATCTAGCAGAGCTGAAAAAGCTATATTACCAGTCCTTGATATGATGCAAACAATTCCAAGTTTTGTTTATTTAATTCCAATTATTATGCTTCTAGGTATTGGTAAAGTTCCTGGATTATTAGCAGTATGTATTTATGCTTTGCCACCAATTGTGAGATTAACTAATTTAGGAATAAGAGAGGTGGATAAAGAAACTCTTGAAGCTAGTGAGGCTTTTGGTGCTACTCCAATGCAAAAATTAAAATCTGTTCAAATACCATTATCTCTACCTACTATATTCGCAGGAGTTAACCAAACTATTATGATGGCATTGGCCATGGTAGTTATAGCCTCAATGATTGGTGTTAAAGGTCTGGGAGTTCCCATTTTGCAAGCAATTTCAAATCAATATTTAGCTCTAGGTTTAATGAATGGCTTGGCTATTGTTGCTTTAGCAATAATATTTGACAGAGTGACACAACAATACGGACAAAGAATTCAAAAACATAGAGGTCAGAAAAAATAGTAGGATACTTTATAGCTACGAATTTTGTAGACACTTATTTTAAAATAAATAAATATCCCAAAATGAATTTTTCACTGGAAATTGGTCCGCATACTGAGCTTGAAAATTTACCTCCAGTTAAGGATATTTATGTAACTTTACTACCTGGAGGGGATTATAAGGAGACGTGTAAAAAGTCTGAGGATTTAGTAAAAAAAGGTTTTAATCCAATACCTCACTTTCCTGCAAGATCCATATCAAATGATGCAGAATTAAAAGATTATGTTTCTATATGTAAAGATGTGGGTGTTAAGCAAGCTTTGGTTATAGGTGGAAGTAGAGAACCAGTTGGAAAATTTGATAGCTCTTTTCAAATCTTGGAGACAGGATTTTTTAATGGGATAAAGATCGGAATTGCTGGACATCCTGAGGGGAGTCCTGATATATCCGATTCAAATTTAGAAAAAGCAATGAAAGATAAAAAGCCTTATGCAGATTATATAGTAACTCAATGGTTATTAGATTATCAGCCTATTATTGATTTTATTTCTAAACAAACAGTACCAGTGCATGTGGGAATTACTGGGCCAATGAAAATTTCAAGCTTAATAAAGTTTGCGAATATTGTAGGGGCAAAAAATTCCATTAATTTTCTAAAATCTAATTTTAGTAAGGCGTTAGATTTATTGAAACCTAAAGACCCTAATGATTTAATTGGGAAAGTTAAATCGCATACTGATTTTTTCCACATTTATACATTCGGCGGCTTGAAGGAAACTAACAAGTGGTTGAAGGAGAATAATTATGTCTAAAGAATTTGATTATAATAAAATAAGACACGTAACTTCAGTTGATCAATCTGATAGAAAAGTGCCATACAATTTAAGACAAAGTGGTCCAACAAAAGTTGAGATGCTTATATCTACAAGAGTAAGAAAAAATCCTTATTGGCATCTTTCTATGAGAGCTGGTTGTTGGAGAGCTACAGTTTATAATAGAGTTTACCATCCAAGAGGATATGTAAAACCGGAAGATGGTGGTGCGATGGTAGAGTACGATGCAATAGTAAATCATGTTACGATGTGGAATGTTGCATGTGAAAGACAAATAAGAGTAAAAGGTCCTGATGCAGAAAAATTTACAGATTATGTAATTACAAGAGATGCAACCAAAATTTCACCTATGAGAGCAAGATATGTTATATTATGTAATGCTTACGGTGGAGTTTTGAATGATCCAATACTTTTAAGAATTTCAAAAGATGAATTTTGGTTTAGTTTATCTGATAGTGATATCGGACTTTACTTGCAAGGTGTTAATGCTGATGAAAGATTTAATGTAGAAATTGATGAAATAGATGTAAGTCCAGTTCAAATTCAAGGTCCTAAATCAAAAGCATTAATGCAAGATCTATGTGGAGATCATGTTGATTTTGATAATATGCCTTTTTATGGTTTAGCAGAAGCTAAGGTTGGAGGAAGAAGTTGTGTAATATCTCAATCAGGTTTTTCAGGTGAAGCAGGTTATGAAATATATTTAAGAGAATCTACTTTATATGCAGAAGATATGTGGAATGCTGTTCTAGAAGCAGGTAAAAAACATAATCTTATGGTTATAGCGCCAGCTCACCATAGAAGAATTCAAGCAGGAATACTTTCTTGGGGACAGGATATGGATAATCAACATAATCCATTTCAGTGTAATTTAGGTTACCAAGTTTCTTTGTCTGGAAAAGGTGAATGGAATAAACAAGGAGATTATGTAGGCAAAAAAGTACTAGAAAAAATGGGAAGTGATATTAAGGCAGGACAAAAACCATATAAACTTCAACTTGTTGGACTAGAATTAGGAGGTAAACCAATTGAAGAGTATGCACCTGATTTTTGGTTAATTTCCGGAGAAAGCGGAGGAGAGCCAATCGGTTTTATTACTTCTCCTTGGTATCATCCTGAAAAAAAACAAAATATTGCAATGGGTTATGTGCCCTTTGATGGAACATTGAATTCGAATGGTTTTCCAAAAGGTAAAGTTGGAACTAAATATAAAGTGCATTTGCCTGACAAATACTCAGAAACACCAGGTCAGCCAGTAGATGCAGTCGTTGTAGATATTCCATTTAAAGAATCTTACAACGCTAATACCAGAGAGGTCGTAAAAGGATAAAATTCTTTTGGGGGATAAAATATCCCCCAAAATATTTTAATAATGTTTGCTCAATTTTTAGATATTGTTTTTAAATCTTTAAAATTAGATAAGAATCTATACAAGGATTCTAGGTATTTTGGAGAAGCTGCAATTTATTTTGCTGGTTTAATAATGATTTTAGATGGTGTAGCTGGGGCAGTCGCGGCTAACACAATTATAAAAACTTCAATAGGAATTTCAGGTCTTACAGCGATATTGACATGGTTGGTGTGGGCAATATTTATATTTGTAATCGGTGTTAAAATTTTTCCAGACAAAGAGAGTAAAATACCTTTTAAAAAAATATTAATTGCTGTTGGTTATGCGCATGCTCCAGGATTAATAAGATTTTTTGCTGTTACACCAGATTTGATCATTCCAATAGTATTCCTTACTCAATTTTGGATTTTTGCATCTTTAATTATATCTACAAAACAAGTTCTTAATCTTAAATCTAATTTTAAATCATTTGGAATAGTTTTTCTTTCTTTTTTAATTATTGTATTTTTGTCAATTTCTTTTGTAATGAGTAGAATTAATGCTTTGCCTATTAGTAATATAAGCTAAATAGGAAAAATTGTTTTAGATATTCTGCATGATTTGCAAAGTTTATATCCTGTTAAGATAAGATTTTGAGATACAGTTTCATCTTCCTTTTTGCATTCTTCGCAAATATCATTTAAATCTTTTAAATCTTGATCTTTTAATTGTTTTTCTTCCATTTATTTAATCATTGTCAGTCAAACCTGCCCCTGCTGCTCCTTTTTTTAATCTTTCATTTTCTTCAACAAATGTTTCTTCGGAAAGTTTGTAAAGTTGACTCCATTCATGTTCAGAAAAAGAGTCCGAATTTTCTAAAAATCTTACCGAAGCTAAGTTTGTTACATTGATGATTTCATTTTTTATAAAATTTGTAAAAATACTTATATTAAAATTTAATATAAATTGATTATTGTCTAATTTTAATAGTAATCTTTTTCCTACTATTTCAGATCCTCTGCTTAAAAATGGTAAAAATAATAAAGGATAAGCTAATTTTTCAAATTTAATTTCTTGTAATTTATCTAATGATTGAATTTGATCTAAAAAGCTAATACCAGAAATAATAGGACAAAATTGATATGTTTTCATTTTATTTTCTTTATTTACAAATTTTAAATATTCAAATTTATTTTCTTTTTTAATATTATAATATTCAGTTAAATTTTTTATCCCCGGCAAACCAAACATTTCAAGTATTCTAATATTTTTTCCAACTTCTTCTGATATGCCCCAAGAATATCCTGCGGCTTTGGATGCTCTTTTACTTGTAGTTTCTATTTCGCTTAAAGATTTCATTTAATTTAATGAATTATATACCCACTGATCATTATGGTTTTTTAATTCATGTGGAAGAGGCGCTCCTTGAAACATAGAAATTCTTAACCATTTATCAGATCTTGGATCAAATTTTATAGCACCAAAAAATGATAATTTTAATCTAAGCATATCAATTGGTACTAGCGAGCGACCAATTATGTTATCTTGAATTTCTGAATAAGGAAATTTTTCAGCTATAAAAGCTCTTCTAACAACATGTCTTAGATCGTTATTATGCGCTAAAAAATTATCAATAGTTGAACTATTTTTTGACACATCTAATACTTCATAAAGTTTTTTAATATCTCTTGCTATAGCTAAAGGTTGTTCTAAATCTCCTCCAATTTCTTCAAATCTATTTGCCAATCTTGGTTCTTCTTTGTTTTTTGAAATAAACCAAAAATTTTGATTATTTTCTTTTTTAGAAAAATCTATTTTTAATATCTCAGAATACTTTGCTTCTATAATTTTTCTTAAATCTTCTACAGTTCTATTGGTTGGAATATTAAAATATTTATCTTCATCGGAACTCATTTGGCTTATTAAAGAGTTTGCTATATCATCATAAGGCTCGATCATTAGAGATACAATATATTCAATGCACTCTTCTCCTAAATTTTTTTCACTCCATAAATATATATTATTAAATAAATATAATTCTGAAAAATTTATATTTCTTTCAAAAAAAGCAATAAATTTATTTAAATCATTTAACAAATCTTTGATTTTTTTTTGTTGATATTCGCTATTGGTATTCCAAGAAGTTATATTTTTTATTGATTTTTTTAAACAGCTTAAAAATAATTTTATATCTTCTTTTTTTACATTTTTTATTTCCCTTATTTTTTTTAAAGCTTTTTCTCTAGACATTATCCAATTATTAAGAAGTGTTGGATGATTAACTATAAATGGTGCCATTCCTAATCCTGTTGAGTTCCCTATTCCTAAGTTTCTGCAAATTTTATCGTCCAAATTTATTGCTTTTTTAGGATTTTTATATTTTGCAATATGATTCACTTGATCAAAAGTAAATTGCCTTACTAAATAAACTAACATCATTTCTAACCTAAATGGACCGTAAATTTCTTTTCTATTCTTAATTCTAAACCTGTCAGCTAATCCAAATTTTCCAGATCCATAAACAGCAGTTGTTCTATACAAATATCCAACTTTTGATAAAAAATTAACATCAGGTTGTTTTCCTTTGCTTAAGTTTTCAACAACATGATCAAATGCACGAAGAGATTTATTTGCTCTAGACAATGTAAGTTCTTTATATGAAAGTCTTCCTATTTCCTGTTTTGGAACTTCAGACCTTAATCTTTCTATATCTTGTTTTGATGGAACGCCATCGTACAAAGTAAAAGCTGCATCCCATTTTGTAGCAATAACTCTATCTGATCTTTCACTTTCTTTAAGTTCATTAGAAAAACAAATTAAAGAATAAATTCTTTTTTCTTTTCTTAAAGAGTAAACTGCTGTCCCATATCCCGATTCATTTAAATCAAATAAATCTTTTTTAAATTCCCAAGTTTTAAATTCGTTTAAAAAGCTTCTTAAAAATGAAAGCTTTGATTGATGAAATGAACCCAGCCGAGATAGCTTCATTAAAATATTTGGATCTCTCAATTCTATTTTCATTAAAGTATTTTTTTATAAAAATTATACCAATTATTTCCTAAAATTCCGCCTACTTCATCCTCATTAAAACCAATTTTTTTTAAACCTTTTTCAATATTATCAAAGCCTCTTGCGTCTAAAAACCAATCAGGTTGATTTGGAAATCCAGGTTTGTTTTGTGATCCTTCACCAAATTTTTTTGATTTAGACCATGTTCCATTTCTCATCCATTCAACTACACTATCTGGATGATTTATACATAAATCTGAACCTATTCCTATATTTTGTACTCCCATTATTTCGGCAGTTTTTGCTGTCATCTCACAAAAACTTTCTAATGTACAATTTGATCCATTTTTTAAATGATGAGGGTACAAAGACAATCCTAACATTCCTCCACTGCCTGCTAAAATTTTTAATAATTCATTTGACTTATTTCTTAATGCCTTGTGCCAAAACAAAGGGTTTGCATGTGTAATAGCAATAGGTTTTTCGCTTATATCAATTGCATCAAAAGTACTTTTTTCAGCTGAATGAGACATGTCAATCACAATTCCTACTCTATTCATTTCCTTGATTGTTTCTCTTCCAAAATTTGTAACTCCACTATCATTTTTTTCATAACAACCTGTTGCAAGCAAAGATTGATTATTATAAGTGAGTTGCATAAATCTACATCCGTGTTGATGAACTTTTTCAACTAATGCTATGTTGTCTTCTATTGGAGAACAATTTTGAAATCCAAAAAAAATTGCTGTTTTTTTTTCTTTATTTGCCTTTTCTATATCATCAAAGTTTTTACCCAAAAAAATTAAATCTGAATTTTCCTCAAAAAACTTATTCCATTCTTTAGTCCTTTGAATAAATTCATCAAAATCTTCATGGTAAACTATAGTTACATGAACTGCGTCTAAATTGGCCTCTCTATTTATTTGAAATATATCTCTTGACCAATTACAATATTGAAGATTATCAATTCTAAATTTCATAAGATTAGATATATATTAGTAATTAATTTTTTGATATTAAAAGATTAATATGAAAAATAAAATAGCAAGACCTAAAGTAGCAATAGTAATGGGTAGCCAATCGGACTATTCTATAATGAAATTGTGCGAAAAAGTTCTAAAAATTTTAAAAATTAAATATGAAACTAAAATAGTATCAGCACATAGAACTCCAACTAGATTATATAAATTTGCAAAAACTGCTGAAAAAAACAATATTTCAATAATTATTGCTGGAGCAGGTGGATCGGCCCATTTACCTGGAATGATAGCAGCCATAACTTCAATTCCAGTGATTGGTGTACCTATAGAAAGTCAAAAATTAAAAGGATTAGATAGTTTATTATCTATTGTTCAAATGCCAAAAGGCATTCCAGTAGGTACCGTAGCTATTGGTAAAGATGGAGCTATTAATGCTGCATTATTTTCAGCATCAATTATTTCAATAAAAGATTCTAAAGTTAAAAAAAATCTTGAAAATTGGAGAACAAAACAAACTAATTCTGTAAAAAAAAAACCCAAATAAATGGCTAAACTTACTCTAGGAATAATAGGTGGTGGTCAACTTGGAAGTATGCTGTGTATTGCTGCAAAAAAAATAGGAATAAATACTATTATATTTTGTGATGATGAAAATGCACCAGGTAAAAATTTTTGTGATGAATTTATATTCGGAAAATATGAGTCAATTTCAAATATAGAAGAATTTTCAAAAAAAGTTGATTTAGTAACTTATGAATTTGAAAATATTCCCTATGAAACATTAAAATATATAAATAAAATAAAAAAAGTTTTACCTAAGCCAAAAATTAACAAAATAATACAGAATAGATTAACAGAAAAAGATTTCTTAAATTCATGCAACATCAGAACAGTTAATTATGTCTCCATAAATAGCTATAAAGATTTAAAATCAAATAGTAATTTATTACCTGGTATTTTAAAAACCTGCACTATGGGTTATGATGGAAAAGGCCAAATCAAAATTAACTCTGATAATAATCTAGAAGATATTGTAATAAATAAAGATGAAAAATATATTCTTGAAAAAATTGTTAATATAAAAAAAGAAATCTCAATTATTATTACAAGATATGGACAAAACAAATTTGAAATTTATGAACCAATTGAAAATTTACATGAGGATCAAATATTAAAATATTCTAAAATTCCTGCTAACATTGGTAATGAAATATTAGAAAAATCGACTGATTGGGCCAAAATTATTTCTGAAGAGTTGGATTACATAGGAACTTTATGTGTTGAATATTTTATTGATAAAAATGATAATTTATATGTTAATGAAGTAGCGCCCAGAGTACATAACTCAGGACATTTAACAATTAATACGCACAATGTAAATCAATTCGAAAATCACATAAGAGCTATTTGCGGATTAGAAAAAATTTTAACAAAAAAAATTTGTAATGGAAAAATGATTAATTTATTAGGTGAAGATATTAACGTTTATAGAAATAAAAAATTTAATAGTAACGAATTTTTTTTTGATTATTTAAAAAAAGATATAAAACCTAAAAGAAAAATGGGTCATATAACTATTTTAGAAAAATAATACTGTGGCAAGATACATAATTTTTTTTTATGTACTTTTTAATTACTCTATAAGTTCAAATTCTATGGAAAATAAACCTTATCATCATCTGCCAGATGGAACTTTTAGAAATCCCGAAGGTTCTCCTCAAAGAGATTCATCATTTAATTGGAGTTTTAAAGTATTCAATGAAGAGAAAAGAAAAATAAATATGAATATTCGAGCAGATCATGTAATTGATAAAAAAAAAGTTTTAGAAAATATAAAAAAATATAAAAATAATAACTATATAGCTTGGATAGGACATGCTACTTTTTTAATTAAACTTGGTAACACAACAATAATTACAGATCCTGTTTTTGAAAAAAATATGGGACCTTTTATCTTTGGTCCAAAAAGATTTGTAGATCCCGCAATTAGTCTTAAAGAAATACCAGATATAAATTTATTCTTATTAACACATAACCATTATGACCATTTAAGCTCTAGAACTATACAAAGATTTCCTCACAAAAAAGCTAAAGTTTTAACTCCACTTAAACTTGGAAAATATTTTACAAGAAATGGTTTTAGAGATGTAAATGAAATGGATTGGTATGATGAAATAAAGGTAAATGACTTAAAAATTACCTTTGTTCCTGCTGTGCATTGGTCAAAAAGAAGTTTGTGGGATGCAAATAAGACTTTATGGGGAAGTTTCATAATCGAATACAATGGTAAAAAATTATTTTTTGCATGTGATACTGGTTATGGCAATATTTACAAAGAACTTGGAGATAAATATGGTCCTATAGACCTAACTTTCATAAATATAGGAGCATATAATTTTTACCCTATGGCTCCTAAAAAAGATAAATCAATTTATCATACAAACCCTGAGGAAGCTTTAAATATTGGTCAAGATTTAAAAAGTAAAAAAGTTTTAGGTATGCATTGGGGTACTGTAGTTTTGTCTTTAGAGCCTATATTTGATCCTCCAAAACGTTTCAAAAATTCTTCAAATCAATATGGATACCACGCTGATGATGCAATTATTTTTAAGATAGGCCAAGTTGAATTATTAGAAAACATTTTAAATAACTAATTAGAAAATTTTTGGATTAAAGAAATACTATTATTAGTAGGTTTATTTACATCTTTAGATATTTCATAAAATTCTAAATCTGGTTTTTTGCATTCTTTTAGGAATGTGTATCCTTCTAATTCAATATTTAAATATCGATTAATATCTTTTTCATAAATTATTACTGGTTGTCTATGATGAATTTTACTTATGTGTTCACTAGCTTGTTCAGTTATTAAGCAAAATTGATTTCCCTCATAAATGCCTGCGAAATATAAATTTTTTTTATCTTTTCTTAAAAAATAATATGGGATTTTATTTTTTTCCTCTCTTTTCCATTCATAAAAACCATCTGCAGGTGCAACACATCTGCTAACTTTAATTAACTTTTTAAATGAAATTTTTTCATTTATAGTTTCTAATCTAGCATTTATAAGAGGTTTAAAATCTTTATTTTTAAACCATGATGGGATTATACCCCATTTCAAATTTTCAAGAGTATTTCCGTTAGTATATTTTTTTATAACTGGAAGATTTTGATATGGATGAGCATTATAATTTTCGATATCTTCAACTTTTATAGCTGATTTAACAATTTTTTTTGTTTTAGAAACTGGATTAGTAACTACGTATCTACCACACATAAAAATAAATTTTTTCTTGGTTTAATTTATATTTAGATTATATGTTTTCCAAATTTATGAAATCAATAGAAAATAATTTTGATGATCCTTTGGTAAATGATCTTCTGATAAAGCATTTCATCGAATTAAGATCAGTTTCGCCTGAGGGTAGTACTCATGTTTTAGATATCCCAGGCTTAAAAGACCCGAGTATAAAATTTTGGAGTTTATGGGAAGAAAATGAATTAATGGGTTGTGGAGCATTAAAGTTCTTAAGTGAAAACCATGGTGAATTCAAATCTATAAGAATCTCTGATAAATTTCGTGGAAAGGGCCATGGAGTCAAAATTATTCAACATTTGGTTGTAGAAGCAAAAAAATTAAATATAAAAAAATTAAGCATAGAAACTGGTTCTGGAGATTTTTTTGCTCCAGCAAGGAAATTATTTATAAAATTTGGATTTAAACCCTCTGAACCCTTTGCACATTACAAAATAGATCCTAATTCTTGTTACTTTAGTTTAAATTTATAAATTAATTTAATTTACCGATATATATTGGGATAAAAGAGTTTTTCTTGTTTTTTCATAATTTGATTTAATTAATGCAAGTAATTTTTTTTCAAATTTTTTTTCTTTATTTTTTTTCTTTATTTTTTTATTTAAATGTTCACTAGCGGTCATGCCAGTCTCATTTTCAATAGCTTTATTTGCGCCTAAAGTTAATCCTGCTTGATATATATTACCAGTGCTTACAAGTGTCATGGTTGGACCCACCATTGCAGTTGATTGCATACAGCCATTTAAAAAAATTAATATTCCTATGAAAAAAAATATTTTTTTTCTCTCCATAGTTGCATGTTAACTTAAATATAGATTTACTCAATACTCCAAATAAAAAAGCTTATAAATTAAGACTATTTAACCGTTTATTAAAAATATTAAATTGCTTTATACCCAAACTCTAAACTGGCGTCAGTGATTGAATGATATAAAGACTCTCCAAAACTTCTCAAAGAAAATAGTCTTATTTTATTAGGATTATTATCTATCATGTCCACTGTGAATGCTATGCCATTGTATGTAGAGTTTATTGAATTATTTTTTTCTAAAATATTAAAATTAAAAGGACATCCTTTTTTTAAAACTTCTTTAACATCTTGTCCTTCTAGTTCAATTATGGCTCTTGAATGAGATAAATCTGTTACAGCAAAATCTGTTTCTTTAAAAACTTCTGAGATATTTTTAAGTAAATTTTTTTTTGTTGATACTAAAAGCCAATTTTTTGGTCCACTCCATAAAATTCTTGTATCGTTATTACTAACTACAGTTAATGGTTCGTTTTTTAATTTTAAACTATCAAGATTAAAATTTTCAAATAAAACTGTAGAATTTTTATACTGAACTATTTGAACAATAAGTAAATTTTTTATTTCCGAAACTTTTAATAATTTTTCTTCTTTTTTATTCTCATGATTTCCAAAAAGACCTGTTTTATGAATATGATTTAATGCTGATACCGATGTCATGATCTTACTCTTTCTCCTTGAGGATCAACATAATGTGATGATACTATTTCAACAGGAATTGTTTTATTTTTTAAAGGAGACATTGCAAAAAGTTTTTGTCCAATCATATTTTTTCCATCTTTTATTATTGCAAGTGAAAAGGGATTATCATATTCAACACTCCAACAAGAAGCTGATACATGGCCTAACTTTGGTATTGGTAATTTTACATTTGGATCTTTAACTATATATGATCCTTCTGGAATACTCGTTTTTTTATCTAATGGCACAACACCAACTACTTTCTGTCTATCTGTAGCAACGAAAGCTGTTTTGCTTAAAGATCTTTTTCCAATAAAATCTTTCTTTTTGCTAACTAATCCTTCTAGTGAATTGTCATATGGAATTGTACGTCCATCTAATTCAGATCCTGCGACGTGTCCCATTTCAATTCTTAAAGTTGATAATGCTTCTGTTCCATATGGTTGAATATTAAAATCTTTTCCAATATCCATTATTTTTTCCCACATAAAGTTACCATTATCAGATTCAACATTTACCTCATAAGCAAGTTCACCAGAAAATGAAATTCTGAAAATTTTTGCATTAACGCCAAATAAATTGTCTTCGATATATCCCATGAATGGTAAACCTTCGTTTGAAACATCTAAATCTGGAAATAATTTTTGCAATACATCTCTAGACTTTGGTCCAGCTATAGCTGCACCTGCCCATTGTTCTGTACTTGAAACTACATTTACATTCAATTCAGGCCAAACTAATTGCAAATAATATTCAAGATGAGATAAAACATTTGCAGCTTGAGCGGTAGTAGTTGTCATATGATAATGGTTTTCTGAAATTCTTGTTGTTGTTCCATCATCCATTACAATTCCATCTTCTCTTAACATCACACCATATCTAGCTTTACCAATAGGCAATTTAAGCCAAGCATTAGTGTATACTCTATTTAAAAATTCAGCAGCATCAGGTCCTTTGATATCAATTTTACCTAAAGTTGTTACATCACAAACACCTACATTTTGTCTAACATTTTTTGCTTCTCTTTTTGAAGCTTCAAATAAGTTTTCATTTCCTTGTTTATAGTATCTTGGACGCAACCAAACACCTGCATCAACAAAAACGGCGTTATTTTTTTCGTGCCAATAATGCATTGGCGATTTTCTTGTTGGTTTAGAATGTTTTCCAATTTCTCTTCCAACAATAGCTCCTATTGAAATAGGTGAGTAAGGTGGTCTAAAAGTAGTATGACCCACTTGAGGTACAACTTTGTTTTCTATATCTGAGACTAATTGTAATCCATTAAGATTACTTGTCCTGCCTTGGTCTGTAGCCATTCCTAATGTTGTATATCTTTTAACATGCTCGATTGATCTATAACCTTCTCTTAATGCGAGCTGAATATCAGAGACAGAAACATCGTTTTGAAAATCTAAGAATCTTTTATAATTTTTACCTTCTGGTAATGGTACACACCAAAATTTATCGTGATTAGAAGATTTTTTTTCAATTACAGCAGGAACAGAAATATTATTTTCTTTATTTGTTATTTGTTTCGATAATTCAGCTCCTTTTTCAAAAGATGTTTTTAATGTTTCTTCTAGTGTAAAAATTCCATTAGCAGATCCTAAGGTTGTTTCTTTTTGTTTTGATTGGCTTGGAACAAATGCATCTATTTCTTCATTGAATTTAGTTTTATTCCCTGATTGTGAAGCTAAATGAATTGTTGGTGTCCAAAATCCCGAGACACAAATACAATCGCATTTTATATTTTCAATGTTGCTTATATTTTTTTTATCCTCTGATATATTAGCAATATCTGCGGAATTAACTTTTTTATAACCTTTAGCTGCTACAACAACATAAGAAAATTTTATATTTATATTTAAGTCTTTAGCTTCTTTTATAATTTCTGAATTAGGATCTTTTCTTGTATCTAAAACAACAGGATCTATTCCATTTTTTTTAAATTCTATAGCGGTTTCATATCCGCTATCATTATTTGTAAATACTAATGGTTTTTTTCCAACTAATGCTCCATAAATTTTTAAGTACTCTTTAGCTGCAGAAGAAAGCATAACACCTGGGGTGTCGTTATTTCCAAAAACTAAAGGTCTTTCTATTGATCCAGACGAAATAATAACTTCTTTTGCACGGATGTACCAAAGTCTCTGTTTAGGGCTATATTTTTCTGTTTTAGGTAAATGATCACTAATTCTCTCGGACATAACAAGCATATTATGATCGTAATAACCAAAAACTTGAGATCTATTTTTAACAACTACATTTGGCATTGATTTAAGTTCAGACATTATTTTTTCTGCCCATTCTCGTCCACTTTGGTTTCCAATTGTAACTTCACTGGTTAGAAGACTTCCACCAAACCTTGATTTGTCCTCAGCTAAAATTACTTTTGCTCCATTTTGTGCTGCAGCATAGGCACTTGCTAAACCAGAGGGACCTGATCCCGTTATTAATAGATCGCAATATTCATATTTATGTTCATATTTTTCTTTATCATGTTTAATTGAAGCGGCTCCAAAACCTGCGGCTTTTCTTATGATTGGTTCATAAACTTTATACCAAAAGCTTTTAGGCCACATAAAAGTTTTATAGTAAAAACCTGCAGGAAAAAATTTACCTAAAAAATTATTTATTGCTCCAATATCAAAATTTACATTTGGCCAACAATTTACACTTTTTGCCTCTAAACCTTCGAATAACTCTTGTTCCGTCGCTCTTACATTGGGATCAACTTCATTATTTCTATTCATTTGAACTATCGCATAAGGTTCGTCTACACCTGCTCCAAAAAAACCTCTAGGCCTATGGTATTTAAAACTTCTACCAACTAAATGAACTCCATTTGCAATTAAAGCTGAAGCTAAAGTATCACCTTCATAACCATAATATTTTTTATTATTAAACTTAAATGAAATTTTTTTATTTCTATTGATTAATCCACCTTTATCTAATCTAAATTTTTCTGACATATCTATACTTTTTCGTTTGCTTTTAATGTTTTAAATATTTCGTGGGTTAGTGTGTCTCTTTCAACTTTAATCCATTGTCTACATCCAGAAATATGTTGCCATAATTCTAGATGTTTTCCTCTTGGACTTTTTCTTAAATAAACAAAATTATCCCAATCTTGATCTGAAACTTCTTTATTTAATTCTGGTCTTTTAACTGTGGCGTCTCCACCATATGAAAATTCATTTTGAGATCTTAATCCACAGTGAGGGCATTTAATATGCAGCATTTAAGAAATCCAAGTCTTTGTTCCAAGACCTTTTTCGTCAATTAAATGTCCAGTACTAAATCTATTTAGGCTATATCCTTCATTTAATTCGTGCGGTCTATCTTGAGCAATTGTATGAGCAAAAGTCCATCCAGATGCAGGAGTTGCTTTAAATCCTCCATAACACCATCCACAATTTAAATATAAACCTTTAATATGCGTTTTATCAATAATAGGTGATCCATCCATAGACATATCCATAATTCCTCCCCATGTTCTAAGCATTTTTAGTTTACTTAGAAACGGAAACATTGCTATTCCTTCAGTTAATACATGTTGTAATGTTGGTAGATTTCCTCTTTGAGCATAACTGTTGTACCCGTCTAGATCTCCACCCATAACCATTTCACCTTTATCAGATTGACTACAATAAAAGTGTCCTGCGCCAAAAGTTACAACGTTATCTAATATTGGTTTAATTGGTTCTGAAACACATGCTTGCAAAAGATGTGTTTCTATGGGTAATTTCATGTTTAATTTTTCTGCTAAAATATTTGTACTTCCAGCAACGCAAAGACCAATTTTTTTTGCTTTAATGTTGCCTTTTGAAGTTCTTATTCCTAAAATTTTTCCTTTTGAAATATCAAATCCTGTGACTTCACAATTTTGAATAATGTCAACACCCATCGAGTCTGCTTGACGTGCATACCCCCAAGCAACCGCATCATGCCTAGCTGTTCCTGCACTTGGTTGCATCAATCCTCCAAATATTGGGAATCTTACATTTTCTGAAAAATCTGCCATAGGTATGATTTTTCTAACTTCTTCTCTATTTAAAAGAACTGCATCAATTCCATTTAAACGCATTGAATTTCCTCTTCTAGAATAAGTATTCATTTGTGCATCAGAATGTGCAAGATTAATTATTCCTCTTGGAGAAAACATTACGTTAAAATTTAAATCCTGACTCATGTTTCTCCACAAATTCATACCGAATTCACTGAACAAACCATTTTCATCGTGCATATAATTTGATCTGATTATTGTAGTGTTTCTTCCAACATTGCCACCACCTATCCATCCCTTTTCAATAATTGCAACTTTCGTAATACTGTGTTCTTTAGCTAAATAATAAGCCGTAGCCAAACCATGTCCTCCACCGCCAATAATTATTACATCGTACTCAGCTTTAGGGGTTGGGTCCTTCCATGCTAATTGCCAATCTTTATGACCTTTAAAAGCATTTTTAATAAGACTAAATACAGAATATTTTTGCATTATATAATTTTATCTAAATAAATATAAATATTTCTTATTTTTTTTATATATAATTTTTAGATGTTTAAAAAATTGATAAAAAAGGATAATAATTCAGCTTCGAAAATGAGAAATTAATATATAAGGCACCTAACTTTATGTCAAAATCAGATATTCAAATTGCAAGAGAAGCTAAAATGAAACCGATCAATGAGGTTCTTGCAAAAATTAATGTACCAAATGAACCCGAAGCTTTTAGTCCAATGGGCAGACATATAGCAAAAATAAATTTTGAATATCTAGATAAATTAAAAAATGAAAAAGATGGAAAACTGATTTTAGTAACTGCAATTACTCCTACGCCTGCTGGGGAAGGAAAAACAACTGTTTCAGTTGGTCTTAATGATGGATTAAATAAAATTGGAAAAAAATCAATTGTTTGTTTAAGAGAACCTAGTTTAGGTCCTTCTTTTGGAATGAAAGGTGGAGCTGCAGGAGGAGGTTATGCTCAAGTTGTGCCAATGGAACAAATTAATTTACATTTTACTGGAGATTTTCATGCAATAACTTCTGCTCATAATCTTTTATCAGCCCTAATAGATAATCATATTTATTGGGGAAACAAATTAAATATTGATGACAAAAAAATTGTCTGGAAAAGAGTTATGGATATGAATGATAGAGCTTTAAGAGCAATTAATATTAATATTAAAGGTGCTTCAAAAAATTTTCCAAGAGAAGATGGTTTTGATATTACTGTTGCGTCAGAGGTTATGGCTATATTTTGTCTATCTAACAATTTGCAAGATTTAGAAAAAAGAATAGGAAATATAACAATTGCTTATAATAATAATAATGAACCAATTTATGCTAAAGACTTAAATGCACAAGGTCCAATGACAGTTTTGCTAAAAGAAGCTATTAGACCAAACGTTACACAAACTTTAGAAAATAATCCTGCATTAATTCACGGAGGTCCATTTGCAAATATTGCTCATGGTTGCAATTCCGTTATTGCAACAAAAGCTGCATTAAAATTATCTGATTATATAGTAACTGAAGCTGGATTTGGAGCAGATCTAGGTGCAGAAAAATTTATGGATATAAAATGCAGAAAAGCAAATATTAAACCAAGTTGCGTGGTAATAGTTGCAACTGTCAGAGCACTTAAAATGCATGGGGGTGTTGAAAAAGAAAATTTAAAAAATGAAAACATTGAAGCCTTAAAAAAAGGTTTAGTAAATTTAGAAAGACACATTAATAATGTAAAAAAATTTGGTGTAGAAGCTATCGTTGCAATAAATCATTTTGTTATGGATACAGAAAATGAAATAAAAGTTTTAAAAGAATATTGTAATAATTTAAATGTTAAAGTAAGTGAGTGTACTCATTGGGCGGATGGAGGTGAAGGAACTAAAGATTTAGCAAAAAAAGTCGTCGAAATTTCTGAAAGTTCAAATCCTGATAATTTTAAATTTTTATACGATGAAAATGAAACCTTATGGAATAAGATAGAAAAAATTGCTAAAGAAATTTATAAAGCAAGCAAAATTACAGCTGAAAAAAATGTTGAAGAACAACTTAAAAAATTTGAAAAAAATGGTTATGGAAAATTACCAGTTTGTATAGCAAAAACTCAGTATAGTTTTTCAATTGATCCAAAACTTAAAGGGGCACCCTCAGATCATGAAATTCCTATTAGAGAAGTAAGGCTTTCTTCAGGAGCTGAGTTTATAGTTGTGATCTGTGGTTCAATAATGACTATGCCTGGATTACCTAGAGTGCCAGCAGCAGATTCTATTTGTTTAAATAATAAAGGTGAAGTAGAAGGATTATTTTAATTAAGCTGCCTTTAAGTAATCTAGCCAATTTTTCAATTCTAACATTCTAGAGTCTTTTTCTGATTTTTTAATTTCCTCTTCAATAAAACTAATATGATTTTGAATTTCTGCCTCGCTATTAAAACATCTTTTTGTATTAATTAATCTATCCTTTCTAAATTTAATTAAAGTAATCATTTTATGATATGTAATTTCTGGATGATATTGTAGACCCCATATGTCACTAATTCCTGATTTAAAATTTATGCTTTGCACTTTATTAATTTTATTTGAAGCTAAATGGAGGGCACCTTTGGGTAGTGACACTACTTCATCAAAATTAAAGGCTGGCGAATTAAATTTCTTATTTTTTGATCTATATAAAGGATGTTTTAAGCCTTCGTTATTTATTTCTATATCGTTAGCAATTCCTATATGAGCACCTTTTGTAGCTTTTTTTACCTCTCCTCCTGCTGCTGTAACTGCTACTTGCATTCCCCAGCATATTGCTAAAATTTTTTTTATATTTTTAAAACACTCTTTCATAAAAGAAATTTGACGACGAATTTCAATGCAATCATTGTAAATATTCAAACTACTTCCTCCCCAAATTAATCCATCATATTTTTTAAGATTTGGTAAAATTTTATCAAAACTTTTTTCAGAACAAGGATTAAATACATCAATATTTAAATTCTTTGTGTAATAAGAAATACTTTCCTTTAAACTTTCAGCATGAGTTTGAATTCCAGAATCTTTAAAATTATTATTCTCTTTTTCTAAATTTCCTTCAACAATTAATATTCTTTTTTTTTCCATCAAAATAATTTTCCTAAAAGACTATATTCATATAATATTTTAAAATCGTCAATTGACATTTTCCTTGGATTTGAACTAGTTGATGGATCTTCAAAAGCCATTTTGGATAATTTATCTAAATTTATCTTATCTTTTTCAACCACATCAGAAAGTTTGTGAGGTATATTAATACTTTTTCTTAGATTTAATATCCATTCTAAAAAACTATCAAAATCTTTACTTAAATTAAGATAATCACAAATTGATATAATCCTATTTTTTATTAATTTTTTATTAAAAGTTAAAACATATGGCATAAATATTGCATTGGATAATCCATGATGCACATTAAATTGAGAGTTAATTGGATGGCTTAAAGAATGAATTGCTCCTAAGCCTTTTTGAAAAGCTGTGGAACCCATGCTGGCAGCAGTCAACAAATCTGTTCTTGCTTCCAAATCATTTCCATTTTTAAATGCAATTAAAAGAGATTTTTTTATTAATCTGATTCCTTCTAAAGCAATTCCATCTGCCATAGGATGAAAACCGGGGGCACAAAAAGCTTCTAAATTATGTGCTAGAGCATCCATTCCTGTTGCAGCAGTAAGTCTTGGAGATAATTCAACAGTTAAAGTTGGATCCAAAATTACAATGGATGGTAAAAATTTTGGATGAAATATTATTTTTTTTACTCCTGTTTGTTTATTTATAATGGCAGAAGCTCTTCCTGTTTCAGAGCCAGTACCTGCTGTGGTTGGTATGGCTACTATAGGAGCTATATTATTATTTTCAGCTCTTTTCCAATAATCACCAATGTCTTCAAAATCCCATATGGGTCTTGATTGAGCTGACATAAAAGCAATTGCTTTACCTACATCTAATCCACTACCACCTCCAAAAGCAATTACTCCATCGCATTCATTTTTTTTAAATATCAAAACTCCATCTGAAACATTTTCTCCAAAAGGATTTCCTGAAAAATCTGAAAATACTGATAAGTTACTAAATTTTTTTTTTAAATCTAAAATAATATTTTTGACCATATCAAGATTAATAAGATCTTTATCTGTAACAAATAACGGTTTTTTAATATTTAAATTTGAACAAGCTTTGGATAATTCATTAATTCTATTCTCTCCTACCCAAATAGTTGTTGGATAATTCCAATTTGATTTCATATTTTTTTATTTAATTGAGTTAACCTTATTATTTATAAAAATATATTAGAAAATAATTCCTGATTCAATTGATAGTTGCATTGTTATTTAATTGTTGTTTGCATTTATTGATAATTATTTTTATTCTAAGGAATTATTAATTTAACAAACTAGGAAAAAATAATGAAAAAAATAATTACTACTTTATTGCTAATTTTTGGATTTACTTTTTCAACTTCTTATGCCGGTACTCTGGTAATTAATACAGATACTTCAGACCCTGCACCAAAAGCAGCTTTCGAAATGATAATTAAGAAATTTGAAGAAGAAAATCCTGATGTTACAGTTGAATGGAATTTGTTTGACCATGAAGGTTATAAACAATCAATAAGAAACTTTTTAAATACAGATCCGCCCGATGTTGCTAACTGGTACGCAGGAAACAGAATGCTTCCTTTCGTTCGAGCAGGTCTTTTTGAAGATGTTTCTGATATTTGGGCAGATTCAGGCTGGGTAGATGGCAACTTAAGTGAAAATATGGAACATGCAAAAAAATCAATGACTATTGGTGGTAAACAATGGGGTATACCTTACACTTATTATCAATGGGGCGTATATTATAGAAAAGACATTTTTGAAAATTTAGGAATTGATGTTCCTACTAATTGGAGTCAATTTCTTGCTGCATGCGCAACATTAAAAGCAAATAATGTTACACCTATAACTATAGGTTCAAAATACCTTTGGACCACAGCAGGTGTTTTTGACTATCTAAATTTAAGAACAAATGGATACGAATTTCACATGGATTTAACTTTAGGAAAAGTTTCTTATACAGATCCAAAAGTTCAAGCTGTATTTGATAAATGGGATGACCTTGTAAAACCAGGTTATTTTTTAGAAAATCATGCAGCATTAAGCTGGCAAGAAGCTTTGACACCAATGATTAATGGTGAAGCAGCTATGTATGTAATGGGTAACTTTGCAGTAGCTCCTTTAAAAGAAGGTGGACTAACTGATGACACTTTAGGATTTTTTCAGTTTCCTGAAATAACAGCAGGAATTCCAAAGGCTGAAGAAGCACCGACAGATACTGTACATATACCATCTAAAGCAAAAAATAAAACTGATGCTAAAAGATTCTTAATCTTTATGTCTAGAGCAGATGTTCAAGAAGAGATTAATAAGACTTTAGGTCAACTTCCAATTAACAAAAATTCAGGAGTTAAAGAAGGAGATCCTTTCTTAGCAGCTGGTTTAAATATGTTAAATAACGCTTACGCAATGGCGCAATTTTACGATAGAGATGCTCCAGCTGAAATGGCGTCTGAGGGCATGAAAGGCTTTCAAGAATATATGTCTAATCCGGATAGAAGACAAAAAATTCTTGAACGTTTAGAAAAAGTACGTCAAAGAGTTTACTAATCAACTTAATTTGTGTGGGGCTTATAATGCCCCACACTTTTAAAAAAATCATTTAACTGTTAAAATATATACTGATGATATCTACAAATATAGATTTTACTAGAAAAAGATCAAGTTGGTGGAAAAGAAATCAACAAAGATTAACTCCTTGGATCTTTTTAGCTCCTGGACTAATTTTTTTTTGTATTTACGTAATCGGTCCAATTTTTGGATCTTTAACAATATCGTTGTATAAATGGGACGGTCTTTCACCTGCAACATTTGTTGGTCTAAAAAATTACATTTTACTTTTAGATGATGAATACTTTTATATTTCACTGTGGAACAATTTAAAATGGCTAATTTTTTTTATGCTTGCTGTTCCAATAGGGCTAGGACTAGCAATTTTTTTAAATCAAGTTATTTTTGGAATTAGATTAATTAAATCTTTATTTTTTTTTCCATTTGTAATTTCTCAAGTAGTAATAGGACTTATTTTTACTTGGTTTTATCAACCTAAATATGGTGTGATCGCTCCTTTTCTAAACCTTTTTGGATTAGAAGGTTTTTCAATATTGGCTAATGAAACTTCGGCAACCTATGGAATTATTTTTGCCGGTCTTTACCCTCAAATTGCATACTGTTTAATTTTATATTTAACAGGTTTAAATAATCTTAACCAAGAACAGATAGAAGCTGGAAGAATGGATGGGGCTAAAGGATTTTCGTTATTTTGGAATATTGTGCTCCCTCAGCTAAGACCAGCTACATTTTTAGCAATTGTTGTAACTGTGATTGGTGCGCTAAGGAGTTTTGATATGGTTGCAATAATGACTCAAGGTGGGCCATATGGTTATTCTAATGTCTTAGCTTATTATATGTTTGAACAAGCCTTAAGTGAGTATGGTTATAGAATGGGATATGGATCAGCTATAGCAACCATTTTATTTTTTATAATGATGATTTATATAATTTTCTTTATTTACAAAATGTATCAAAATGAAAAAAAAGGATAATCAATAAATGTTTCCAATTCAAATACAAAAAAGACCACGTTTAAATCAGATATTATATAAAGTTATGATACCTGTGGCTTTATTAATTTGGCTGATTCCTTTATTTGGAATAATGATGACTTCTATTAGAGGATTAGGAGATATTACTGCTGGAAATTTATGGGGAACGCCTAGTGAATTCTTATTATTCTCAAACTTAAAAGATGTTTTTACAAATACTCCAATGCTAAAATATATTCTTAACAGCTTTAAAGTAACTATACCTACTATGATAGGAGCAGTAGCTTTAAGTTGTATGACTGGTTTTGCTTTAGCAAATTATAAATTTAAAACCAATCTATTAATATTTTTTATATTTATTGCTGGAAATTTTGTTCCTTTCCAAATTTTAATGATACCTGTAAGAGATTTTACATTTAAAATTGGTTTATATAATACTGTAACAGGACTCGTTTTATTCCATGTTGCTTTTCAAACAGGCTTTTGTACTTTATTTATGAGAAATTTTATTAAAGCTTTACCAAATGAATTAATAGAAGCTGCAAGAATAGATGGAACTTCTGAATTTAGAATTTTTACTAAAATTATTTTACCTTTAACAAGACCCGCTATTGCTGCACTTTGTGTATTAGTTTTTACTTTTATTTGGAATGATTATTTTTGGGCAACCGTCTTAATTCAAGGAGATCATGCAATGCCAATTACTGCTGGTTTGAAATCTCTTAATGGTCAATGGATAACCGCATATCACTTACTTTCTGCAGGATCAATAGTTGCAGCAATACCTCCAGTTATAATGTTTTTTTTAATGCAAAAACATTTTATTGCAGGTTTAACTCTTGGAGCAAGTAAAGGTTAAAAATGTCTAATGATTTTCCAAAAGATTTTTTATGGGGAAGTGCTACCGCAAGTTATCAAATAGAAGGAGCAGCAAACGAAGATGGTAAAGGTAAAAGTATCTGGGATACTTTTACACATACTCCTGGAAAAATAAAAAATAATGAAAATGGAAATATAGCTGTTGATCATTACCATAGATACAAAGAAGACATATCTCTTATGAATGATGCTAAGTTTAATTCTTATAGATTTTCAATTTCTTGGCCTAGAATAATACCTGAGGGTACTGGTTCTATAAATCAAAAAGGTATTGATTTTTATTCTAAAGTTATAGATGAATGTTTAAAATATAACATAAAACCTTTCATTACACTTTATCATTGGGATCTTCCTCAAAAACTACAAGATACTGGTGGATGGGCAAACAGAGATATAACAAAAATATTTTCTGATTATTCAGAAATAATTGCAAAAAAATTTGGTGACAGGTGTAAAGATTTTATAACTTTTAATGAACCGGCTGTATTTTCAATTCATGGATATACAGATGGCTATATGGCTCCAGGATATAAAAATAAAGAAAAATATTTAGCTGCTGTTCATCATATAAATCTTTCGCATGGTGAGTCTTTTCAAGCAATAAAATCTATTTCAACAAAAATTAATGTTGGTTGCACATTAAATATGGCCCCCTGTATTCCAGCTACTGATGATAAAAAAGATAAAGTTGCAACAAAAATATTTGATACGCATTGGAATAGGTCTTATGCAAATCCTATGTATTTAGGAAAATATCCCGATTTATTAATTGATGATTTATCTAAATACATCAAGCAAGATGATATGAAAATAATTTATCAAAAAAATGATTTTATTGGATTAAATCATTACCAACATATACGAGTAAAGGCTGATGAAAATCATTTATTAAAAGCTAGAGGAGCCTTTAATGACGAATTACCTTTTGGTTTAAATAATGATGCAAAATTAACTTTTATGGGTTGGGAAATTGTTCCAGACGCATACTATGATCAGATAATGGATTTAAAAAATAATTATGGAGATCCTGATATATATTTAACTGAAAATGGTTGTGCTTACCCTGATAAAATTGATAAAAATGGAGAGGTTCAAGATTTAGATAGAATAGATTATTTTCAAAAATATTTAGGTGCGGTAAAAAAAGCAATAGATCATGGAGCAAAAGTAAAAAGTTATTTTGCTTGGACATTTATGGATAATTTCGAATGGGCTTTAGGTTTTGAAAAAAGATTTGGTATTGTTCATGTGGATTTTAAAACCTTAAAAAGAACTCCAAAAAAATCATATTATTTTTTTCAAAAGTTAATTAAAAACAATTCTATACCAACAAATTAAATTCTCTTATTTTCCTTATTAAAATAATGAATTTTTGAACTATCCCAAAATAAATTTATTTTATCACCTATCTTTCTATCTCCAACATTATCTACTTTAGCTATAATTTCTTCATTATTTTCTAAGCTTATATAAGTCAATAAATGTTCTCCTAGATTTTCAAGGTGTCTAATTTTACCAGACAATTTAAAATTATCTTCATTTGAAATTAAAATGTGCTCAGGTCTTATTCCAATTTTAGATGTATTAGGTTTAATTTCTTCATTTTTAATTATTAATTTATTATTATTTTCAACCTCTAAAATATTCATTTTAGGACTTCCAATAAATTCAGCTACAAATTTATTTTGAGGATCTGAATATAATTCTATAGGTGTTCCAATTTGTTCTATAATTCCATTATTTATTACTACAATTCTGTCGGCAAGCGTCATTGCCTCAATCTGATCATGAGTTACATAAACCATAGTTGATTTTAATTGTTTATGAAGTTTGGAAATTTCAATTCTAGTTTGAACTCTTAATGCAGCATCTAAGTTAGACAATGGCTCATCAAACAAAAATATTTTTGGATTTCTTACAATTGCTCTACCAATTGCAACTCTTTGTCTTTGTCCTCCAGATAATTGTTTTGGAAGTCTTTCTAAATAATCATCAATTTGAAGAATTGAAGCAGCCTCTTTTACCCTTTCGTTAATTTCATTTTCATTAACTTTTGCATTTTTTAAACTAAATGCCATATTATCAAACACAGTCATATGAGGATACAATGCGTATGATTGAAAGACCATAGCCACTCCCCTTTCGGCTGCAATAACTTCATTTACAATTTCTTTATCAATTTCTATTGTTCCTTTGGTTGCTTCTTCTAAGCCTGCTATAATTCTTAAAAGAGTTGATTTTCCACAACCTGATGGTCCAACAAAAACTACAAATTCACCAGATTTTACTTCTAAATCTACTCCATGTATCACAGGTACATTTCCAAAACTTTTGTGTATTTTTTTTAAAGATAAATCTGACATATAAAATAATTATTATTTTATTATATAATCAATTAAGGTAAAGTTCTAAAAAATTATTAGATGAAAGAAATATAATGACAAAAGTAGCTATTATTGGAACGGGACCATGTGGTCTTTCAATGTTAAGATCATTTGAACACTTAGAAAAAAATGGCAACGAAATACCAGAGATAGTTGCCTTTGAGAAACAAAGTGATTGGGGAGGTTTATGGAATTACAGTTGGAGAACTGGATCTGATCAGTATGGGGATCCTATTCCAAATAGTATGTATAGATATCTTTGGTCCAATGGTCCAAAAGAATGTTTAGAATTTGCAGATTATTCATTTGATGAACATTTTGGAAAGCCAATTCCTTCGTTTCCACCAAGAGAAGTTTTGTACGATTATATAATTGGTAGAGTAAAAAAAGGTAATTTAAAAAGTAAGGTAAGATTTAACACTAGCGTTTCTAGTGTTATTTTTAATGGAAATAATTTTGAGATTACTTCTCACGATAAACAAAATGATAAATTTACTAAAGATATTTTTGATTATTTAGTCGTCTCTACTGGACATTTTTCTGTTCCTTTTATTCCTGAATACCCAGGGATGAAATCTTTTCCAGGAAGAATTATGCATTCGCATGACTTTAGAGATGCAGAAGAATTTAGAAATAAAAATGTTATCGTGTTAGGAAGTAGTTATTCGGCTGAAGATGTAGCTCTTCAATGTCACAAGTATGGAGCCAAAAGTGTAACCATAGGTTATAGAAATAACCCAATGGGATTTAAATGGCCTAAAGGAATGAAAGAAGTACATTATTTAGACAGACTAAATGGAAATAAAGCAATATTCAAAGACGGTCACGAACAAGAAGCTGATGCAATAATTTTGTGTTCTGGTTATCTTCATCATTTTCCTTTTTTGACTGAGGATCTAAAGTTAAAAACTAGAAATAGATTGTATCCACCAAAACTATATAAAGGTGTTGTATGGCAAGATAATCACAAATTAATTTACTTGGGCATGCAAGATCAATTTCATACTTTTAATATGTTTGACTGTCAGGCTTGGTATGCAAGGGATATTATAATGGGTAAAATTAAGCTTCCAAATAATACTGAAATAGAAAAAGATATAAATAAATGGGTTGCCTTGGAAGAAAAGTTAGAAAATCCTGATCAAATGATAGACTTTCAAACTGAATATACAAAGGAACTTCACGACTTATCTGATTATCCAAAAATTGATTTTGAATTAATTAGAAAGCATTTTAAAGAATGGGAGCACCATAAAGTGGAAGATATTATGACTTATAGAAATAAATCTTTTTCTTCACCAGTTACCGGTTCAGTTGCTCCAGTTCATCATACACCCTGGGAATCTGCTATGGATGATTCCTTAAAAACTTTTTTAAATCAATCAAAAAATTAAATTTAATTTACAATCTTATATTTAATTTTTTATTTTTTGAGATTGCTTTTAATAATTCGATCATCAAGGGAATTTTTCCATTATTAATTTTTTTCAATATAAATGGAGCAATTTCAAATGCCAATTCTGCGCCCTCAATTGTATCATTTGGCATAAATTTTTTTTTCACATTCTTAAAAGTAAAACCTTTTCCCAAATATTCTCCCATTCTGCTATTTCTACCTCCTAATGCGCTGACATATAAATCGCCTATTCCTGCCAGACCATAAACGGTCTCTTCTTTTCCTTTAAAAAATTTTGTTAAATAAACCATTTCTGAAATTGACTTTCGAAAAATTGAAGATGAGGTGTTTAAACCTTCTCCTGCACCAATCATCATTGAGTAGATATTTTTAATTGCTGAACATATCTCAACACCTCTTACATCATTAGAATATTCTATTTTATAGTATCTAGTAGAAATTAATTTACCTATTGATTTAGCAATCTTAATATTCTTATTTGCTATTACTACACTTGATTTTATTTTTCTAGCTAACTCTCCAGCTAAACATGGTCCTTTTAGTACAGACAAATTATATTTCTTATTGCCTTTGTTTAATTGCTCAGACATTGTAATAATTCTTTTATTATTTTTTTCAAATTTAAGTCCCTTCGTTAAAATTAATATTGGACATTTTTTTTTTAAATATTTTAAATTTTCTCTAATTAAATTTATGCCTGCTGAACTTACGGCTATGACTATAAGATCCCATTTTTTTTTAAAAATTAATGGTGTAAATTTTTTTACAACTAATTTTCTAGATAAATTTAATTTCAAATTTGGGTGGAAATTTTTTTTTTTTAATATTTTATTAATAAGTTTAAAATTATAGGGTTCACATAAAGTAACCTTATGATTATTATCTATACAAGGGACAGTAAAGGCTGCACCCATAACACCAGAGCCTATAACTAAAATATTTTTCATAATTATATTAGAGTTTTTCTAATTGCTTGTCCCCAACCTTTCAATAGAATAGTGCGGTTTCGTTTACTTATTTTTGGGATAAATTTTTTATCTATTTTCCAATTTTTTGAAATATCTGAAAGAGATTTATAAACACCTATTTTTAATCCAGCCATAAAAGCGGCTCCTAGTGCTGTTGTCTCTTGAACTTTTGGTATTATAACTTTCGTGTTAATTACATTTGATAAAAATTGAGAAAACCATTTATTTTTGACCATACCTCCATCTACTTTAATTAAATTAGGTTTTAGTCCATCGTTTTTCATAGCATTAAATAAATCATAAGATTGATAAGCAACTGACTCTAGTGTTGCTCTAATAATTTCATTCTGACTTGTGTCTCTTGTTAATCCACAAATTATGCCTCTTGCATTTGGATTCCAATATGGAGCTCCTAAACCAGTAAATGCCGGTACAAGATAAACTCCATTATTACTTTTTAATTTTTTAACTATTTTTTCTGTTTCTGAAGCATTGGTTATAATTTTTATTTTATCTCTAAGCCATTGAACTCCGGCACCAGCGATGAATATTGAGCCTTCAAGTGCATATGTTGTTTTGCCGTTAAGTCGATAACAAATTGTAGTTAGTAATTTATTTTTTGAATATATTTTTTTATTTCCAGTATTCATAATTATAAATGCTCCAGTTCCATAAGTACTTTTTAATGATCCAACATTGAAACAAGACTGACCAATTGCTGCTGCCTGTTGATCTCCAACAACACCATTTATAGGATAGGATTTTTTTGTTATTGATTTATCTGTATAACCAAATTCATCTGAACAATCTTTAACTTCGGGAAGAATATTTTTTGGAATTTTTAAACTATTTAAAATATCTCTATCCCATTTATTTTTAGTTATATTAAATAACATTGTTCTAGACGCATTTGTAGCATCAGTTGCATGTACTTTACCTTTTGTAAGTTTCCATATTAAAAAAGTATCGACAGTTCCAAAAAGAATTTGATTTTTTCTTACCAATTTTTTTGCCTTAGGAACATTTTCTAAAATCCATTTAATTTTTGTTGCTGAAAAATAAGGATCAATTAATAATCCAGTTTTTTTATTAATTATTTTTTCTTTTTTATGTGTTTTGTATTTTTTACAAAACTCTGCTGTTCTCCTATCTTGCCAAACAATTGCATTATAAATATGTTTACCTGTTTTTTTGTCCCAAAGTATTGTGGTTTCTCTTTGGTTAGTTATTCCAATAGTTAAAATTTTTCCTTTTAGTTTTTTACATTTATTGATTGCATCTATTAATACTTTTTTTGTAGTTAGCCAAATTTCATTTGGATTATGCTCAACCCAACCATCTTTCGGAAAATATTGTGTAAATTCTTTTTGAGAAGTATAAATAGGTTCACCAGATAGATTAAATAAAATAGCTCTAGTGGATGTAGTGCCTTGATCAATAGCAACAATAAATTTTTTCACAATTTTAATTTATACCAAGATGTTTTTTTCTTTTTTCTACCCAGGTTCTAATTAAATTATCAAATATTAAACCTATGAAAGCAACACAAATCCCAAGTGTAAATCCTATACCTGCTCCTTTTTTATCAGATAATGCTTTTAGAATATACTGACCTAAATCTTCAGTTCCAATAAATGCTCCAATGATCACCATAAACAATGCAAATACGATTGTTTGATTTAAACCAAGCATCATGTGAGGAAATGCTAAAGGAAATTCTATTTTGGTCAATCTTTGGAATTTATTAACACCAGACATTGTTGCAGCATCATGCAAACCAACCGGAACACTTCTAAGACCTTCAATTGTATACCTTGTTGCTGGTATTGTTGCATAAACTATAACAGCAATTAAAACTGATGTATCTGTTATACCAAAAAGCATCATCACTGGAATTAAGTATACGAAAGAAGGAAAAGTTTGAAATATATCACAAACTCCCAACATAAAACTCGCGGAATGTTTGTTTTGAAAGCATAAGGTTCCAACTGTAAATCCAATTATACAAGATATAACGACTCCAAAAGTTGCCATATATGCTGTCACTAATGCTCTATCCCACCATGGACTTAAAGCTATAAATAATGTTAATCCACAAACAACTAATGCCGAACGAATCCCGCCAATTAAATATCCAGCTCCAACAACCAAAACTAATGTGGCAACCGCAGGCATTCTTAAATATAAAGCTCTCATTGGCTGAAGCACGTCTTGAATCAACCATGTATTAAATGCTTTTATATACACAAAGAATGTATCAAAAATCCAATCAACACCTTTATTCCAAAAATCTGCTGTTGATATTCCTTTGTTATGTGGAACTTCAAATAAATAGTTGTAACTACCTTTGAATAAAAAAGTTCCAATATAAGCAAGTACAATTCCTATAATTACTGTTGCAACAAAAAATAAAATATTTCTATTTCTTTGATAGAATGTCAGATTGCCGAAATAATCTGTTTGTTTATTTGCCCAAGCTAAAGACATTTTATCTAAAAGAATAGCAATTAAACTAATACACAATCCAGCTTCTAAGGCTAAACCGATATTGAGTTGGTTTAAGGCTAGCAATAAATTAAACCCTAAACCTTTTGCACCTATAAATGCAGAAATAACAGCCATAGAAAAACACACCATGATGACCTGGTTTACTCCAATTAAAATATCTCTTCTTGCAGTTGGAATTAATACTTTAAACATTAGTTGCCAATTATTACACCCGCTCATTCTACCTGCTTCAATAACTTCTGGTGGTATTGCTCTTAAGCCTAATATAGTTAATAATATCATTGGTGGAACAGCAACAACCATAGTTATAATTACTGCTGCATGATCACCAACTCCAAAAAGAACAAGCGCAGGAACCAATACCGCGTATTGTGGCATTGTTTGCATAACTAAAAGTATTGGATATAAAGCTTTCTCAACACGTTTGCTTTTATATGCTGCTATACCTAAGCCTAAGCCAAAAATAAATGATAGTGGTGCTGCAACTAATATAAATGAAAGAGTTTGCATCGAAGGTTTCCATTGACCAAATATAGAAATGTAAACCATAACTAAACCAGCAAACAAAGCTAGACCTTTACCACTTAACTTATAAGCAAGTATTGCTGAACCCGCAGCAACAATAGTCCATGGTAAACCTGGTAGCTCTGCCCAAGGGTTTTTGTCTATCCAATCCCAACTAGTAAATGCAACAATGGTTTCAAGTCCACCTAATAAAATCTCTCTAATCAGCTCTATTAAAAACGTCATAAAAGCAGTTAAATTTCTACTTATTTGTAAAACTAAAGGTCTAGTTCTGAATTCTTGAGTATCTTCGTTCCAAAACTCAATTGGCATCCATTCATTCATTAAAAAAAATAATGAATCATTTATCCAGATAGGTACCCATCCAAGTAAAGGAGGTAATCTCCAAAATACATCAAAGGCATAATATCTTACTTCTTTACCGAGAAAAACGTAGAAGCTTTGGTTAGGATCTTTAACGAATTCTGCTTGGCCTCGTATAAATTTATATGTTTCAGGAACATCAATTGCAAAACATAAAGCAAAAAATACAATTAATAAAAATAACCATTGAAATAACTTTGGATATTTTTTTATAAATTCCATGATTTAATTATTATTTTTTCTTCCTCCAAAAACTGTATTAATTATTTTTGATGGATTAATAGAGCCTACAATTTTGTTTTTATTATCTATAACTGCTACTGATTTTTCTTGTGTTAAAATTTTTTCAGCAACATTTTCAATAATTTCATCTTTTAAAACTTTCAGATCACCCAAATTATCAGTAGTAGATGGGTCCATTACATCTTCTATTAATAGAACTTTTTCTCTAGGTACTTCTTCAGTAAATTTCCTTACATATTCAGTTGCTGGATTTAAAACAATATTTGCAGGTGTGTCTAGCTGTTCAATTATTCCATCTTTCATAATGGCAATACGATCAGCAAGCTTTAGTGCTTCATCAAAATCATGAGTAATAAACATAATTGTTTTTTTTAATTTTTCTTGTAACCTTAAAAATTCATCCTGCATTTCTTTTCTAATTAATGGATCTAGAGCAGAAAAAGGTTCGTCTAAAAACCAAATATCAGGTTCTACAGCCAATGATCTAGCTATACCTACTCTTTGTTGTTGTCCTCCAGAAAGTTCTCTTGGAAAATAGTTTTCTCTTCCATCAAGACCAACAAGTTTAACCATATCCATCGCTTTACTAATACTGTCTTCAGTTTTAATTCCCTTAATTTGAAGTGGAAAAGCAATATTTTCTACAACTGTTTTGTGAGGAAGTAGAGCAAAACTCTGAAAAACCATTCCCATTTTATTTCTTCTAAGCTCTATCAGTTCTTTATTGTTTAATTGAAGTAAGTCTTGACCCTCTATAAAAATTTTTCCACCTGTAGCATCTGTTAGTCTAGAAATGCATCTTAATAATGTTGATTTACCTGAGCCTGATAAGCCCATTACAACTAACATCTCTCCTTTGGAAACTTCAAAAGAAGCATTGTTTACTCCAACTATGCATCCATTTTCTTGAAAGGTTTTTGCATCTACATTGCCATTTGACTCTTGAAGCATTTTTTTGGCATTTGCTCCAAAAATTTTATAAACAGCTTCACATTTAATTACTGGTTCAGACATAAATTTTTAATCAAGTTATACGAAATTAAGATAAAATAAAATCTATATAATTTATTCCTTTCCCCTTTAAAAATTTTTAATAAAATAAACCCTTGTATCAATACCAGTGCTTAAAAAACTTAAAACCTCTCCACTAACATTTGCCGATTTATTTACTCCGACATTATTTCCACTTACAGTATAACCAGCAAAACATTTTTTTTTATCATTGTTCCATTTAACATATGTTTCATCAATTTTATTACCATTGATAGTATATAATTCGTAAGCTTCATAATTTAAAAAATGAGCAGCCATGATAGCTCGTTGAGGAATAAGTTTTGTTGCATTACAAACTGCCTCATATAGTTCATCCGACAATCTATAATTATCTGTTCCATCAAAAGTTACTAGAACACCTGATGGAAGTTTTGATATAAGTGCATTAAGTTTTTTTTCTTGCGCGATTCTTTCCTCTTCTAATTTCATTTTTCTAATTAATTCATCTCCTCCACCCCAAAAAATATTCAAAATACCAAAAGATAAAATTATAATAATTGTTATAGTAACAAGACCACCAATTTGTTTTATTGCTACTGGCAACTCTTTTAATCTATTTAAATAATTATTTTTTAGCATTAGTTTAATTATTCTTGTAATTTTCCATTTACCCAAGTGCCTGTTTTTTCTTTACCATCAGACCAAGTAAAAGTTCCTTTTCCATTTATAAAACCATTGGCCCATTCTCCAACATACGTGGCACCATTTGGAAAGGTTAATGTGCCTTTTCCACTCCACTCACTATTCTTAAATTCGCCCTTATAAATATATCCATTAGGCCATGTTTCTGTTCCTTGGCCATGTTTTTTTGTATTAACCCATTCACCTTCATATGTTGTTTTATCTGTGTAAACCCACTTTCCATATCCATTTTCACAATTTCCTTCCTTACATCCTGTGCTTCGAGCTAAAGCTGCAAATGTAATTAATAAAGTTAAAATTATGCTTATAATAATTTTTTTCATAACAATATTTTACACAAAATTAATTAAAAAAAAATCAGGCATTTTCCTCAGTTTTTCTGCATGAATAAAAAGAAATATCTTTTTCTGAGTTTTCACTTTTTACATTTCTTGTAATTTCATGAACTAATTCTCCTGATTTTCTATTTATAATACCAGACTCTGAGTAATTTTTTTCTTGATCAATTGCTTTGAATAAAACCACATCTTTATTTACTACTTTAACATTTAATTTTGCTGTATCTGAAAGAAATAAAGATAATCCTTTAATCAAAAGTGTTTCTGGTTTTTTTGCCTCAATATCAAATTTATCTAAATCCTTATCATCTAAATCTTTAGCTAAAAAGGTTTGATAATTGTATTCAGAATTCTTAAGTATTTTTTTTTCTAAATCACATACAAAACTAAGATTAATATCCTCTTGAATATCTACATCTTTTGCTAATGATAAATTAAAAAATAATAAGCTAATAGATATATAAAATATATATTTTATCATTAGACTAGTTTAAATTTTTTATTAATCATCTTTCTGAAATTAATATAAAAAAATCCCCCTCAACATAGTTGAGGGAGATTTTATAATTTTAGCTTTAAACCTTATTTAGTAAAAGCTTTCCAAACAGACTCGTTATCAGCTAACCATTTTTTAGCTGCATCTTCGTGAGTCATTTTGTCAACGTCAACTAAAGCTGCCATTGCACCAATCTGACTTGTAGAAAATGAAAGTTTTCTGAAAGCTCCGGCTGCTGCTGGATGAGTTTTTGGAAAGTCTGCGTTAACAGCCTTCTTCAAATATCCATCAGGTGAACCACATTTTCCATCACCACCATCTTCTGGTCTGCAACCAGCTGTATATGGAGGGAAGTCTATAAATGTAAAACCAGCACCATCTGTAAAGTTTGGTGTCCAGTTAAAGATTATAGTTCCTCTTCCTTCTTTTTCAGCTGCTGCTAACTCTGCCCAAAGCGCATCTGCACTTCCAGCAAATTTAACCCACCAAAGGTCTCCTAAGCCTAATGCATCAACTCTTTGAGGAATTAAATCACCGTGCCAAGTTTGTGGACCTTCCAACATTCTTCCTTTTCCATCTGGTGAATCAGGTGTTGTAAAGTTTTTTGCACAATCAGGGTTTTTTAAAGCAGTCCAGTCTGGTAGACCTGGGCATAATCCTTTATCAACAACCCAATTAGGATATCCCATATCCTCTAGAGTTCTTGCTTCGTGATCTCCCCAATCAAGCAAACCACCTTTATCTAAAGCTGTAGTAAATGATTTACCAAAAGCAGATTCCCATACTTCGTGCGATATATGTACATCGCCAATACGTATTGATTCATAAACTGCTTGTGAGTCAGCGTTTACATATTTTACATTATTTCCCATACTTTCAAAAATTCCACCAATTACGTAAGCCATTACAATTTGGCTAGACCAATTGTGTGTTGGGATTACTATAGGTTTTTTACTATCGGCTGCATTTGAAATTCCTGAAAAACTTACAGCAGAAATCAATATAGCTGATAATAGAGATATTATTTTTCTCATTTTTTTCCCCTTTCTTAATATATTAAGTAACTAATTATGTGCTTAAGTAAATTTATAGTCAACAAGAACATATTTATATAATATAGACTTAAATAAATACTTATAATGGCTGAAACTAGTTTAAATATTAAAGAACCGGGCTTAAATGTTTTGCCACCTGGAGTTGAAAGATACATAGTAAGCGGTGGCGGTATAACAGGAATTCAAATTTTACCTGAAGATGAAATAGAAATTATAAATAATGAAGGTAACCAAATTTGTGAAATTTCAGTTTTTAACAAAGATGGAAAATCAGAAACTGGAATTTTAAATTTAAAAAATGATAAAGATGCTTCGGAAATAAAAAAAATTCTTTTAGCTAATGACGAAAATTCTAAAATAGCAGCATATCAATTAAAAAAGAGAAATTTAGATATTTTAAAATCCAAATCTTCTATTGTTTTCGATAAAAATACAAATTGGGGAGAAAAAATAAAACTAAAATCGAAAGATAAATGTTACTGTATTTTTGCTGCGCCTGGACAGGATATGTTAATTCACGAACAAAACCCACCAACTGATTTAACTGTTTTTATTAAAAGAGCAAAAATTACCAAGGACAAAGAACATACGGTAATCCCAGATCCAATGTATGACCCTATGGATGAAACAAACATAGATCGTAAAACATCAATTTCTTATCAAGTTAAAGAAGGAGATTATATCCAAATTATTTCACCAACAGGAAGACAATGTTCTGATTTTGTAGCTTTTGATACTTCAAAATTAGATAAAAAAATAGAAAAAGGTTTAGATTGGCAAACAACAAGAACTTTTATGGGAAATACTTTTCCAGGACCAGGTTTGTTTTCTAAATTTTATGACACTGATCATGAACCTTTAGTAGAAGTTGTTAGAGATACAGTTGGTAGACATGATACTTTTAATTTAGCATGTACATCAAAGTACTATGAGGATTCTGGATATTTTGGTCATCCAAATTGTTCTGATAATTTAAATAATTCTATGGAAAAATTTGGTGCTAAAAAAAGAAAAGGTTGGCACGCAATTAATCTTTTTTTTAATACATCTGCTGGTGGATTAAATTCGGTATTATCAGACGAGTCTTTTGCTAGACCAGGTGATTATGTGATATTTAGAGCTTTAAAAGATTTAACTTGTGGAACTACTGCATGTCCAAGTGATATTGATGCTTGTAATTCATGGAATCCAACTGAAATTTTTGTTAGAACTTATGATAAAAAAAAAGAATTTACGAAATCTTTTGCATTTAGAATGAAAACTGACTCTGAAACAAAATTAACAAAAAATACTGGCTTTCATGCAAAAACTTCTAAGCTTACAAGAAATTTTATTGATGCAAGAGGGTTTTGGTTGCCAAATGACTACACAAAGCACGGAGTGATTAATGAATACACTGCATGCCGAGAAAAAGCAGTTGTTATTGATTTATCTTCATTAAGAAAATTTGAAATTTTAGGACCTGATGCAGAAGAATTAATGAATTATACACTAACAAGAAATGTAAAAAAACTTTCAGTTGGCCAAGTAGTTTATTCATCTATGTGTTATGAAAATGGATCAATGTTTGACGATGGCACATTATTAAAAATGAGTGACCACGGTTTTAGATGGGTATGTGGCGATGAATATGCTGGAGAATGGTTAAAAGAACAAGCAAAGAAAAAAAACTATAAAGTTTTTATTAAAAATTCAACTGATCAAATTAATAATATTTCATTACAAGGTCCTAAAAGTAGAAAAATACTTGAAAAATTTGTGTTTACACCTCCAACTCAACCTTCCATTTCTGAACTACAGTGGTTTAGATTTACTATTTGTAGAGTTAAAGAACTAAATGGAATTCCTATTATAGTTTCAAGAACTGGTTACACGGGAGAATTAGGATATGAAATTTGGTGTCATCCTTCTGATGCGCCAAAAGTTTGGGATCAAGTGATTGAGTCTGGAAAAGATGAAGGATTAATTCCTGCAGGATTTGGTGCTTTAGATTTATTAAGAATTGAAGCTGGATTAATTCTATTTGGAAATGAATTTGATGGTCAAGTCGACCCTTTTGAAGCTGGAGTTGGATTTACAGTTCCTTTAAAAACTAAAACAGATGATTTTATAGGAAAAGAAAACTTGATTAAAAGAAAAGAAAATCCACAAAGAAAACTTGTTGGATTAGAATTAATTGGAAAAGAAAAAGCGAACCATGGTGATTGTGTGCATATTGGAAGATCTCAAGTAGGAATTGTTACTAGTGGATGCATATCTCCAGCCTTAAATAAAAATATTGCATTATGCAGAATAGACGTAGGTCATTCTGAAATTGGCAAAGATGTAGAAGTTGGCAAGATTGATGGTCACCAAAAAAGAATTCCTGCTAAAATTGTAAATTTCCCTCATTACGATCCACAAAAACTTCGCGTAAAATCGTAAATGTCAAAAAATACAATTGATCTGTTAGATTTTTGGGAAAATCAAATGAAAAAATCTCACACTTCGAGTAACTATTTTTTTAGAAAATCTCCTTCTCATTATCACATGATGTTGCTTGTCATGTCTGCGTATAAATTAAATCAAAATCTTTCTGTTGAAGAATTAAAAACTAAACTATTCAAAACATCTAGGCCCAAATCTGCGTTAATTATTAATGAAGCGTGTGAAAAAGGTTTTTTTTATCTTGAAAAAACTTCAAACGATCAAAGAAAAAAATTTATAAAACCAAGTGATTCATTTATAAAAGAATTTAACGAATATTTAGATACGCTTAAAAGCCTCAGTTTTTAATGTAAAAACACATTCCAAGTTGTAAAATAATTTATTTATATTTTTTATATATAAAAAAAATTATATATTTCTTTTTTCGGGAAAATAAAGTCTAATTATGACATTACCAACAAAAGCAAAAGTCGTGATTGTGGGTGGAGGAATTCATGGTTTAAGTACAGCCTGGAAGCTCTCTGAAACATATAAAAATCCAAACGACATAATAGTATTAGAAAAAAAAGATACAGCGGCAGGTGCTAGTGGAATAGCTTGTGGTGTTGTAAGAAATAATTATTTTCAACCAGCGATGAGAGAATTAATGGCACATTCTGTAGGAGTTTGGGAAAGTGATGCAAAATCATTTAAATATAATCCTGTTGGATATATGCAAATTTCACCAGAAGTTATGCACGAAGATGTTTCTAGTATTTATGAACAACAAAAAGCAATTGGCTATGAATCAGTTTTTGTTGAAGGAGAAAAAGACTGTTTAAAATACATGAAAAGTATTTTTAATGATTGGCAAGCAAAAGGTATTACATCTGTTTTGCATGAAAAAAAAGGTGGTTACGCATTTAATAAAGACTCTATTAAAGCATTGGAAAGTAAAGCAAACAGTAATGGAGTTAATGTACATAAAGGAATAAAAGTTACAGGTTTTAAAAGAGGAAGTAATAGTAATGCAATTACAGGTGTTGTTACTAATCAAGGTACAATTGATTGTGATCAAGTAGTAATTGGAGCAGGACCGTGGGTAAGAGATTTTTGGAATATGCTTGAATTACCAAAAACAACAGATGTAAAAAGCAAAGATGGAAAAATTCATAAAGTTGATATGTGGAAATATTGGTTCCTTCAAGAAGGTGTTTTAGGCGTTGAAGCAAATTATTTAAAAACTAACGATAATAAACTACCACCGGTAATTCACGTTGACACCGATGCTCCTTTGTATTCAGATAAAAGTGGAAAATTAATAACAGATAAACTTTGGGGAATTTATTACAAACCAGACATTGATGGATTAGGTGTTCAAGGTGGAACTTCGCCATACATAGTTAATGAACATTTTGATAAAGTTAAAGTTGACCCATATGGAATTGAATCTCCAGATTATCAAACAACTGATACTTTTTCTGAGATGTGGTGTTCAGCTTTAGCACATTGCCAAAAGAGATTTGAAGGAAAGTCAAATTTATATAGAAAAGGACCGTCAGGTGGATTGGGTTGTTTAACTCCAGACTCATTTCCTATTTTTGATAGGTTTTGTGAAAATGTTTATATGATTGCTGATGCCAACCACGGATATAAAATGATAGGTGTTGGTCATTTAGTAGCGCAAGAAATTTTAGGAAAAGAAAGTGAATTACTGAAACCTTTTAGATTCAACCGATACGCGAATGGGGAATTACATCCCACTTCAAATAGTCCGTTTCCTTGGAGTTAATTAATCTAAGTAGACAGATTATTTTTTTTCAGTTAACTTTTTGATCATAAAATATTAAAGGGGGACAATGACCGATCTAGAAAAACATGTAAATCAACCGGGTAGAGCAAAATTAGTAAAAAAAGTTAGAGAAAAAATTAACGAATTAGGAATAACTTATATTTATTATCAATTCATTTCTGTAACAGGAAGAGTTGTTGGAAAAGGTATTCCGGCTGATCATTGGGAAAGAACTGCAGAAAAAGGTTTTCAATTAGTTTATGGATCTACTGCCAACTTATTTGTAGACAGACACAAAAATTATATCGGTTACGGTCCTGAAGCTATGGAGCTTGTTGGCATACCTGACCCTGAAACTTTTGTACAACTCCCTTGGGATAAAAGAATTGGAAGAGTTTTTGTTACGTGTTTTAGAAATAGAGAAGAAAGAAAAAATCCAGGAGGACATTTAACCTCTGATTGTAGAGGAAATCTTAGAATATTTATGGATGAATTTCAGAAAAAACATGGTCTAGAATTAAGAGTTGGAACTGAACCTGAAATGATGTGGTTGACAAAAAATCCTGATGGAACCCCTACTGGATCAGGTTTTTCTAAACCATACTGTTATCATATCGATCAATTTGAGTCATTAAGACCTGTATTTATGAAAGTAATTGAATACGCTTCAGCCATGGGTTTAGATATGATCCAAGGTGACCATGAAGATGCTCCAGGACAATTAGAATTAAACTGGACATACGATAATGTTTTAAGAAACGCTGATAGACTTTCTACTTACAGACAAATTTGCGCTCAAGTAGCAAGAGAACATAATTTAATAGCATGCTTTATGACAAAACCGTTTATGGGTGTGTCTGCAAGTGGTTGTCATACGAACATGTCATTATGGAAAGGTGGAAAAGTTGTAACAAACAAATTAGGTAATAAAAAATTACCTGGAGTAGAGGAAGTGTTTGGTTATGTGCAGGGAGGCACAAATACTTTTATGCCTGATACTAAAGATATGCAACTACCAGGTAAAATTGGTTTACAGTCCATTGCTGGAATAATGGAACATTTACCAGCGTTAACTGCTTTAGGATCTTCTACTGTTAATTCTTACAGAAGACTTTGGGACCAAGGTTTTTGGGCTCCTGTTTATGCTGATTGGGGATATCAAAATAGAACTTGCGGTCTAAGAGTATCAGCTCCTGGAAGGTTTGAGTATAGATCAGTTGACTCTATGCATAATCCATATCTTTTAGGTGCAGCTTTATTAAAAGCGTGTGACCATGGTATTTCAAAAAAACTAACACCATCTAAGCCTGAATCTAGAAGTATGTATGAAGCTAAAAAAGCAGGTAAAGATGTTAAAAAACTTCCATTAAGTTTAGGAGAGGCTTTAGACAGATTAGCTGAAGACGAAGTTATAAAATCAGCAATGCCTGATGAAATGTATAAAGTTTTCCATTGGTATAAAAACGATGAATGGGAAAAATTCTTGGGTGCGACCACTCAATGGGATCTTGATACTTATTTGGATTGTCTTCCATAGTTTATAAGTATAAAAAAGGAAAATATTATGTGCGGAATAGCTGGACTAATTCATAGAGGAAAATCTTCAAACGTAGGTGAAGAACTTCAAAGTATGCTTCAAGCATTAAAACATAGAGGTCCTGACTCAACTGGATATGCACTTTATGCCCAAAATGATGGCCAAAACTTTATAATGAGATTTAAAGTTGGAGAAAATGTAGGAGAAGGAAGCACATCTGTGAATGAAGATGCTAGTGTTTACGATGAAAGAAAAAAACTAGTAGATAATAATCTTTCGGAATTAGGAGCAACAATTGAAAAAGAAGAAAAATTAACTCCTTATTCATATAGATATGAAATTAAGTATGACAAAGATCTAATGGATTTTTCAAAAAAAATTGAAAGTGTTGAAATGGTTGAAATACTATCAATTGGAAAATCTCTCGAATTAATTAAAGATCTTGGTGATGCTAAAACAGTATGTGAAAGATATAACCTAGATAAAGTCCAAGGTACTCATGGAATAGGACATGCAAGAATGGCGACTGAATCTGGTGTTGATATTAAATCGGCTCATCCTTTTTGGGGATATCCTTTCGCTGATGTGTCTGTAGTTCATAATGGCCAATTAACTAACTATTGGAATAATAGAAGAGCTCTAGAAAATAAAGGCATGCGTTTTATGTCAGAATGTGACTCAGAATTAATAGCAGTTTTTCTTGCTGAAAAAATGAGAAATGGTGCAACTTTAGAAGAAGGAATGAAAGAGTCTTTAACAGGACTCGACGGAGTATTTACTTATTTTGTAGCTACAAAAGATTCATTAGGAATGGCTAAAGATACTATGGCAGCAAAACCATTGGTTTTGTATGAGTCTGATGATCTAGTAGCTATGGGATCAGAAGAAATAGCAATTAGGTCTATTCTTCCACAAGAAATTGATACTTATGATCCTTTTGATGGAGAAGTTAAAGTATGGCAAATTTAAAAACAACAGAAAAAAAAACAAAAGCCCAATCAATGGGTATGCACACAGAAGTTCTAACAGGAAAAACTCAACAAAAATTCTTTAATCCTGATGAAGCTGAGAATTTCTTCTATTGGGGAACTTATGATGTAGATTTTAATAAAAGAACTGAATTAGACGTTAAAGAAATGGATTGTAAAGAAGCAAATGGAAAAATTGACCAATTAATGAGTGAAGGTTATGGATCAATTGTAATTAAAAACCCACAAGGTAAACACAGTTTAGGTGTTGGAATACTAAATAAGCTTAACTTAATCTTTGAAGGTAGTTTAGGTTATTTTGGAATTGGTTCAATTGATGGCCCTATTGTGAGAGTTAATGGAAGAGTTGGATGGTCATGTGCTGAAAATATGATGTCAGGAAAAGTAGTTATTGAAAAAAATGCTGGATCTTGTTTTGGTGCAGCTATAAGGGGTGGTGATTTAATTTGTAAAGGAAGTGTTGGCGCTCGAACAGGAATTGACCAAAAAGGTGGTACAATAATTGTTGGTGGTGATGCTGGAGCATTTACAGGATTTATGATGCAAAGAGGAAGAATTGTGATTTTAGGAGATGTAGGAATCAACCTTGGAGATTCAATGTACGACGGAACAATTTATGTGGGTGGAAAAATTGGATCGTTTGGTAGCGATGCGGTAGAAGATCCTATGACAAAAAATGATATAGATTGGTTAAAAAGAAAACTTAAAGTTGCTGAAATTGGCGATAATTTTGATGTATCAAAAATGACTAAAATTGTTGCAGGCAAAAAACTTTGGAACTATGACGCTTTGGAGCCAACTGAGAAAAAAGGAGCTATTTAATGCCAAAAAAAAAAAATGGAAATGGAAAAACTGGATTTTCAAAAAGAAATAAAAGTTTACTTGGATACAATTCTATTTTTACTCCTGAAGTAATTGACGATATTCATATTAAAGCTCAATTAGGAAGATACAGAATGCGTGGAATGGCTTTGATGAAAAAAATTCCAACATTTGACGATTTGGTATTTTTACCAGGAACATTAACAAGATTTGTAATTGAAGGTTATAGAGAAAAATGCGAAACTAAAACTGTAATTGGTCCAAGATGTGAAAATCCTATTGAATTAGATATTCCAGTTTACATAACAGGTATGAGTTTTGGTGCTCTTTCATATGAAGCTAAAACTGCTTTGGCTAGAGGAGCGACAATGGCTGGAAGCGCCACATGTTCTGGCGAAGGAGGAATGATTCCTGATGAAAGAAGATATTCTGAAAAATGGTATTATCAATGCATTCAGTCTAGATATGGATTTAATCCTCATCATGCACAATTAGCAGATGGAATAGAAGTATTTATAGGACAAGGACAAAAAGTAGGAATGGGCGGCCACTTGATGGGTCAGAAAGTTACTGATCAAGTTGCTGAAATGAGATCTTTGCCAGCTGGAATTGATCAAAGATCACCAGCGAGACATCCTGATTGGCTGGGTCCAGATGATTTAGCATTAAAAGTACAAGAGCTTAGAGAATTAACAAAAAATAAAGTTCCTATTCAGTTGAAATTAGGAGCTGCTAAAGTTTATGATGATGTTCGTATGGCTGCAAAATGTGATCCTGACTCTATTTATTTAGATGGTATGGAAGGATCAACTGGAGCAGGTCCTCATATAGCAGCAGCAAATACTGGAATTCCTGGAATAGCAGCAATTAGAGAAGCTAGAAGAGCCTTGGATGATGTAGGACAAACTGGAAAAGTAACTCTTATTTATGCAGGAGGTGTAAGAGATGGCGCAGATATGGCTAAAGCTTTAGCCTTGGGTGCAGATGCTATTGCAATTGGAACTGGGGCTATGATAGCTCTAAACTGTAACAAAGAAATTCCAGAATCTAATTTTGAAAAAGAAATGGGTGTTCCTGCTGGTCATTGTTATCATTGTCATACAGGACGTTGTCCAGTAGGTGTTGCAACTCAGGATCCAAAATTAAGAAAAAGACTAAACCCAGATGATGCAGCATTAAGGGTTTACAATTATTTACATACAATGACTTTGGAAGCTCAATTATTAGCTAGAGCTTGCGGTAAAACAAATATTCATTCATTAGAACCAGAAGATATGGCAGCATTAACTATGGAAGCTTCTGCTTTAGCAAAAGTACCATTGTCTGGCACAAATCATACTGTAGGAGTAGACGACTTTCATAAAATTTAAGGTTAAATATGGCGAAAAAAAAAAATAAAAAAAAAATAAAAATAAATAAAATCAAAGGTCAGTTAGGGAAAAAAAAAGAAACTGCAAGAGAAAAAATGATCGGACAAACTATAGGTTACCGATATGATGTTAACTTGTTGCCTGATTATAAAAGACTTACTCCATTTTTAAAAAAATACATTGAAGCTATGGGATGGGATGATCTCAATTGGCTTGAAGACGTACATATGGGTTATGAAGAAAATAGGCCAGCTGTTTTTGATAGAAATGCAAATGGTTGGGTTACTATTCCAAAAAAAATTAAACTACCAAACAATCAACAAGATAGAGATATGATTGCAAGAGAACTGCTTGTAAAATTTCAAATGTCTCCAAATCATCCTTTGGTTGATCTGAAAAAAGCTTATAGAAAATTTTAAGAATCGTTGAAATTTTTAATCTACCGTAGGTTGTTCAACGAATAATTATACATATAATTGATATATAATTTACCATTGTGCTCCATATTCCATTTAATAGAGTCTAAATAATTTGTTTAAACAAATGGAGGTTAAATGACTGATCAATTAGGTGCATTGACAACCATATTTACGGAATTTTACTACTGGGTAACAGTAGTGCTCATGTTTTTAATTCACGTGGGCTTCTGTATGTATGAAGTTGGAGCTTCCCGATACAAACATCATCAACATACTTTAATGAAAAATACAATGCTGATACCCTTGGTAACAGTAACTTGGTTTTTATTTGGTTGGTGGATATATTGGGCTTTTCCAACAGGACCAGGTCTTGCACCATCAATAATGAATGAAAGCGCAGCTCTTATCACTGATGATTCTGCATTTAGTGCTAAATGGTACGTACCAAATAGTGACTTAATGGCAGTTAACTTAGGTGATCATATAAGTGGAGTATTCTGGGCAGCGTTTTTATTATTCTCATGGACAGCAGCCTCAATTGTTTCTGGTGCGGTAATCGAAAGAATAACAACTTTTGCATTCGGCATCTTGGCAATTGCGATAGGCTCAGTATTCTGGACTATAGATGCTGCATGGGGATGGCACTTTGACGGTTGGATGCTGAAAATTCTCGGATATCATGATGCTTACGCTTCTGGTGTAATTCATGCAATAGCCGGGGGATTTGCTTTAGGTGTTCTAGCTGTTTTAGGACCAAGAATAGGTAAATTCTCATCTTCTGGAGAACCAAGAAATATTGGACCAAGAAATCCTTGGTTAGTTACAGTTGGACTGTTTCTAATTTATACAGGATTCTGGGGCTTTTATGCCGCTTGTAACATTCCAATATTTGATCTTGGGCCTGAATATGGGATGGAAGGTGTAACATACTTTACTGCAACTAACATTTATGTAACTCCTACTACATTAAGCGGTATTACAATGAACTTCTTAATGTCACTGTCAGGAGGTTTATTGGCTGGATATGTGGTTTCTAAAGGAGATCCTTTCTGGACATACTCTTCTGGACTAGCGGGAATAATATGTGCGTCTGCAGGAAATGATTTATATCATCCAATACAATCAATGATCATTGGTATGATCGGTGTTGTTGTAGCTTACAAAATGCATTACTGGGTTGAACGTAAGTTCAAAATAGATGATGCTGTAGGAGCTGTAGCAGTACATGGTTATGCAGGATTTGCAGGTTTAATAATCTGTGGATTTGTTCTTAATGGATATCCTTCTTCTGGATATAGCGTTGGCGCTATGTGGGACGGTTCTAATTACGCTGCAATAAATCCTTTAGGAATGTTCATTGGTGCAATAATAATGTTTTTCGTACTAGGAATGATACCAGGTTATATCATTGCTAAAGTTCTTCATGGAATGGGTAAATTAAGGATTCCTAGAGAAGTAGAGTTAGCTGGTCTAGATTACGAAATAATGGAAGCTGCGAAGGATGATGAAAAATCTGTCGCATCGGCCAGCAGATAAAGGAGGAATGATATATGGCTACAGTAACTAATTGGATAGACCACCTGAGTGCTGAAGAAGTAGCGGGGGCAATTTATCCTGGTGTTGGGTCAGAAGGAATCCTAGTTATAATAGGATTTGTTCTCTGGATAGGCTGGCATGTAATTTCTGCCAAGCAAGAAAGTGAAAAACTTGAAAAGCTTGCTAGAAAAAGACCAGGCTCCAATGACTGGAAAAGTAATGTTACCGATGGGTAATCATTAAAATATTAAGGGCGCATATTTTATGCGCCCTTTTTAAATCATGGAAAATAATAATTTAGAGAAACATGAAAATAAACCTCCATCAAAGATGGCAAGGCTTGCATGGCCTAAAGCTAAATATGGAGTAAGAATCGCAATTATCGTTATAATTTCAGTAATTTTAATTTACTACAAAGATTTCTTTTTATCTTTTTTTAAATAAAAATATGCTAAGATAATTTATGAGTAAAAATTTATCTTCAATAGCGAAATCAAAAAAAATAAAATATTTTCTTATTAGCTTCGTTGATCTTTTTGGGGTTCTAAGATCAAAATTAGTCCCAGCTAATGCTATTAAAGATATGCAAAAAAATGGAGCAGGATTTGCAGGATTTGCTACTTGGCTTGATATGTCTCCTGCTGATACAGATATGTTTGCTATACCCGATCCTAGCAGTTTAATTCAACTTCCATGGAATAAAGAAATTGGTTGGCTAGCTTCAGATTTATGGATGAATGGAAAACCAGTCCAAGCATCTCCTAGAGTAATTTTAAAAAATCAAATTTCTAAGCTTTCAAAAATGAATTTAGTGATGAAATCAGGTGTAGAATGTGAATATTTTTTAATATCTCCTGATGGCTCTCAAATAGCAGATACTAGAGACACGCAATCAAAACCTTGTTATGACCAATCGGCTTTAATGAGAAGGTATGATTTAATCAAAGAAATATGCGATAGCATGATTGAAATGGGTTGGGGTCCTTACCAAAACGATCATGAAGATGCTAATGGACAATTTGAAATGAATTGGAATTATTCAGAATGTCTACAAACAGCAGATAGACATACTTTTTTTAAATTTATGGTCAAAACTCTTTCTGAAAAACACGGTTTAAGAGCGACATTTATGCCGAAACCATTTGAACATTTAACAGGAAATGGTTGTCATGCCCATATATCATTGTGGAATGGCAGTACAAATAAATTTTTAGATAATAATGATAGATTTGGCTTAACTAGACTAGCGTATAATTTTTTAGGTGGAATAATAAAAAATGCTAGAACTCTATCTGCTTTTTTTAACCCTACTATAAATAGTTACAGAAGAATAAATGCGCCTCCTACAAAATCTGGAGCTTCTTGGTCTCCAAGTAGTATTTCATATTCAGGTAATAATAGAACTCATATGATTAGAATTCCTGACCCGGGAAGATTTGAATTAAGATTAATGGATGGATCTTCAAATCCTTATTTATTACAATCTGGCATTCTAGCTGCGGGTATTTATGGAATGAATAACAAATCTGATCCTGGCGATCCTTTAACATGTAATATGTATACAGATTATAAAAATTATCCTAACTTAGAAAAACTTCCAAATAATTTAGAGGAAGCATTAGATGAATTAGATAATAGTAAAAATTTAAGAGAAG
>CACLLR010000003.1 GCA_902607805.1 uncultured Pelagibacteraceae bacterium
TAATTACTTAACAAAGATTCCGAAAGAAATAATAACGTTTTCCGATGATATGGATGGTCTCAGAAAGATACCAGATAATATTCCCAATCAAGAAATTTTAAAACAAAATCTGCATAAGCCATTAACTAGTGTTCCAGATCCGTTTAAAAAATATACAAGCTTTGGAGAACATAATAATGAAATGTTAAAAAAATTTTTAAATAATTTTAATTTTAATTATATTTTTAAAAGTTCTACAGAACTTTATAAAAGTGGTTTTTTTAATGAAACTTTAAAATTAGTCTTAAAAAATTATCAAGAAATTATGAATATCATTATTCCTACTTTAGGAAAAGAAAGACAGAGAACCTATTCTCCCTTTTTACCTATTTGCCCTACAACTGGAACTGTATTAGAAATACCAGTATTAGAGATTAATGAAAAAAATTCAAATATAATTTTTGATAATGAAGGACAAAAACTAGAAAAAAGTATTTTGGACGGTGAATGTAAACTTCAATGGAAAGTAGATTGGGCAATGCGATGGTTTGCATTAGATGTAGATTTTGAAATGTATGGAAAAGATTTAATTGAAAGCGCAATATTATCAAGCAAAATTGTAAAACAATTAGGTAAAAAAAATCCTTCAGGATTTGCCTATGAACTATTTCTTGATGAGAAAGGAGAAAAAATTTCTAAATCTAAAGGTAATGGAATTACAATTGATGATTGGTTGAAATATGCATCACCAGAAAGTTTATCTTTGTTTATGTATCAAAATCCAAAAAGAGCAAAAAAACTTTATAAAGAAATTGTTCCTAAATCAGTAGATGAATACTTGGAAGCAATAGATAAAAGCAAAAATCAAAATGAACTTCAGCTTTTACTAAATCCAGCTTGGTATGTGCATAATGGAAAAATACCAAATGAAAATATAATAATGACTTTTTCAATGTTATTAAATCTTGTTGAAACAAGTAATGCTGAAAACAAAGATTTATTATGGAAATTTGTTAAAAAATACAAACCGAATATTAATCAAGAAGAATATCCAATATTTGACAAACTAATTAATTATGCAATTAAATATTTTAAAGATGTAGTTAGTAATAATAAAAAATATAAAAAACCAAATGATTTAGAAATAAAAGCTCTTAAAGCTCTAATTATTAGGTTAGAAAAATGTGATGATGATATGCAACCAGAAGAAATTCAAACAGAAATTTATAGTGTTGGAAAAAATAATGGATATAAAGATAATCTGAGAGAATGGTTTAAACTTATATATGAGGTAGTTTTTGGAGACGAAAATGGTCCAAGATTAGGTTTTTTTATTAGTTTTTTTGGGGTTAAAGAAACAACAAAGTTGATAGAAGATAAAATTAAATAATGTTTTCAAAAATTAGATCTTTAATTTTTAAATTAGATCCAGAATTGGCACATAATTTAGCAATAAAATCATTAAAATTAAATTATTTTCCTAAATATAAATTAAAAAATAATGACTCAATCAAAACAACTATTTTCGGAAAAACTATACCCAATCCAGTTGGAGTTGCGGCTGGATTTGACAAGGACGCAGAAGTTTACAATTCACTACTTAAATTAGGCTTCGGTTTTGTAGAAGTTGGTACAGTTACTCCTTTTAGCCAATATGGAAACTCAAAACCAAGAATTTTTCGTTTAGAAGAAGATCTAGCACTTATAAATAGACTGGGATTTAATAATTCTGGTTCTGATAAAGTTTATTATACTATATCTAAAAATCCTCCATCAGGTTTATTAGGAATAAATATAGGTCCAAATAGCAATTCAAAAAATAGAATAGAAGACTATTTAATTTGTTTAAGAAAATTTTATAAATTAGCAGATTATCTTACAATAAATATATCTTCACCTAATACAGAAAATTTAAGAAGCTTTCATGATAAAGAAGAACTAAATGATTTACTTAGCTCTATTGAAAAAGAAAAAACAAATTTGAAAACCACTATACCAATTGCAGTAAAAATTTCCCCAGATATTAATGATGAAGATATTGAAATTATTTCAGATTTATTAATTAAATACAGAATTGAGGCAGTCATAATTTCAAATACTACTGAAAAAATAGAGAAAATTTGATAAATATAAATAAATTAGAAAAAGGAGGATTATCTGGAAAACCTTTAGAGAATAAATCAAATATTACTATAAATAAATTTTATAAAAATTTGAAAAATAAAATTAAAATTATAGGAGTTGGAGGAGTAGATTCAGGTAAAAGTGCATATGAAAAAATATTAAATGGTGCTAGTTTAATTCAACTTTATACTGGAATGGTTTATCAAGGGCCCAATATTTCAAATAAAATTAATGAGGAATTAATAGTTATTTTAAAGAAAGAAGGATTTGAAAATATTTCAGAAGCTATAGGAGTAAAAAATTGATCTTGACTGCCAACATTTCAACACATATACAGTCTTCAAATTATGTCTAAAAAATGCGAACTTACCGGTAAAATACCTCTTAAAGGTCATAAAGTTAGTCACGCTAATAATAAGACAAAAAGAAGATTTTTGCCAAATTTAAAAAAAGTTAAATTTAAAAGTGATATTTTAAATAAAAGTTTAAGAATTTCAGTTTCAAACGCTGGAGTAAGATCAGTAGATAAAAAAGGAAGTTTTGATCATTTTTTAAAATCTGCTAAAACAAAAAATCTTTCTTTAAGACTTAAAAAATTAAAAAAAACATTATTAAGTAAAACTGCTTAATGAATAAATTGTTTATGACCCTCTCATTTTTAATGGGAGTTGTTGTTCTTCTTTCAAATTATTTAGTCCAATTTCCTGTAAAATATTATGGGATGCAAGAAGTTTTAACTTATGGAGCTTTTAGCTATCCTATAGCTTTTTTAATTACTGATTTAGCTAATAGAGCTTATGGTAAATTTATAGCAAAAAAGATTGTTTATATTGGATTTATTGTAGGTATTAGTTTTACAATTTTTTTTTCAACAAATTTTACAGATATAATTTCCATTAGGATCGCAATAGGATCTGGAACTGCATTTATAATAGCTCAATTATTAGATGTACAAATTTTTGATAAATTTAGAAAAAGAAAATGGTTTATTGCCCCATTGGCCTCCTCTTTAATTGGTTCAGTAGTTGATACTTTTTTATTTTTTTCTATTTCTTTTTATGGCACTGGAGTTCCATGGTTTTCATTATCATTAGGGGATTTAGTTGTAAAATTCATTGTTGCATTAGTTATGCTTATACCATTTAGATTTTTTTCTAGGAATTTTAAAGCTGCTTAGACAGAAATTTATATGATAAAATCTTATAAGCTAATTTAGCTACTAAAAAATTATAAGAATTAAAACCTTTAATTGGAGCAAGTTCGTTAATATCTGCACCGACAATATTAGAATTTTTGCAAGCAATTTTAATTATATTTAAGGTTTCATCCCAAAACAAACCTCCAGGTTCAGGAGTGCCTGTTGCTGGCATTATACTTGAGTCTAAACCATCAACATCAAAAGTTATATAGACAGTTTTATTTTTTATAAGTTTTTTAAATTTATTCATGTTCCATCTTGATTTATCCTTTGCCCAAAAAATATTTATTCTTTTAGAATTTTTTTTTAATATAGGAATTTCATTTTTAGAAATATTTCTGATGCCAAAAGATATTATAGAAACATTTTTATAATCTAAACATCTTTTTATAGCTGAGGCATGTGAATATTTTTCACCATTATAACTTTCTCTTAAATCTGCGTGAGCATCAAAATGCAACAAACATATTTTTTTGAATTTTTTTGTAAAGGGCAATATACAACCTGGTGTAATTGAATGTTCGCCTCCAAAAGTCATTGGAAATAAATTTTTTTCTAAAATTTTATGATTTATATCTGATATTTTTTTTAGTGCTTTTTTAATGTTGTTATCAATTTTAAAAGGTTTAAGAGTTTTTATTCCTATTTTCTTATATGGCTCACAATTTAACTCTTCATCATATAGTTCTACTTGGTGTGAAGCTTTTATTATTTCTTTTGGTCCATTTTTTGTTCCTCCACCATAGCTCACAGTTTTTTCTAAACCAAAAGGAATTATTACTACTTTTTCCTTAAAACTAAATTTATTTTCAATTCCAAGAAACCCATGTTTGTTAGATAGATAGTTCAATTTTTACCCAAATATATTTGAAAAATTTTTTCTAGTTCTATTTTTCCATTCACCTTTATGATAAGCATCGCTTACAATTAATGGTAGCACAGAAGTTGCTTCTGCAAAAACCATTTGTTCTTTAGTTACATTAACTTTACCCCAAGAACTTGCTTCTTTAAGAGTAGAGCTGCTACATGCTCCATCTCTTGAGTCAGCTACTGTAATTTGTATAGCATATTTATGCATATCAACTTCTTTTCCTAAAAGTTCAGCACATATAACAGTATCTTGGATAAAGTTTTTTGGAACACCACCTCCAATCATAAATAAACCAGATCCGCTAGATTTTATCTTTATTTCAGTAAGCTCACGAAATTCTCTAATAGAGTCTATAGTTATATGTTTTTTTGGATTTTGTTCTTGATGCATAACTAACCCAAAACCAGCACTTGAGTCAGTAAATGCTGGGCAGAATATTGGAACTTTGTTATTGTAAGCAGTTTCTATTAATGATCCTTTTTTTTTTGAATTTGATTTTAAATATTTTCCAATTTCTTTAATAAATTCTCTAGATGTAAAACTTTTTGCCTCTAAATTATTTGCAATTTCACAAATTTTTTTGTCACACATTTGAAGCTCATCTTCATCAATATATGTATCATAAATTCTATCAATGTAATTACTTCTTAATTCAGTATCATCTTGAAATTGTGAACCTTGATAATGTTTAAATCCTAATGCTTCAAAAAAATCCATATCAATTATTGATGCTCCAGTAGCTACTATAGCATCAACCATATTATATTTGACCATATCTCTATAAATATTCATACATCCAGCAGCAGAAGTTGAGCCAGCTAAAGTTAAAAAAATAGTACAATCTTTATCTTTAATCATTTCATTAAATATATTCGATGCATTTGCTGTTTCTCTTGAAACAAAAGACATTTTTTCCATTGATGAAATTATTTTTCTGGAGTCAAAAGAAGTAATATCAATATGCTCAACTTCTTTTTTTAAAAAACTTTTTTTACTATTATGTGTTAAATTTTTTTTGTCTGACATTTAAGCAACAAGAAAACCACTTAATGTTTCTTTGTTATACATTGTCATAATAGGATTATCTTCTACTTCAAAAATTTCATCTGAAAAAAAACCATTAAATTGAGTTCTGAAAGTTAATCCATAAGCACCTAACTGACCCAACTCAATGTAATCATTTTCTTTAACATTGTTTGGTAGAACAAAAGGACCTTTCATATAATCCATGCTATCACATGTTGGACCATAAAAATCAAATGAATTTATTTTTTTAGAAACTAATCTTCCATTTGTAAGTAATTTTGCAGGATAGACTATATTTGGAACGCCTGCATCAAATAAAGTTCCGTAAGTTCCATCATTAATAAATAATTTTTGTTTTTTTCTTAAAAGAACTTTAACAATTGTAGAACCGCTTTCAGCAACAATAGCTCTGCCTGGTTCACAAATTATTTCAGGCATTTTATGTAATTTTAAATTGTTTAAGCTTTTCTTTATTTCATTAAAATAATTTTCTAAAGATTGAGGAATTAGATCTGGATAAATTGTAGGAAAACCTCCTCCTATATTAATGTAATCAGGGATTATTTTAGTTTTTTTAATTATTTTTCCAATTTCCTCTATTCCTCTGGAATAAGAAATTGGATGCATGCATTGTGATCCAACATGAAAACTTAGACCAATTTTTTTTGCATATTGTTTTGCAAGCCTCAGCAATCCTATAGCTTCTGAAATTAATGCTCCAAATTTTTTTGATAAATCTATTTCCGCATGTTCATTGGAAACTGAAACTCTTACAAATAAATTTAAATCTTTTGCATGATCTGTACTTTCAATTATTTTTATTAGTTCATCTTTAGAATCTAATGCAAAAGTTTTTACACCATGTTTAAAATACGCTTCATTTATACTTTCTCTACTTTTTACAGTATGCATATATGAACATTGAGCTTTTGGATTAATTTTTTTAATAGTTTCTATTTCTTTTATTGAAGCTACATCAAAATTATTTATACCACTCTCTAAAATTGTTTTTAAAACTTCAACATGTGGATTAGTCTTAACTGCATAAAGTACTTTACCCAAAAAATTTTTTTGAAAGAACTTAGAAGCAACAACTATAGATTGCTTTCTAATGCAATAAACAGGTTTTGTCGGTTTCAGTTGATTTATTAGTTCTTCAACTGATTTAAATTTTTTCATATTTGCTCCAAAAAAAATTTACTAAAAAAAAATTTGCATATCAGTTATGCAGATTTCATATAAACTCAGCATTTATGGGATATGTAAGATAATGTAAAGAAAATAATGTATTGAAATTTAAATTTTTAATCACCATATTAGACCCATGATAGAAACAGCAAATATTAAAAAATTAACAGAATTTAAGGATAAATCTCTACTTATAGTAGATGACGATAACCCTTTTAGGGAGAGATTGGCAAGGGCAATGGAAAAAAAAGGATTTGAAGTTACTCAAGCAGAAAGTGTATTGAAAGGTATACAGTCAATTAAAACTAAAAATCCAGCATTTGCAGTTGTGGATTTGAGGCTTAATGATGGAAATGGTTTAGAAGTAGTAAAAGAAATTCAAAGAAATAAAAACGATAGCAGAATTATTATGCTTACAGGATATGGAAATATCCCTACTGCAGTTGCTGCTATAAAAGAAGGTGCCATAGATTACCTAGCCAAGCCGGCAGATGCTGACGATGTTGAAAAAGCGCTTTTAGCTGATCCAAATAAAAAAGCGGATCCACCAGAAAATCCAATGTCAGCTGATAGAGTGAAGTGGGAACATATACATAGAGTATTTGAATTGTGTAATAGAAATGTATCGGAAACCGCCAGAAGACTAAAAATGCATAGAAGAACTTTACAAAGAATACTTTCTAAAAGATCTCCTAGATAAATTTTCTAATTTTTAAAATTTTTGAACTTAAAAAACTTAATATAAGTAATTTAAAAATTTCTGCCAATAAAAATGGTTTAACTCCCAATTCATATATTGGCTTATCCCATCCAATAAGCTTTCCTAACCATAATACTCCTAAAATATAAATTATCGAAACACATAAACTTAATTTTAAAAATATAAAAAATATATTTGTTTTTAAATTAACATACCCAGATAAAAATGTTGCAAATAAAAAACCAATTAAATATCCCATAGTGGGACCAGTAAAATATATTAATCCTATACCTTTTTCAGGAGAATTAGAAAATACAGGTAAGCCAAATATTCCTTCCAATAAATATAGTCCTACAGATGCAAATGCAATTTTGTATCCCAAACTCATTCCAAGCATCAAAACAACAAAAGTTTGCATAGTCATTGGCACTGGATAGAAAGGAATTTTTACTTTAGCAGATATTGTAAGTAAAATTGAACCCAATAAAGCAATTAAAAAATATTTGATTAATTTTTGGTTTAAGTTTGTTTTGATTGCTTCCATATAGTTTAATATTTTACTATTTTAATTATAAATTTGCTAGTTTTTTGTTAATCTCATAAATACGTCTTCTAAATTTGCTTCATCAGTTGAAATATCCGATATATTAGCATTTTGTTGATGTATATAACTTATAACTTCTTCAATTTTAACCTTACTTTTGTCGTATGAAATTTCTAATAAATTATTTTTGTAAGATATTATTTCTAAAAAATCTAAATTAATTTCTTCTATATTTATTTTTTTATCTAATAATAATTTCACATTTTTTCTTTGAATTCGGTCAATTAAATTTTTTGTACTATCAAGAGCTACTAACTCCCCTTTATTTAATATACCAATACGATCACACATTTTTTCAGCTTCAGTTAAATAGTGCGTAGTTAAAATTATTGTTACACCTTGTTTATTTAATAATTTAACATTTTTCCAAAGATTGCTTCTTAATTCTACATCTACTCCTGCAGTAGGTTCATCTAAAATAACTATTGGTGGCTGGTGAACTAGCGCCTTTGCAACCAATAATCTTCTTTTCATTCCTCCAGACAAACTTCTAGAGTAACTATTTGCTTGATCTTCTAAAGATACAAGTTTTAAAATAGTATCAGTAATTCTATCTTTTTTTTTTACTCCATAAAGTCCAGCATGTAATTCTAATAGTTTTTTTGGAGTAAAAAATGGATCAAGATTTACTTCTTGAGGAACTATTCCAATAGATGCCCTTACTTGTCTAGGATTAGTATCTAAATTGAAACCCCAAACAAAAACTTCTCCAGATGATTTTATAGAAGTGCCAGCTAAAATATTTATGAATGTGCTTTTGCCAGCACCATTTGGACCTAGAAGTCCAAATATTTCTCCCTCATTCACCTCTAAGTTTAAATTATTTAACGCATGTACAGATTTAGAACTATTTTTTGAGTAAAATTTATTTAAATTTTTGACAGTTAATACTTTTTTATTATTCATTGAGAAATATATACTTATATCATTTGGCTAAATTAATATAAAATTAAATTTATGAATAAAGCAAAAAAAAACGATCATTATTATTTAATTGATGGATCGGGATATATATTTAGAGCATATTATGCTCTTCCACCACTATCCAGAAAAAGTGACGGGATGCCAACTGGGGCTGTGAATGGGTTTTGCAATATGCTTTTTAAACTTTTAGAAGATTCAAAATCAGATTTGAATAAAGAAAAGCCCACACATTTTGCCGTAATTTTTGACTCTGCAAGAAAAAATTTTAGAAATGAAATTTACTCTGAATACAAAGCTAATAGATCAGATGCTCCCGATGATCTAATTCCTCAATTTGATTATATTAGAAAATCAGTTTTAGCTTTCAATTTACCATCTATTGAACTTTTAAATTATGAGGCAGACGATCTAATAGCAACATATGTTGAACAAATTTTAGATGAAGGATCGAAAGTAACAATAGTATCTTCTGATAAAGATTTAATGCAGTTATTTAAAAAAAATGTTCGCATATACGATCCTATGAAAAATAAATTTATAACTGATGAAGATGTAAACAAAAAGTTTGGTGTTAAACCAGAAAGTGTAATTGATGTTCAATCACTTGCAGGTGATAGCACTGATAATGTTCCCGGTGTACCTGGTATTGGTATAAAAACAGCTGCTGAATTAATAAATCAGTATGGAAATTTAGAAAATCTTTTAAAAAATGCAAGTAAGATTAAGCAAAATAAAAGAAGAGAAACATTGATTGAAAATAAAGATAAAGCAATAATAAGTAAAAAGCTTGTAACATTAAAAATTGATGTACCAGTAAAAAATAAAATTGATGAGTTTAAATTAAGGGAAGTTGATAAAAATAAACTTTATAATTTTTTAAGAGAAATGGAATTTAATAGATTATTAAGTTCTGTAATTTCTACTTATGGAGATGTACAATTAAAAACAAATGAAACAAAAATTTCTTTAAAAGAAACAGCTTCTAAAATTTCAAAAAAAAATTATTTCTTAATTAAATCAGAAAATGAAATTAAAAATTGGTTGAATTCAGCTGAAGAACTTGGAGAATTTGCAATTGATACAGAGACTAATTCATTAGATCCACATCAAGCAAAATTAGTTGGTATCTCTATATCGTATAGTATAGGTAAAGCATGCTATATACCAATAGGCCATGTTAATTATAAAAATTTAGATGAAGAAAAAGTATTAAAAATTCTAAAACCTTATTTAGAAGACAAAAGTATAAAAAAAATTGGTCAAAATATTAAGTTTGATTACATAATTTTTTGGCAAAGAGGAATTTCTATTAATAGCATGGAAGATACAATGCTAATGTCTTATGTTCTAGATGCTGGAAAAAATAGACATAATATGGATTTATTATCAGAAATCCATTTAGGTCATAAAACTATTAAATTTAAAGATTTAGTTGGATCTGGAAAAAAAGAAATAAATTTTAGTGAAGTTGATGTTGCTTTAGCGAAAGATTATGCCGCTGAAGATGCTGACATTACATATAGATTGTATAAAATTTTTTCTAAATCTCTTAAGTTAGAAAAACTTGTAAATATTTATGAAATTTTCGAAAAACCTTTAATTAAAATCTTAGCTTTGATGGAAATAAATGGAATTAGATTAGATAAATCATTTTTAAAAAAACTTTCATTAAAATTTGAACAAAAAATTAATATTCTTGAAAAAAAAATATATAAAATTTCGAAAAAAGAATTCAATATAGGCTCAACAAAGCAACTAGGTGAAATAATGTATAATGATTTAAAAATTGCTTCTTTAAGAAGAACAAAAAAAGGAAGTTTTGCCACAAGTGCGTCTGTTTTGGAAGATTTAGCTTTCAAAGGAAATGAATTTCCAAAGTTAATTTTAGAATGGAGACAATCAAGTAAATTAAAAAATACTTACTCAGACTCTCTACAAGAGCATATTAATCAAAAAACAAATAGAGTTCATACCTCATTTTTATTAGCCGCAACGACAACAGGAAGGCTTGCATCAAGTGACCCAAATTTGCAAAACATTCCAATAAAAACAGAAGAAGGAAAAGATATACGTAAGGCATTTATTTCTGAAAAAAATAAAAAATTAATTTCAGCAGATTATAATCAAATTGAAATGAGGATATTAGCAGATTTAGCAAATGTTAAAGAATTAAAAAAAGCATTTTTAAATAATGAAGATATTCACTCTCTAACTGCAAGCCAAGTTTTTGGTGTAGATATAAAAAAAGTAAATTCCGAAATGAGAAGAAAAGCTAAAGCTATAAATTTTGGTATAATTTATGGAATATCACAATATGGATTAGCAAAACAAATTGGTGTTTCAAATAATGAAGCAGAAGACTTTCTAAATTCATATTTTTTAAAATTTCCTGAGATAAAAGAATATATGGTTAACACAATTAAATTTTGTCGAAAAAGTGGGTTTGTAAGTAATATTTTTGGAAGAAAAACTCATATTACTGGAATAAATGATAAAAATTTTAATATCAGAAATTTTCAAGAAAGAGCCGCAATTAATGCACCCATACAAGGATCAGCATCTGAAATAATGAGATTAGCTATGATTAGACTTAATGATGAAATTGAGAGTAAAAAAAATAAATCTTTAAAAATGTTATTACAAATTCATGACGAGCTTATATTTGAGACTGATTTAAATGAAGTTAAGTCTGCTTCAACACTAATAAAAAATACAATGATAAGTGTAAAAGATAGCAATCTTCATTCTTTTTCTATACCTTTGTTGGTAGATGTAAATATAGGTGATAATTGGGGATTACTTCATTAAATTCTGTTAGTATTGCCCAAATTAGAACAATTTAGTATTTTTATAAATTAGATCATGAAACAAACGATAGCCCTAATTGATGATGACAGAAATATTATTACGAGTATTAGTATTGCTTTAGAAAAAGAGGGATTTAATGTTCAAACTTATTTAGATGGTGAAAGTGCTTTGATAGGTTTAACCCGAACACCTCCGGACTTAGCTGTTATAGATATAAAAATGCCAAAAATGGATGGAGAAGAACTATTAAAAAAATTAAGAAAAAAAACTTCAATGCCTGTTATATTTTTAACTTCTAAAGATGAAGAAGTTGATGAGCTTTTAGGATTGAAATTAGGCGCTGATGATTATGTAAAAAAATCAGGAGGTTTTTCAATAAAAGTTTTAATTGAAAGAATTAGAGTGCAGTTAAGAAAAAGAGATAGTAGTAATATTGAAGATGCAAAAAATATAATAGCTCATGGAAAATTAAAGTTAGATCCTTCACAGCTGGAATGCGAATGGAACGGTCAACAACTCCCAGATAAACTTACAACAACAGAATTTCTTATTGTTAAAGAACTAGCAAAAAGACCAGGTATTATTAAAGAAAGATCACAATTAATGGATATAGCTTATAGAGAGGATACTGATATTGAAGATAGAACCATTGATAGTCATGTAAAAAGAATTAGAAAAAAATTTAAAAGAGTTGATAGTAACTTTTCTGCAATCGAAACAAGATATGGCAGCGGATATCGTTGGAACATTAGTTAATGTTAAATAATTTTATAAAAAATTTGTCGATTTTAAAAAAATTTTTATTTATTAATTTAATAATATTTATTGTAATTGGAAGTTTTACGATTTTTTATTTAAGAACTATTCAACCTAATTTAATTAATGATAAAACAATAAATCATATTAAAATAATTGATAATACTATAAGTCATATTCAAAGATTAAAAATAAAGTTTACACAAGAAGATATAAGAAAATTTTTATTCTCTACAAGATTTCTATTTCAAAGCCTGGATAGAGTTTTAATATTTGATAAAAATTTTAATTTAATTGGCGATACCGACTCTTTGGATTTAGATCCAAGATCATTTTCTCAAAGACTTGAAATTGTTGAAATGGAAAAATCAGTAGAATTAAATCAATCATTAAATAATGAAAAAAAAATTAAAAAAGAAAAAAAACCAATTTCAATAAATGAAATTTTAATTGACTACTCTAAATCTTCTAATTATGGAAAACCTTTTACATTTACAGAAGAAAGTTATGATCAATTTCTATTAACAACTATTAAAAATGTTTTTGATGGAGAGGAAAATATTGGATATTTGGCTATTACAGAAAGTGCCAATGACATTAGAGCAGCAATTAATGAAAGGAAAAGTTTTATTACTAGAACAGCTTTAGTAGTAGTTGTTGTAATTTTAATTTTTTCGTATGTATTAAATAGATATTTTTTAAAACCAATAAAAAACTTAGTTAATTACACAAAAATTATAAAAGATAAGAGCAACAAAAAAACTAATATAGGAACGATAAAAATTAGAAATGATGAATTAGGATTATTGTCCAAATCTCTTGATGAAATGACAAATGAATTAAGAAAAAGAATCAGTACTGCAGAAAATTTTTCTACTGATCTAGTGCACGAAATTAGAAATCCGCTAGCTTCGTTAAAAAGTGCCTCTGAAATAATTTCAGAAACTGAAGATAAAAAACAAAGAGATAAGTTAATAAATATTGTTACTCATGATGTAGAAAGGATAGAAAGATTAATTACTGATTATTCTCAGATGTTAAAAGACGAAGCCGCAATTACTTCAGAACAAATGAATAAAGTTAATCTCAAATTAATAGCAAGATCTGTGGTTGATGATTTTAATAGTATTTATAATTCAAAAAGAGGAATATCTATAAACCTCAAAACAAATGGTAGTGAAGAATATATTGTTTTAGGTATAGAAAATCGAATCGAACAAATCATTGCAAATCTCCTAGAAAATTCAATTTCTTTTAGTAATGATAATCAGGAAATCAATGTTGAAATAACAAAAAATGAAAACGGACAAATATATTTAAATGTTATTGATCAAGGAGAAGGATTTAAAGAGAAAGATACAACAAAAATATTTAATAGATTTTATAGTAATAGGCCGGATAAATTTGGAGAACATTCTGGCCTAGGTCTAAATATCGTAAAAAATCTTGTAGACCTACATAATGCTCAAATTTTTGCCAAAAATAACAAAGACAAAGGTGCTAATATTGAAATTATTTTTCCTAGCGCCTAATTGATATATTGAAAAAAATAAAATTAGCTGATAAAAGGCCGGCTTCATGAATGATTACAAAGTAAAAGATATCAAACAAGCAGAATTTGGAAGAAAAGAGATTTCATTAGCTGAAACTGAAATGCCAGGCTTAATGGCAATAAGAAAAGAGTATAAAGGAAAATTTCCTCTTAAAGGTGCAAAAATTTTGGGTTGTTTACATATGACTATACAAACGGCAGTTTTAATTGAAACATTAGTTGAATTAGGTGCGGAAGTTAGATGGTCTTCATGTAATATATTTTCCACTCAAGATCATGCAGCCGCAGCAATTGCAAAAGTAGGTATACCAGTATTTGCATGGAAAGGTGAAACTGAAGAAGAGTATTGGTGGTGTGTAAGACAAACCATTGAAGGGAAAAAAGATTGGAAGCCTAATATGATATTAGATGATGGTGGAGATCTTACAGCATTAATGCATAAAGATTATAAAGATTTAATGAAATCAATAAAAGGTTTATCTGAAGAAACAACAACTGGTGTTTTAGCTTTAAAAAAAATGGAAAATGAGGGTACATTATTAGTTCCTGCTATTAATGTTAACGATTCAGTTACAAAATCAAAATTTGACAATTTATATGGATGTAGAGAAAGTCTAGTAGATGGAATTAAAAGAGCAACCGATGTAATGATGTCAGGCAAGGTTGCAATTGTAGCTGGATTTGGTGATGTAGGAAAAGGTAGTGCAGCTTCACTAAGACAAAGTGGTGCAAGAGTAATGGTTACTGAAACTGATCCTATATGTGCATTACAGGCTGCTATGGAAGGATATGAAGTAGTTTTAATGGATGAAATGATTAAAGAAGCGGACATAGTGGTTACTGCAACCGGAAATAAGGATATTGTTACAGCGGACCATATGAGAATGATGAAGGATAGGGCAATTCTTTGTAATATTGGTCACTTTGATAATGAAATACAGGTTGAAGCTTTAAAAAATTATAAATGGGATGAGATAAAACCACAAGTACATGAAATAACTTTGCCAAGCAATAAAAGAATTATTTTATTAGCAGAAGGTAGACTTGTAAATTTAGGTTGTGCGACTGGACATCCAAGTTTTGTTATGAGCGCTTCATTTACAAATCAAGTTACAGCCCAAATAGAATTGTGGAATAATTCTGAAAAATATGAAAAAAAGGTTTATGTTCTACCAAAACATCTTGATGAAAAAGTTGCTAGATTACATTTAGACAAAGTTGGCGCAAAACTAACAGAGCTTTCTAAAGATCAGGCAGATTATATAAGTGTTAAAAAAGAAGGACCATTCAAATCCGATGCCTATCGGTACTAAAAGCAATAAAATTGATATAAGTCTACCAAAAGATATAAAGTTAATTTCCCAAAGAATTTCTAATTATTTAGATAATGGAGATATAGTATTTTTATTTGGAGAAATTGGAGTGGGAAAAACTACATTTGTAAGGCATTTTATTAATAATCTTCAAAAAAAATGTAATGAACCAAGAACAGAAGTCCCAAGTCCAACTTTTAATATTATTAATGAATATTTAATTAAAGAAAAAAAAATCGCACACATTGATTTGTACAGAGTAAAAGATGAGAATGAACTTTATAATATTGGATTATTTGAGAATAAAGAAAATTATATTTTATTTATTGAATGGCCAGAAATAATAAAAAAAAAACCAGATAATAGAATTGAATTATATTTTAAATACCAAGAAAATTTTAATAAAAGAAGTTTAGAAATTTCTACAAAACATAAAAAAGAAATTATAAATGAATTCATCTAGTAATTTAATTAGTCTTTCTGGAGATGCATCTTTTAGAAGTTTTTACAGAGATAAAAATAAAAAAAAATCTATAATTGTTTTTGCTAAAAAAGAAAAAAAAAAAAATTTACTTATTTACGATGCAATAAATAAAATATTAATAAAAAATAATATAAAAGCTCCTAAATTATATCAAGAAAACTACAAAAAAAATTTTATTAGAATCGAAGATTTAGGCAACCAAAATGTTGCATACAAATTGAATAAAAAAAATAAAATTGGTTATTATTTTAAAATATTAAAAGTACTTAATAAATTGCAAAGAATTAATAATAAGAAAATAAGTACTTTCAAAAATACCAAATATATAATTCCACAATATACAAAAACTGAACTTTTAAAGGAATCTAAATTATTTATAGATTGGTATATCCCAAGTAAAATTAAAAAAAAAAATCAGATATTTTTAAAAAAAAAATTAGAAATTATATTCTTAAATCTTCTTAATAGATTAGAATCAAAAAAAAGTGTATTTGTACATCGTGATTTTCATATTTCTAATATGATGTTATATAAAAAAAAAATTTATCTTATTGATAATCAAGATGCGGTTTATGGAAACATTGCTTATGATCTAGCTTCATTAATTGATGATGTTAGAGTTAAAACTACTTTAGAACAAAAAAAAAAAATTTATGATAAATATGTTAAAGAAAAAAAAGCATTAGATATAAGTAAATTTAAAAATGATTTTGAAATATTATCAGTACTTAGAAATATTAAAATTATTGGTATTTTTACCAGATTGTCCGTTAGAGATAAAAAAAAAAAATACTTAAAATTAATACCAAGGGCATGGAATTTAATAGAATATAGAATTAAAAAAAATTATAAATTTAAGGATTTGAAAATTATATTAGATAAATATTTTCCTAAGAAAATTAGACAATGAAAATAAATACTGCGTTAATTTTATGTGCGGGTTTTGGAAAAAGATTAAATCCAATTACTCTTAAAGTTCCCAAACCTCTTATTATTATTGATAACTTAGAGTTATTAGAACACAATTTAAATTTAATAAAAAAATTGAGAATTAAAAATATAAAAATAAATACATTTTATTTGCAGGATCAGATAATTCAATTTATTAAAAATCATCCACTTAAAAATGATATAGAAATAATCAAAGACGGTAGTAGCATATTAGATACTGGTGGAGGAATATTAAATTTACTTAAAAATTCTAAAGAAAAAGATTTTTTAGTTTTTAATCCAGACACACTTTGGACAATAGATTATAAAGAAACTATTAATGATATGATTAAAGTTTATTTTGAAAATAAAATGGAAAATTTATTAATGGTAGTTAATAAAGTAAATAGCTATGATCAAAGATTTAAAGGAGACTTCGAACTAAAACAAAAAGTATTATTAAAAGATTCTGATAACAATTATATTTATACTGGCTGCCAGATAATTAACAAAAAATTATTTAATGATATTGGTAAAAATAAATTTTCAATTTTAGAAATATGGAATTCACAAATGAATAAAAAAAAATTATATGGTCATGAATATGAAGGTAAATTTATACATTTGACAGATTTAGAAATTTTTAATCAATTAACTAAAAATCAATAAATTTTTTGCTCTATTTTTATCTAGATACTTTACACTATCTATTTTATTTTTATTATTAAAATTTATTAAAAGTGGATTGCCAGTAGGAATTTCAAGTTTAGAAATTTCATTGTTATTTATTTTAAATAAATATTTACATAAAGCTCTAATAGAATTTCCATGAGCTGAAATCAGAATATTTTTATCTAGTTTTTTAGAAATATTTTTTTTAAAATATTCTACTACTCTATTATAAGTGTCTTTAAGTGATTCCGTATCTGGAATTTTATCTCTTGGTATATCATTGTAAATTAGAATATTTAATGGATGGTAAGGATTATTTTTATTTAATGGTTCAGGAGTATTGTCCCAAGATCTTCTAAATTCATGAATTTTTTTTTCACCATAAATTTTTTTCATTTCATCTTTGTTAAATCCTGTAAGCGCTCCATAATGTCTTTCATTTAATTCCCATGCTTTTATAACTTTATCATTTTTTATTCTAAGCGTATTTAAAATAAGTTTTAAAGTTTCTACTGCTCTTTTTTGATAAGATGTATAAAAAAAATTTATATCAATATTTAATTCTTTAATTAATTCTCCAGCTTTACAAGCTTCAAGCTTTCCTTTTGCTGATAAATCAACATCAACCCAGCCAGTGAATTTATTTTCTAAATTCCATTCACTTTGACCATGTCTTACTAAAATTAAATGACTCATAGATAATTTTTATTTATAAGCTAAATTTACAAATGGCAAAATTAATATTTCAAATAATTAATATTATATTTATAATTTTATATGTTTATCCTGGAAGTATCTTAGGTTTTATTATTAATAAAGATTTTAGTAAACAACCTCAAATTACATCTGATTTTATGTTAATTTCCTCTAATCATGTATATGCTTTTATAGTATTATCATTAACAGGAATATTGAGTTATTTTAATGTTCAAAAAGTTATAATTTTTTACTTATTTTTTATTTCAATAATTCTTGAACTATTTCATTTACTGATACCAAACAGATCATTTCAATTTTCTGACTTGTTTGGTAATATTATTGGAGTTTTAATATCTTTACTAATATTAATTATAATTAATTTTTGGAGAAAAAAATGAGTTCATTTGAAGAAAGAGAAAAAAGTTTTGAAAAAAAATTTGCACATGATGAGGAACTGCAATTTAAAGTTAGTGCTCGTAGAAATAAATACATAGGCCAATGGGTTTCACAAATTTTAGGATTCGATTCTGATAAAGAAAAAGAATATATACAATCTGTAATTAAAGCAGATTTTGCTGAAGCAGGAGATGAAGATGTATTTAGAAAAGTAAAAGAGGACTTAAAAGATAATAATATCTCTGACGAAGAAATAAGAAAAAAAATGAATGAGCTTAATGAAAAAGCAAAATCTGAATTTAAGTAGTTTTTTTATCATCATTTTATTTACACTTTCATATGCTCATAGTTCAGAAAAAAGTACTCTCAAAGGAAAAGCTAAGGTTATTGATGGCGACACAATTGAAATCAATAAAGAAAAAATTCGCTTTGGAGGAATAGACTCTCCTGAGAGAAAAGAAATAGGATACAAATTTTCAAAACAAAAACTTAAAGAAAAAATAAGCAAAAACATTGTTACTTGTGTTAGAGAAAAAAATAAAGATATATGGGGTAGAACAATTGCCGAATGTTTTATTGACGGCAAAAGCATATCATCTTTTATGGTTAAAAATGGATATGCCTGTGATTATGTAAAGTATTCAAAAAAAAAATATGCTAAAGAACAAGTATATGCCAAATCAAAAAAATTGGGTATTTGGAAAATGAAATTTAATCCTTCTTGGGAAAAAAAATGTATGAAAAATAAATGAAAAAAATATTTATATTAATTTGTTTATTATTTTTATCTTCTTGCACTTCTATTCCAAAAAATACATCAGATGGTTGTTCAATATTTTCTGAAAGATATCTTTGGTACAAGCATGCAAAGAAAACAGAGCAAAAGTGGGGTACGCCAATATATTTACAATTAGCAATAATAAAAATGGAGTCAGATTTTGATTGGTTAGCAAAGCCAAAAAGGCACAAGATTTTTAAAGTTATACCTTATCGGAGAGCATCTAGTTCTTTAGGATATTCGCAAGCAATAAAAGGGACGTGGAAGCAATACAAAAATGAAACTGGCAATAAACTTGCCACAAGAACAAGATTTAAAGATAGTGTAGATTTTATTGGCTGGTATACAAATAAGTCTGAAAAAATTTTAAAAATATCAAAAAAAGACTCTTTTAGACAATACATTGCTTATCACGAAGGATGGGGTAATTATAAAAATTATAAAAATAATCAAAAAGTAATTCTCTTAGCAAAAAAAGTTCAGAAACAATCAAATAAATATAAAACTCAATTAAATAATTGTAAAAATTCTTTAACTACTAGAAAATATATAATTTTTTAACGTAATTGTTTTTTTAATTCGATATCTACAGCATCTATTCTTTTAGTATTTTTTGCTAAAGTTGAATACATTGTTGGGGTTACGTATAAAGTAAAAAATGTTGATATTATCATGCCACCCAAAATTGTTGCCCCAACTGCTAATCTAGATCCTTCTCCTGCTCCAGGTCCGATGTTTCCAACCACCAATGGCACCATAGCTATCATTGTACTCAGGGAAGTCATTATTATTGGTCTAAATCTTAAATTACATGCTTCTTTGACCGCTGATTCAATATCTTTTCCAGAAGTTCTCAGTTGATTTGCATAGTCAACTATTAGGATACTATTTTTTGTTGAAATTCCAATTAATATTACCAGGGCTATTTGTGAAAAAATATTAATTGATGCATTTAAGAATTGAATAAATACTAAACCTCCAAATACAGCTAAAGGAACTGTTAAAATAATTATAAATGGATGAATAAAGGAGTTAAAAGTTGCTGCCATAACAAGGTATGCAGTTAATAATGCTAAGGCAAAAATAATATATAATTCATTGCTTGTTTCTTTTAATTCTTCAGATTTTCCTTTCCAGGTTATTTGTTTATCTGGAGCAACTTCTAGCATTACTTGTTCCAAATATTTTATTGCCTCCGAAAGAGTATAATTTTCACTTATATTTGCAGATATTGTAACTGCTCTTTGTCTGTTGTATCTTGATAACTTACTTGCTGATCCTTTTTCTTCAAAATCAACTAAATTTGAAAGAGAAATTAATTTTCCTGTATTTTCAGATCTAACATAAATTTTACTTAAGCTTTCCTTGTCTTTTCTATCTTCCAAATATTGTTGTAAAACTATTGGATATTCTTTTCCAAGTTTATTAAATTTTGTTACTGTTTTGCCTCCATATAAAGTTTCCAATGTTTGACCTATTGCTTGAGTAGAAATACCGAGATCCTTAGCTTTATTTTTGTTTATTAGTAATTTTACTTCTGGTTTATTTCTTGAGTAATCAGATTCTAATCTAGATAAATTTCTATTTCTTCTTAACTTTCTTATTACTTGTGATTGAATACTTTCAAGTTCTTCATAAGTGTTACCATATATCACCATTTGAACTGGTTTATTATAACTCGAAACTCTTATTGATTGAGGGGAAATTGGAAAAGCTAATGTTTGAGGAACGGTTACTATTTTTCCAATTGCTTGTCTCATTACTATTTGAGAGCTTTGTTCTCTATTTTTCCAGTGGTCAAGAAGAGCAATAATTATAAAACTGTTATCTGAACCAAAACCTGGAACAATCATTAAAAACCTATTGTATGGACTATTTTCAGATTGAAGAAGTGGTATCAATCTTTGCTCAACATCTTCAGCTCTTTTTTGAGTATATTGAAAAGAACTACCTTCATCTGTAAAACCAATTACTAGGTATGAACCTCTATCCTCCATCGGAAGCAACTCTTTTTTAGTATAGTTGTATAAAAATCCAGAACCTACAATCATAAAAATAATAAATATTATTATTGTTTTTTTTTTATTTATCCAAAAAATCAATGTTTCAGCATAAAAATTTGAAAATCCTTTAAAAAATTTATCAAATTTAATTGTAAAAAAATTAGATTTTGCTTTTTTACTTAAAAATTTACTACCTAACATTGGAGATAAAGTTAAAGCCACAAAGGAGGATACAGCTATAGCAAAAGAAAGAGCAATGGCTGTTTCTCTAAATAAAGTCCCAGCTATTCCTTCAATAAATATTAAGGGTAAAAAAACAGCAATTAGAATAAGAGTAGTTGCTATAATTGCAAAAGTAATTTGCTTAGAACCTTTATAAGCCGCAACCAGTGGGGTTTCTCCATTTTCAATTCTTCTATAAATAGCATCTGTCATAATTACCGAGTCGTCAGTAATTATGCCAATAGCCAAAATAAAACTTAATAAAACAAATATGTTTATTGATAATCCAAATAAATAGATCCCTAAAAAAGTAGATATTAAGCTAACTGGCAAAGCAATAGCAGGGACAATAACTGCTTTAATATTTCCTAGAAATAAATAAATTATTACTACAACTAAAACAAATGCTATCGCTAAAGTTTTATATACTTCGTTAATAGCTTCTTTTATATATGTTGCTCTATTAAAAGCAATTTCAAGATTTAAACCTTCAGGTAAATTGTTTTTTACTTCTTTAATTTTTTTTTTAATTTCTCTAGATAATTCTACAGTTGATGCTCCACTTCTAGCATAAATTCCAATACCAACAGTTTCTAGGTTTAGTGCATTTTTGCTCTGAGCTCTAAATAAAGCTTTTTCTGATACTGGTCCAAATTCAACATTAGCTATATCAGAAAGTCTTACTATATTTTCTTTAGTTTTTTTTATAGGTAGCTGTTTTAACTTATCTAAATCATTATATGATTTATCTATATTTATTGTTAAATCAATATTATTTGCTTCAAGAGTTCCTGCTGGTAAACGTATATTTTCATTTCTAAGAGCTCCTTCAACTTCTTGAATAGTTAAGTTATTTGCAGCTAATTTTATAGGGTCAATCCATACTCTAACACTTAGTTCTCTCAAACCTCCTACTAATATTCTTCCAACATTTTTAACACTTGAAAATTGATCTACCAAATATCTTTCTGCATAATCTCCAAGTTCTAAATCACTCCAGGTAGGAGAAGATAAGGCCAACCACATAGTTGTGGTAAACCCAGCTGCTTGTTTTAAAATTCGAGGTGGATCTGCTTCGGAAGGTAATCTTCCAACTATCCTAGCCACTCTTTCTCTTATATCGTTTGCTGCATCATCTAAATCAATTTCTGTATCAAATTCTACATTTATAGTGCTTTCTCCATTTTCTGATTTTGCATCGATATTTTTTATTCCTTCTGCTCCTCCAATTACTTCTTCAATAACTTGTGTTACTTCCTCATCCACAATAGGAGCTGACGCAGAAGCATATTCAACCTTAATTTGAACCACTGGCGGCTGTAATCCTGAAGGCAATTCTCTAACTGGAAGCTTCCAAAAAACAAATGTTCCAAAAACGATTAAAATTAATGATAGTACCCACGAAACGGCGGGTCTTCTTATACTGACATCAGTTAAATACATTTAATTATTTTTTTTTATCGTCTTTTTTTTTTTTCCAACTAGACCCACTACTTTTTTCACCTTTTTTCATAGGTTTAATTTTACCGTTAGGTCTAACTTTTTTTAAACCTTCGGCTACAATTGTTTCTCCAGCATTTAAACCCGATTTAACCTCTAGATATCCTTGGTTTCTGGAACCAATTTTAATTTCAGTTCTTTGTGTAACATTTTCTTTATCAACTTTATAAGTATAAACTTTATTACCTTCTAATATTACACTTGTATCTGGTATACTTAATGATGTTCTTGCGTTATATTTAATCGTAATTTCTAATAAAGAACCAGGTAAAATATCTAAATTTAAATTATCCAATTTAACTCTTGTAGAAAGAGATCTTTTTTCTGTATTTATTCTACTTGCAATAGACTCAACTATACCATTATAAGTTTTTTCTTTATTTCCAGAAAATTTTATATCTACGGGCAATCCTTCTTGAATAAAAGGAGCAAATATTTCAGGAATATCAACATCCACAAATAATATTGAAGCATCTTCAATATTTATGACAATAGAGCTCTGAGAAACATTTAAATCATCTGAAAAATCTCTTTTTCCAAGCACACCATCGAAAGGAGCAAGAATTTTTCTATTTTTAAGATTAGCTAATAGTTCTCCTTTTTTTATTTTTTCATTAAATTTTAATGATTCTAATATTTCGTATTTTTCAATTTTATATGATCTGGTTCTTATTGGTATTGCTGTACCAAAAGTTTCAATTTTATTTTCAAATATTTTTTCATTAACAGTTGTTACAATTATTCCAGGTGGAGGTCTTTTGCTAAATTTTTTTTTAAAATGATTGCCTATCATGGTTCTTCCAATCACTACAGCTGCAATTATAAGAAAAAAAATTATTACTACTGATATTATTTTTGTTGATCTTTTCATTATTTTATTTTTCCATATTCAGCCCAAGAACCATCATAAATCTTGGGGACATATTTATTATTTATTAAAGAATAAGCAAGTGCTAAAACTGTTGCTGTAACTCCAGATCCACATGAAAAAACCACGTTATCTGTAATTTCTGAGTTTAAACGACTATTGAATTTATTTATAATTTTTTTTGGATCTTTAAAAGTATGATTTTCATTTAAAATTTCTCCAAAGGGTAAGCAGTAAGAATTAGGTATTGATCCACTTCTTACATCTTTTCTTGGTTCAGGCGCTTTTCCTTCAAACCTTTTTTTGCTTCTAGCATCAATTAATTTAAATTCTTTAACATCAATGTTTTTTGAAATTTCATTAATGTTTTTAATCATGCTTAAATTTTCTTTAGCAGTATATCTTGAAGTTTTAATTTTATTTTTTTTATTTGATGTTGGTAAATTTTCAGATTTCCATTTTGACATTCCTCCATTAAGTACATGAATTAAATTTTTATCATGACCAAAATAAAGAAAAGAAAACCAGCATCTGCAAGAGCTTATTAAATTAGAATAATCATAAACAATTACATTGTCGTTATTAGAAATTCCCATTTTTGATAAAATTTGTTCCCAATCTTTTTTATTTGGCATCATATGAGGTAGATCAGTATCTTTATTTGAATTATCATCTAAATCAAAAAATATAGCATTTGAAATATGTTCTTTATTAAATTCAGCTTTTGCATTTCTATTTTCATTCGGTAAGTGCCATGAACAATCTATAATTTTTACTTTATCTAAATTTTCACTTAACCATTTTGTAGAAACAATTGTCATTAATTTTTTTTTTCTAAATATTTTTGATGATATTCTTCAGCTTTACAATAATTTTTTACTTCTGAGATTTTTGTTACTATTTTTCCTTCAAATATTTTATTTTTTTCTATCAAAATTTTTTCAGCTATATTTTTTTGATTATTATCAATATAAAATATTTCACTTCTATATTGAGAGCCAAAATCAGGACCTTGCTGGTTTATTGTGGTTGGATCATGTATATCAAAAAAAAAGTTTAATATTTCTTCATATGAAATTATTTTATTATCAAAATCTATTTTTACAACTTCGGCATGGTTTGTATTTCCAGAGCAAACTTCTTTATATGATGTTTTGTTTGAGTTACCTCCACAATATCCTACTTCAGTTTTATTTATGCCTTGTAATTTACCAAACTTAATTTCTGGTCCCCAAAAACATCCTAACGCTAAAATTGCTATTTCCATTGATTATTGATTTAATTAATCTAAAGTTATTCCTATGCTTTCAAAAAATCAATTGGGCTTTTTGTACATGTTCTTAGCTGTATGTGCGTTTTCTATTATGGATTTAATTGTTAAATGGTCTGAAAATTATCCAGTAGGAGAAGTACTATTTTTTTAGGGGTTTTTGTGGAATAATTACTATATTTTTTATAATTCCACGGGAAAGATATAAAGATTTTTATAAAACAGATAGATTTTTTTTACATTTAAAAAGATGCATATCTGGATTAGTTGCTATTGTTGCAATTTTTATAGCCTTAAGAAAACTACCTCTAGCTACAGTAGTTAGCATTACATTTGCAGCACCAATTTTTACTACAATTATGTCTATTTATTTTTTAAATGAAAAAGTCGGTTTGTACAGATGGCTAGCTGTAATGGTAGGATTTATTGGAATATTAATAATTTCAGAACCTGGATATAGTTCTCTTAATATTTATTATATATTTCCAATAATTTTTTGCCTCGGACTTTCATATGTTGCAATTGCAATAAGACAGTTATCAACTACAGAACCAGTTTGGTTAATAGGTCTATACTTTTCTTTTTCTATAATGTTAATGAGTTTTTTTACTTTGCCCCAAGGCTGGATTATGCCAAGTTTAAAAGATTTATTTTTATTATCAATGGTAGGAGTTCTTGGTGGTCTTGCTAATTTGTGGCTCACTCAATCTTATAAATTTTCAGAAGTTTCACTGGTTACGCCTCTAAAATACTTAGCATTAATATTTGCTATAATTTTTGGATATTTGTTTTGGAATGAAGTCCCAACCACCAAAACATTGACAGGATCTTTATTAGTAATTATTTCTTCAATAATTATATTTAGAAGAGAGATTTATTATAAAAAACAAGTTTCAATAACACGTCATGAATAATCCTCCAAAATATTGGTATAAAGCAAAAAAAATACTTTCAAAAAGAGATCCTGTTATTAAAAAAATTATTAAAAAATATAGCAAAGGATATTTAACCAGCAGAAAAGATCCATTTTATTCACTTTGCAGAACTATAATAGGTCAACAAATATCTACTAGAGCAGCAGACTCTATATGGTCAAAATTTGAAATAAAATGTAAAAAAAAAATTATTCCTATTACAGTTTTAAAACTAACTCCACAAACTTTAAAAAGTGCTGGTTTGTCTCGACAAAAAATTAGTTATTTAAAAAATATATCAAAAAGTTTTCAAGATAAATCATTTGATATGAAAAGTTTAAAAAAGATGAATGATGATCTAGCAATAGAGTATATTACAAAATTAAAAGGATTAGGAATTTGGAGTGCGCAAATGTTTTTAATGTTTAACTTAAATAGACCAGATATATTTCCAATTAAAGATATTGGTTTAATAAGAGCTATTTCAAAAAATTATAAAAAATCATATCCACCTAGTAAAAGATTTTTAAAAAAAATTTCAAATTTACATTCTGGTTATAGAAGTGTTTTTACTTGGTATATGTGGAAAAGTATTGATCCTGTTGATGTTGAATATTAAATTCCCTCCACTATTTGAATGTGTCTATTGAAGCCTTCTTTTACAATTTTTTTAGCACTCTGATATTCTTTTGAGTGATAACATTTTAATGCTTCCTCAACACTTGGAAATTCTATGATTACTGTTCTGGGTGAAGATTCACCTTCAATAGTTTCAGCAATACCTCCTCTTACTAAAATTTTTCCATTATGTTTCTTAATTGCAGGTGTAGCTTTTTCTGCATAGGCTTTTAAATCCTCAGGTTTGTTCAAATTTTTATAAATAGCGATCCAATAAGCACTCATTTTAGTCTAACCATTCTTTATATTTGTCTATATTTTCATTTATATATTTAGGTAAATTTTTAATTTCAATTTTTTCTAAATCATCTCCATCCCCTATTTTATTTAATCTTTTATCAACATTTAGATTATAAATAGCTTTTTTATTTTCAATTATATTTTGTATTTGTTCAGTACTTAAAGGGTTTAAATCAAATTCTCGATGATGAAGATAAGATTTTAACTTATGTTTAATTTCACTAGCTTTTTTAATATTTGTAAAATGCCATCCACCATTTTGTATAATTTCCACATCAATATATTTTAGATCTGAAAAGAAAGTATCTAATCTATAAAAAGGATATTTTCTATCTCTTACATTTCTAAGCCATTGAGGACTTTTTAAATCTTTTTTTTTGCAGGCTTTAGTGCCTGTCCACGAAATAGTTGGGGCCTTCAAGTTAAATTTATAGTAGAACATATCTTGTTTAAATAAAATTAATTTTTTTTTTATTTTCAACAAATTAATATTTTCAAGATTAGGTATTTCATCTATATCTGAAATAATTATTAAATCTTCAGGATTTGCTTTTAATAAGCCTTTTTCAATATAATTTCTTTGATCATTTTCTCTTTTTGCTGCATTTAGAATATATTTTGATGATTTGTCATCTTCGCTATCATTTTTATTAATAAATTCTATAGTTTTAGGATTTGAGTCATGTTTTATATAAATAATTTTATCTTTAAATTTTTCATATTTTTTTATTTCAAATTTAAATTCTCTCTCTTCTCCTTTGTGAGTAAAACAGCTTTCCACTATTACAAAGTAATCAATATATTTGTTAAGTGTATTTAGCCTTAGATCGAGCACCAAATCTTCATCAAAATACATAAAACAATCATAAATTTTCATAGATATATTTAATTCAATTTAATAATATATTAAAACTTTATTTATGTTTTTTTTATGAAAAAAATAATTACTTTTATCTTTTTTTTACATTTTTTTTATGTATCATTGTTTATATGCCGATGAATCTTATAATAAAGGCAAAGAAATATTTATAGGAGAAGGTAATTGCTCAACTTGCCACTCACTTTCTGATGTTGGATCTAACGCACAAATAGGACCAAACCTAAATGATATCAAACCTGATATAATGAGGGTTATGATGGCAGTAAAAAATGGAATAGGAGTTATGCCTGCCTATGATGGAATATTATCTCAATCAGAAATAGAAGCAGTTAGTTTATATGTTTCTGAAAGTGCAATTAAATAAAAATAATTATTTAATTATATCTTTTAAACGCAATAGTGCTATTTTTTTTACTTGTTCTTTTGCTTCTTCAAATTCTGTTTCAATAGAATTATTAATTCTTTTTCTAAAACTTTCTAAAATTTCTATTCTATTTTTTCCTTTAACAGCAATGATAAAAGGAAACCCAAATTTAGTTTTATAATTTAGGTTGAGTTTTTTAAATTCATTAAATTCTTTATCTGAGCATTGATTTAAATTAGCACTATTTTGTTCTTGTTTTGACTCTTCTGTTAGTTTTTTTTCCACTGCTAATTCTGGATGAGAATTAAGAATTATTAAATGATTTTCACTTTCTGAATTTGAATAAATTTCAATCATTCTTAATGTTAATTCATCAAAGTTATTATATGGAATTGAGTCAAATGCTTTTTCAGCTATCCATTGAGTTTTCTCAAAAATATTTCCAAATATAGATATAAACTCAGATTTGTTTAATTTATTTAATTTGTCTATAGAATTCATTTTAATAATAAATTTTAGTTTTATTATGTTAATTAAGCAATTTTTGTATAATATACAACTCACTATATATGACAAAATTAACGACACATGTTTTAGATATTTACAGCGGAAAACCAGGCAGCGGTATAGCTGTTGAATTATTTTCTGTAAATAATAATGAAAAAAAAAAAATTAATTCAGTAAAATTGAATAGCGATGGAAGATCTGAAAAACCATTAGTTGAAGGTGAAAATTTTAAAGAAGGGAAGTACGAACTTATATTTTATGTTGGTGATTATTTTAAAAAAATAAACAATACAGACAATATTCCATTTTTAGATGATGTTGTAATTAAATTTGGTATTTCAAATCCTAAAGAACATTATCACATTCCTTTACTTGTTTCGCCTTGGAGTTATTCTACTTATAGGGGAAGCTAATGACTTCCAACACTATAGAATTTATTTTAAATAATAAAATACACCGAATTTCAAATCCTGATCCAAATGAAACAATTTTAAATTTTGTTAGACTTAAATTAAAAAAAACTGGAACTAAAGAAGGATGTGCAGAAGGTGGATGTGGTGCATGCACGATAGTTTTGGGAGAACTAATTAATAACAATATACAATATAAAGCAATTAATGCATGCATTGCTTTTTTACCAACTATCAATGGAAAACAATTAATTTTAGTAGAAGATTTAGTATCAGAAGGTGGCAAATTACATCCTGTACAAAATGCAATGGTAAAGTTTCATGGATCTCAGTGTGGATTTTGTACTCCAGGATTCGTTATGTCAATGTTTGCAATGTACAAGAATAATAAATCTTTTAATGATGAAATAATAAATGAAGCGTTATCTGGAAATTTATGTCGTTGTACTGGTTATAGACCCATAATTGATGCAGCAAAAAGTTTAAATAAAATAATTGATAATGATAAATTCATAAAATATAAAAAAAAAATAGTTAGTCTTCTTAAAAAAATCAAAGTTAAAAATATTGAAATTAAAAATGAAAATAAAAAGTATTTTGCACCAAAAACGATTATAGAACTAAAAAAAATTATTAAAAATCATCCTGAAGCAAAATTCCTAAGTGGTGGAACAGATCTTTCATTGGAAGTAACAAAAGCTCGTAAAGAAATTGAAAAAATAATATCTTTAAATTCAATAAAAGAACTTGATTTTATTTATAATAAAAAAAATGAAATAGAAGTTGGAGCTGGAACATCATTATTAAAATTTGAAAAATATATAAAAAAATATTACTTAGATTTTGATAGTATTTTAAAAAGATATGGATCTGTTCAGATAAGAAATGTTGGTACTATTGCTGGTAATATTGCTACAGCATCTCCAATAGGAGATACATTGCCGTTATTATTGGCGCTAGATGCTAAAATAATTTTAGATGGAAAAAAAAAAGAGATTATACCAATAAATAAATTTTTTATTAGTTACCGAAAAACTAGACTTAAAAAAGGTCAATTTATATTTTCTGTAAAAATACCTATTTATAAAAAAAATATATTTAAAGCATACAAAATATCAAAAAGATTTGAAGATGATATTTCATCAGTTTGTGGATCATTTAATATTGAAATAGATAAAAATCGAATTAAAAAAATTAAAATAGCTTATGGTGGCATGTCAGAAATTCCAAAAAGAGCTAAAAATACAGAAAAATCACTTATCAATTCCAATTTTACCGAGAAAATATTTTATAAAGCAATAAAAAATTTAGAAAAAGATTATAAACCGATAGACGATATGAGAGCTAGCAAGTCTTATAGAATGGAAGTTGCAAAAAATTTATTAATGAAATGTTTTTTAGAAGTAAAAAATAAAAAAATTTTAAGGTTAAATTAATGAAAAGTGATAATAATTTTTTTAATTACAGTCGACCTCACGATAGCGGATTTAAACATGTTAGTGGATTTGCAGAATATACTGACGATATTCTAGAACCAGAGGGAACACTCTTCGGTGCAATTGGATGGAGTAAAAAAGCAAATGCAATAATTAAAAAAATAGATTTAAATGATGTAAGAACGAGCGAGGGTGTAGTCTCAGTAGTAACATATTCTGATATTCCTGGCAGAAATGACGTTGGTCCAGTTTTTGATGGCGATCCAATATTTCCTAAAAAAAAAGTAGAGTATTATGGCCAACCTTTATTTGCTGTTGCGGCAAAGTCTACTGAACTAGCAAGAAAAGCAGTCTTAAAGGCAAAAATTATTTATATAGATTCTAAACCTATTGTTACTATAAAGGAAGCAATTAAAAAAAATAAATTACTTTTTAAAGTAAGGAAAATTAAAAAAGGAAATCCTTTAAAAAAAATATTTAAATCTAAAAATTATCTTAAAGGAAATTTTACAACAGGCAGCCAAGAACATTTTTATTTAGAAGGACAAGTAGCATTTGTAATACCTCAAGAAGATAATGACTTAATTGTATATAGCTCAACTCAACATCCATCAGAAACACAACAACTAATTGCAAAAATGCTTAATCAAAAAAGTAATTCTATAACTGTTTTGGTAAGAAGAATTGGAGGTGGATTTGGAGGAAAAGAAACAAATTTTCTGACCTCATGTATTTGTGCTTTACTTGCTAATAAAACAAAAAGTCCTGTAAAGCTTAGACTAGATAGAGATGATGATATAATTATAACTGGTAAAAGGCATGAATTTTATTCTGATTATAAAGTTGGTTTTGACGATAAAGGTAAAATTAATGGTTTAAAAATAAAACTAGCATCAAAATGTGGAATGTCACCAGATTTATCTTTAGCAATAAATGAAAGAGCTCTACTTCATATAGATAACGCATATTTTCTCTCTGACATTGAAGTCTCAAACTATCTTTGTAAAACAAATACATCAACATCTACTGCGTTCAGAGGATTTGGTGGAAATCAAGGAATGATGGCGATAGAGAATATTATAGACAATATTTCTAGATATTTAAAAAAGGACCCATATGAAATCAGAAAAATAAATTTTTATAAAAAAAAGAAAAAAAATATTACTCATTATGGAATGAGAATAGAAGATAATGTTATTAACGAAATATTTGATAAACTTATAAAAAAATCTAATTATAAAAAAAGAGTTTTAAAAATAAAAAATTTTAATTCTAAAAATAAGTATCAAAAAAAAGGAATTGCAATTACCCCAGTTAAGTTTGGAATATCGTTTACAACTATCCACCTTAATCAGGCTGGAGCCTTAGTGCATATCTATACTGACGGAAGTGTACATTTAAATCATGGCGGTATTGAAATGGGACAAGGCACACATACAAAAATTGCACAATTGGTCTCAAATTCCTTGGGTTTACCTTTTGAAAAGGTACAAATTTCTGCAACTAACACTTCAAAAGTACCTAACACTTCTGCAAGTGCAGCATCATCAACAACAGATCTAAATGGAGCTGCAACTCTTAATGCAGTATTAAAAATTAAAACTAATTTAGAAAAATTTATAAAGTCTAAATATAAAATTTTTTATAGTAAAAAGCCTACTTATAACAATGGATATATAATATTTGGAAATAAATCTTTTAAATTTGAAAAAATTATTAAAGAAGCTTATTTAAATAGAGTTTCACTTTCATCTTCAGGCTTTTATTCCACTCCTAAAATAAAATTTGATAAAAAAAGTTTTTATGGGAGACCTTTTTATTATTTTTGTTATGGAGCTGCGGTTTCAGAAGTTACAATTGATACATTAACTGGTGAAAATATTGTTAATAGAGTTGACATTTTGCATGATGCAGGAAATTCAATAAACCCAGCTCTTGAATTAGGACAAATCGAAGGAGGTTTTGTACAAGGACAAGGTTGGCTAACAATGGAAGAAGTGAATTGGAATTCTAATGGTCAAATTACAACTATTTCGCCTTCCACTTATAAAATTCCCGCTGTAAGTGATATACCAAAAAAATTTAATGTTGAAATTTATAAAGAAGGAATAAATAAAGAGAATGTAGTGAATAAATCAAAAACAACGGGAGAACCACCTCTTATGTTAGCAATGAGTGTATTTTTTGCAATTAAAGATGCCATCTCCTCTGTAGGAAATTATAAAGTTATTCCAATTCTTGATGCTCCAGCTACAGCTGAAAAAATACTTATGAGTATAAAAAATTTAAAAAAAAAGTTATGAAAAATCAGTTTATGAAAAGAGCAATAGAGCTTTCAATTGAAAGTGTAAATAATGGAGGAGGACCATTTGGATGTGTAATTGTTAAAAAAAATGAAATTATATCTGAAGGTTCAAATAAAGTTACATCAACAAATGATCCAACTGCACATGGAGAAATCGTTGCAATCCGTGAAGCTTGTAAAAAGATCAATAATTTTAATCTCAATGGTTGTGAATTATATTCAAATTGTGAACCATGTCCCATGTGTCTATCAGCAATTTATTGGTCAAGAATTGATAAAATATACTATGCAAACACTAGAGAAGATGCTGAAAAAATTGATTTTGACGACTCATTTATTTATTCTGAATTTCAGAAAAAAATTGATGAAAGAAAAATTACTATGACTCAAATGATGAGAGAAGAAGCTTTAAAAGCATTTGAATTATGGAATAAAAAAATAGATAAAATAAAATATTAAATGGAATTTTTACCTTACACACTAAAATGGTTAGAAGCTATTTTAAGATGGGGACATGTATTATTTGCAATACTTTGGGTTGGAAATAGTTTTTTATTTAATTATTTGGATAACAATCTAAATAAAAATATAACCAGTGATAATATAGATGGTGAAGGCTATCTAATGCATTCAGGTTATTACTATAAATTAACTAGATTAAAAAAATCTCCACCAATTGAATATATGAATCGATTAGTAATATTTAAATGGCAAAGTTATTTAACCTTCATAACAGGCATCTTATTGCTTGCTATTGTGTATTATTATAATGCCGGTGTATTAATGGTGGACAAAAGAATCCTTCAAATTTCACCTTTTTATGCAATCTTATTTTCTTTATTATCACTAATCGTATCTTGGTTTATTTATGATTTTTTATGTAAATCTAATTTAATAAAAAACAACCTATTATTTATTTTAACTATAATATTACTATTAGTATTAATTTCTTTTGGTTTAACAAAATTATTTGGTCCTAAATTTGCATTTTTAAGTGTAGGACTAATTATTGGAACAAATATGTTTGGAAATGTATTCACTGTTATTATTCCAAATCAAATGAATATAATAAATAGTAGTAAAAGAAGTGAAAAATTTGATGATTCTTTGTCATTAGCGGCAAAACAGAGATCTATACATAATAACTATTCAACATTTTTGGTATTGTTTATTATGCTATCTGGTCATTATAGTTTTATTGTTTACCATAAATATAACTGGATCATACTGGTTTTAGTTGGAATTATCTCTGGTTTTGCTAGACATTATTTTAATTTAAGAGGAAGAAACATTCATAGGTTGTATATATTAATAAGTTCAATTTTGGCTTTAGTAGTTCTTGCAGTTTTACTTTTAATTTTTAAAAATTAATATTATAGAAATATATGCCTGAAAAATTAATTGTTAGCTGGGATCAGTATAATAATACTGTAGAAAAATTAGCGATACAAATTGAAGAAAGCAAATATAAACCCACAATACTAGTTGGAATTATGCGAGGAGCCGCCCCAATGATAGATGTATTGAGTCGAGTTTTTAAATTAAAATGTGCCTACCTTGCCGTTGAATCATATAGCGGTAAAGGAGTAGAAGACGAGCAGGGAGACATAGTTTTTTCAAGAGAGATGAGTTCAATAGCGCCAAATATGGGTGGGAGGATTTTGTTGTGTGATGATTTATCTGATACAGGAATCACTTTTAACAAAAGCATCGACTGGTTAAAGAAATATGGACCAATAAAAAATAGAATTGAAGATATAAAAACAGCCACTCTTTGGAAGAAAAAAAAATCTACTTTTGAACCTGATTATTGTGCTGTAAGACTTCCTGATAATCCCTGGATTGTTCAGCCCTTTGAGATTTATGAAGAAATAAGAATAGAAGAAATAAAAAAAAAACACCAAAAATAAAAAAGGCCAGTATAAACTGGCCTTTATTTTTTATTAATTTAAAAAAAGTTTATTGAGGTATATCCCCTTCAACTCCTTTAACATAGACACTCATACCTGCTAACATTCCATCATCAGCAACTTTACCTTCAGCAACAAGTAAATTTCCTTTTTGGTCATAGATTGGACCTGTAAATGAATGTTTTTTTCCAGATGCCAAATCTTTTTGAAGTTGTTCTACTTCTTTTACCAAAGCGCTACCCATAGCTGGATTATAAGGTGCCATAGCAACCATTCCATCTTTTAATCCGTGCCAAGTATCTTGTTGTTTCCATGTACCATTTTTAGCAGCCTTAGATCTTTCTACATAATAAGGTGCCCAATCATCAATGATAGATGTTAAAATAGATTTAGGTGCAAATCTTTGCATATCACTTGCTTGTCCAAAAGACCAAACGCCAGCTTTTTCTGCTACTTGAACGGGCGCAGTACTATCTGTATGTTGCATAATCACATCTGCTCCTTGATCAATTAAAGCTTGTGCAGCTTCAGATTCTTTACCAGGATCATACCAAGTAAAAACCCAAACTATTTTAGTTTTAATTTTTGGATTTACTTTTTGAGCAGCTAAAGTCATAGCATTAATTCCTCTAATTACTTCTGGAATTGGAAATGATGCAATATAACCAATAGTATTTGTTTTTGTCATTTTTCCAGCTATATGTCCCAAAAGAGTTCTACCTTCATAAAATCTGGCAGAATAAGTAGATACATTTGAATGTTCTCTTTTGTAACCTGTAGCATGTTCAAATTTTACATTTGGAAAATCTTTAGCAACTTTGTTTGTTGGATCCATATATCCAAAACTAGTTGTAAAAATTATATCATGACCAGATTGAGCTAATTGTCTAATAACTCTTTCTGAGTCTGCACCTTCTGGAACACTTTCCACGAAAGTAGTTTTCATTCCCGCTGCTTCTACTGCATTTCTTCCTTCATGATGTTGATATGTCCATCCATGATCTCCAGTTGGACCAACATAAACAAAACCAACTTTAAACTCTGCGTTAGCAGATAAACTGGTTACACTTAAGAAAAACAAAGAAGAGATAAAATAACGAAAAATTTTTTTTAACATAAGTTTTCCCCTTTTTAATTTTTTTTATTCTTAAGCTTATCCGTTATTAATTAAAAAAAAATATTTTTTTTTGAATACCTAGTATTACTTTTCTTTATAGAAGCTTTTTCCTAGAGAACTGGGAGTACTAAGCTTAATTTTTCTACTATCACGTGAAATTACAACTAATACTATTATTGTCATAATGTATGGCAGAGCAGAGAGGAATTGAACTGGAATTCTTAATCCCAAAGCTTGCATATGTAATTGCAAAATCGTTATTCCTCCAAATATCATTGCTCCTATTAAAATTTTAATTGGATTCCAAGTTGAAAAAACTACTAATGCAAGAGCTATCCACCCGCGTCCTCCAGTCATATTTTCAATCCATTGAGGAGTATAAATCATTGATAAGTAAGCGCCTGCCAAACCACACATTGCTCCACCATATAGAATGCATAAATAGCGCACTAAATTAACATTAATTCCCTGATTTGATGCTGAGTCTGGAGAATCTCCTACAGCTCTTACCATTAATCCAATTTTTGTTTTTTTTAAAAAATAATTTGTAAGAAATGGCAAAATAAAAGCAAAGTAAAACACAATAGAGTGTCCAAATAGTATTGGGCCAAAAAAAGGGATGCTTTCAGATAAATTATCAAAAAAAACAGGAAATTCTTTTCCTGGAATACCAACAAAATTTTTACCCAACATTGCCGACATACCTATTCCAAAAATTGTTAATGCAAGTCCTGTAGCAACATGATTTGTAAGCAAAGTTTGAGTTAGAAAACCAAAAATCGTAGAGATAATTACGCCAGCAAACATAGATCCAATTATTGCAATAAACAAGTTGCCAGTTACTATCATCAATGCAAAACCAGAAATAGCTCCAATAATCATCATTCCTTCAACTCCTAAATTTAGTACTCCAGAACGTTCAGTAATTAATTCACCTGAAGCAGCTAAAATTAACGGTACAGAAGAAGCCATGATAGAGGCTATTACCACTCCTATAAAACTAATATCAAAGCTCATTTTTTTTTATTCCTAAAAATTTAATTTTAAAAAAAAGTAAGTAATCTGAAGCAAGCAGAAAAAATAAAATCATACCTTGAAAGACTTGACCAGTATATTTTGGTATCTGCATAAATATTTGAGCTGTTTCTGCACCAAGATATGTAAGAGCCACTACTAAAGATGCAAAAATTATTCCTATTGGATTTAATCTACCTAAAAAAGCAACTATGATTGCTGTAAAACCATAATCTGGAGAAATTTCTCTATGAAGCTGTCCTATAGGACCAGTAATTTCTCCAACACCCGCGAGGCCTGCACATGCTCCACTGATCATAAAAACTAATAGGATCATTGTTTTTCCTTTATATCCTGCGTATTTTGCTGTTTTTAAACTAAAACCAGAAACTTTCATTTGGAATCCTAAATATGTTTTATAAAAAACAAACCAGCTAATTATAACAGTAGCTAAAGCAATAAAAATTCCCGCATGAATTCTTAATCCCTCAAATAATATAGGCATTCTCGCTGAGTTACTAAATTGTCTAGTTTCAGGAAAATTAAATCCTTCAGGATTACTCCATGGACCCACAACTAAATAATCCAATAATAATTTTGAAACATAAACGAGCATTAAACTAACTAAAATTTCGTTGGTATTAAAATGAGTTTTTAATATAGCAGGTATCATTGCATAAATCATTCCTCCTACAGCTCCAGCTAAAACTACAAGAGGAAGTATATAAAAACCTTCTTGATTGTAAAAAAGTAAAGCAACTCCTCCGCTCACGATGCCTCCAAAAGTTAACTGACCTTCTGCTCCTATATTCCAGTTATTGCTTTTAAAACAAAAAGATAAGCCTATTGCTATCAAACATAATGGTGTCGCTTTTAAAAGGAGTTCGCTAAATCCATATACATTGTTAATTGGGACTATAAAAAAGAATTTTAGTGCTTCTAAAGGTTTAAAACCTAATAAATAAAATATTAAACCACCACTAATTAAAGTTAAAATTATTGCTAAAATTGGAGTTAGAAAAAATACTGATTTTGAAATATCGTCTCTTTTGACAATTTTAATCAATTTCCCCTCCACCCATTAGCAAACCTAGCTTTTCTGCAGTAACATCTTCTGTATTCATTATTTTTGATAATTTGCCTTTATAAATAACACAAATTTTATCACTCAATTTCAATAATTCATCAGTATCAGTTGAAATTAGTATAACTGATTTTTTTTGTTCATTAATTTTTATCAAAGTTTGATGAATATAATTTATTGCACCAACATCTAAACCCCAAGTTGGGTTAAAACATATTAAAAGATCTGGAGATGTTATTAATTCTCTTCCAATAATTAATTTTTGTAAATTTCCTCCTGATAAAAATTGGCTTTTTAATTCAACATTATTTGTATTTACAGAAAAATCTGAAAGAATTTTTTTAGTATGCTCTTTAATTTTTCTTTCATTAATTAAACCTTTGTTAAAAAAATTGGATGATTTAAAATTATTTAAAGCTACATTTTCAAAAATTTTCATTTGTGGAATCGCAGCTTGAGCCATTCTATCTTCTGGAGAAAAAGCCATCAAAAACTCTCTTCTTTGCTGGGGATTAAGATTGCCGATAGGACTATTATTTAACTTTATTGAATTATTTTCTGAAATAATTTCACCACTTAAAATTTGAAATAATTCGCTTTGACCATTTCCAGAAATTCCAGCAATACCAAGACATTCTCCTCGATTAACTTCGAAATTAATATTTTCTAAATTTGTTTCAAATGGATCTTCGCTTCTAAAGTTAAGATTTGATATTTTAATTAATTGTTCAGAAGATTTTTCTTTTGATATTTTTTTTATAGTTTTTAAATTTTGACCAACCATTTTATTTGCTAAAGTTTCAATTTTTTCATCTGCAATTTTACTTACAGAAACAAGCTGTCCTTTTCTCATTACAGCAACTTCATCACACAACGACATTACTTCTTTAAGTTTATGAGTTATATATATAATGAGAATACCTTCACTAGAGAATTGTTTTAAAGACGAGAATAGTTCAATGGTTTCTTGTTCTGTTAATACTGAAGTTGGTTCATCCATTATTAAAACGTCGGGATTTCTTATTAAGCATCTAATTATTTCTACTTTTTGTTTTTCTCCTGCTGAAAGATTTAATACTGGAATCTCTAAATCAATGGAAAAATTATATTTTTCCATTATTAAATTTATTTTTTTTCTTATACTTTCTCTAGATTCATTTGAATCTATAATTAAATTTTCAAATACTGATAAAGTTTCAAATAAATTAAAATGTTGAAATACCATTCCAATCTTATTTTTTTTTGCATCAATTGGTGAATTTAATTTTAAAAATTTATTATTTAAAAAAATTTCTCCTTTATCTGGTAAAACTACTCCTGAAAGAATTTTTACTAGTGTAGATTTTCCAGCTCCATTTTCTCCAAGTAAAGCATAAATCTTTCCACTTTCAAATTCTAAAGAAACATTATCATTTGCAATACATCCAGGATAAATTTTTGAAATATTAGATAGTTTAAGATTTGTTTTCATTTTAAGGGTATTTTATTTTTTTGTTTGTTTGATTGGTATTTATCAGATAATTCCTTATATGTTTTTTTTATATTTTTAAATGAAGCTATTAAACTTTCTTTTTTATTAGTTGTTAGTTCATTAATTAGTTTATTTATACTATAACTTTTCCAATAAGTGTTTTCATTGATATAATTTCCATTTTTAACATTAAAAACTTTTTCCAGGATATTTAAATCGTGAGGAATGCTAAATTCATCAGTTGTTGATTCATAAGGAAAAAGATAATAAAAATTATCGAAGCCAGAAAACGTAATTGCGCTTAAACACAAACTGCATGGTTCATGAGAACTTAAAAATATACAATTTTTTTCTTCAGGTCTAGTTTTTATATCCATTTCATAAAATTTTTTTAAAGTATCTATTTCACCATGCCATATTGGATTTTCAGTTTCATTATTTGATCCGGCAACAACCAACGAGTAGTCATTTTTTTTTATTATTGCTGCACCAAAAATTTTATTACCTAAACTGACTCCTTTAGCAGTTAAAGGTAAAATATTGTTTTCGAAAACATCTATAAACTTATTTAATAATATTTCGCTCATAAATTAGAAATTTTAAATCAAAAACCATATTTATTAATAATATTAAACTCAATAAAGATTTTTTATTAAATAAATAATACAACTTAAAAGTTAGTATTTGAAATTCATTTATGATGATATGTTTAGTAAATGAAAAAATTTATATTTAATTTATTAATTATTTTAATTTTTATTTCTGGCTGTCAAACAATAAAAAAAAAATCTGATGAAGTAGCTGAAAAAGAAAATGAAAGATATGGTCAATTTGTTGGAAAACAAGTTGTTGATTTAAAAATGGAACTTGGGGCACCAACTGAAGATTTTATAAATGAAATTGGAAACGAAATTTTAGTTTATAAAACAAAGAAATATGGAATACCCTGTGATAGAAAATTTGAAATTAATGCTAATGGTACTATAGTTGGATTTTCTTCGAGTGGTTGTATTTAAAAAGCCAATAAATATAGCAAACTTAACCAAATATTTTTTTGATTTTACATCAATCAACAATAGATATAACGTTTAATAATAAATGAGAGGAGGATATATGGCATCAATTAGTTCAGGTGCAAGCAATAAAAAACTTCCATTAAATAAATCGATACCTTTGGGAATCCAACATGTTTTGGCAATGTTTGCTGGAAATATTACAGTTCCTATAATTATCGCTGGAGTTTTTGGTCAAACACCTGATGAAAAAATATTTTTGATCCAAATGGCACTTTTTGTTGCAGGAGTTGCAACTGTAATTCAAACAGTGGGTTATAAAGAAGTAGGTTCAAGACTTCCTATAATTCAAGGAACAAGTTTTGCTTTTATTCCTATAATGGTTCCGTTTAAAGCCGCAGGTTTAGGAGCAGTTTTTACAGCAGCATTTATTGGAGGAATATTTCAGATATTTATTGGAAAAATTTTAAAACCGATAAGACATCTTTTTCCACCTTTAGTAACAGGAATAGTTGTTTTAATGATAGGTATAAGTTTGCTTAAAGTAGGTTTTATGTATGCAGGCGGAGGTGCTTGGTTAATGAACAACAAACCTGAAATTTTTGGAAATGCTAATCATTTAACTGTTGCATTTACAGTCTTAATAGTTGCAATATTCTTTAACATAAAAGGAAAAGGCATGTGGTCTTCAGCATCCATCTTAATTGGAATGATAGCTGGGTATATAGTTGCTATGGCTTTAGGTATGGTAAATTATGGAAAGATCGCATCAGCAGGATGGTTTGCATTACCTATGCCACTACAATATGGAATAGATTTTGTACCAGGTGCAATTATATTAATGTTGTTTATGGCAGTAGTTACTACAATTGAAACAATTGGAGATATTAGCGCAACAACTATGGGTGGCGATAACAGAGAAGCAACTGACAAAGAATTATCAGGAGGAATAATGGCTGATGGAGTTGGTACTGCATTTGGTTCACTGTTTAATGCTATGCCCAATACATCTTATTCCCAGAATGCAGGATTAGTTGCCTTTACAGGAGTTATAAGTAGGCATGTAGGAACTATAGCAGGAATAATTTTAATTTTAATGGGGTTATTTCCTAAACTCGGCGGAATAATAGCGGCAATGCCAGAGTCTGTAATTGGTGGAGCAGCAATTATTATGTTTGGTTTAATAACTTCAGCAGGAATAAAATTAATATCAAGAGAACAAATGAATCAAAGAAACTTGTTGATTTTAGGATTATCATTGTCTTTTGGTATAGGTATGTCTTTATTACCTCAGTTTGTTAAACATATTCCTGACTTCGGTATAAGCTTAAAACTTTTATTAACGACAGGATTAATTCCTGCGGGAATTTTAGCATTTATTTTAAATGCTATTATGGCAAAAAAATAAATTAATTTATAACTTGTGGGGAAAAATCCCCACAAGCAAGGTTAAATTTACTTAATTTCGATAAGTTTTTTCTTTTTGTATTCAGGCACAATTCTTTCACAAGCTATTGTCAAAAGACCATCTTTAAGTTCTGCTGCACCTACTTTTACATCGTCTGCTATTGTAAAAGATCTAGCAAATTGTCTTTGAGAAATACCCTTATGAATTATTTCACCATTTTCATTTTTATCTTCAGATTTATTAAGTTGTTTTGTTCTTACAGTTAATAAATTATCTTCAAACTCAACTTCAACATCTTTTTTATTAAAACCGGCAAGAGCAACTTCAATAGAATATTTGTCTTTTCCAGTTTTTCTTATGTTGTATGGTGGATAATTTGATTGCATACTCAAACCCCCGTTACCCAACATGTTTTCAAATTGGTCAAACATATCGTCGAAACCAATTGAAAAAGGTCTTAATGAGTTAAATATAGATAAATCCTTACTTGTCATAATATCCTCCTTTGTTAGCAAGGTTATTTTAGTTAAGCCCCATTAGGCGACTTATAATCTTTATATGGTAAGTATTATTTTTTTTTCAAGACAATAAATTTTAGATTTTTTTTGAAATTTTTAGTGCAAATGAATAATCAATAGCTATTTCTTCAATTGCCCCATCTCTTCCAGACTTTCCTCCATGACCAGCATTCATTTCAGTTTTTAATAAAAGCAAATTATTGTCCGTTTTATAATCTCTTAGTTTGGCAGTAAATTTTGCAGGTTCATCGAACAAAACTCTATTATCACTTAAACTAGTTGTAATTAACATGTGAGGGTAGTCCATTTTTTTTATGTTATTATAAGGAGCATATGAAAAAATATAATCAAAATGATCTTTATATTTTTTTGCATTACCAAATTCATCAAATTCTCCAACTGTTAAAGGCAGAGTATGGTCTAAATTTGTAGTCAGTGAGTCTACAAATGGAACAGCCATAATAATTCCTAAAAATAATTCAGGCTCTTGATTGACTACAGCTCCCATTAATAATCCTCCTGCAGATCCTCCCATTCCTATAATTTTTCCTTTAGAAGAATATTTTTTATTTATTAAAAATTTTGCAACTGCAATATAATCTTGAAAGGTGTTTTTTTTATTTAATAATTTTCCTTCTTTCCACCATTTCATTCCTCTTTCCATTCCTCCTCTAATATGAGCTGTTACCCAAATTATATTTCTATCAATCAAAGATAGTCTGGTAGATGAAAAACCTGTAGACATAGAATTTCCATAAGAACCATAACCGTAAAGCAATAAGTTAGCAGATCCATCAAGATTTGTTTTTTTGTGTCTAGTTATAGTAATTGGAACAAGCCTGCCATCATTAGATTTACACTCCATTCGTTCCACAATATAGTTTTCAGGATCATGACCTGAAGGAATTTCCTGTTCTTTTACTAATTTTTTTTCTTTATTTTTTAAATTATATAAATATGCTCTAGCTTGTGTTTTGGGAGAAGAATAAGATAAATATACATAATCAGTATTCTTATCTCTTTGGATTAAAGAAGCCCCACTATCTATAACTTTTTCATCTGTAAATTTAATTTCTTCTTCAATATTTGTATTAATATTTTTGACAAAAATTTTTCCAAGTGCATTTGAAACTTCAGTTCTTATAATCCAATCATTTAAAAAAATAAGACCTCCAATTAATACCTCATTTTTAGCAGAAACATATTCTTCCCATTTTTGATTTGATAAATCTTTACATCTATCAATTTTAAAATCTTCAGCATTTTCATTTGTGTGGTTATAAAAATAATTGTTCCAAGAATTAATTGAATAAATAATTCCTCTTTTTCTTTTTTTTATTAACTTTGGCTCTGGTATTTCTTCATTAACTGAAAAAAAATATTGTTCCGATGTATTATGATCTGAAGTTGTTATTATAAAATATTTTTCATCTGAACTTAAATTAATACCCACTGTGAAGGCTTCACTTTTTTCTTCAAAAATTAATTTATCATCATCAACTTTAGTTCCAATTTTATGTCTAAATATTTTCCTTGGTCTATGAAATTTGTCTAACTTTGAATAAAAAATATATTTATCATCTAAGCTAAAAGTAATACTTCCACCAGTTTCTTCTATTTTTTCTGTAATTATTTCGTTACTAATAATTTCTCTAATATAAATTGTATAATACTCGGATCCTTTTAAGTCTAAAGAAAATCCTAAATATTTATCATTATAACTTACTTCTAAATCGCCGACGCCAAAATATTCAGTTTTTAACTTTTCTTTTTCTTTATCTCCATTCCAAATTTCTTCAACTTTTTCACTTCCTATTTTTTTTCTTAATTTAATTGAGTAATTGCCTTTACTTGTTGTTTTCGTCCAATATTCATAATCTTTATCTTTATATGGCAATGACTCATCATCTAATTTTATTCTTCCTTTTATTTCATTAAATAATTTTTTTTGAACTTCTTTAGTATCTTTTAAGTGATATTCTGTATAAGCATTTTCTTCTTCTAAATATTTTCTTACTTCTGGCTCAAGTTTTGAATTATCTTTTAAAACCTCAAGTATATTATTTTGATGTATCCAGCTATAATTGTCTTCCCAATTTGTATTGTGACAAGATTTTAACTCGGGTTTTTTTTTAAGTTGTGGTATTTTCATTTAGAAACTCAATATATGAATATTATAATTTATGCATTTGTTATTTTTGTCATTAGTTATTTGCTACTTAGAATAATTGCAAGTGCTTCTACAAAAAAAATTTCAAAATTTGTTAGAATTTTAATCTTTATTATATCAATTATATTAGCAATTTTACTTGCTTTAGGAGGAAGGTTCTTATTTTCATTGCCATTAATTCTTCTGAGCCTTGGAATTTTAAAACTCAAGGGATTAACGGTTTGGCAAATGATAGGTTTGTTTAGACTAATTCAAACATTAAGAAATTCTGGTAGATTTACATTTAATCAAAGCAACAATGTAAACAATTTTTCGTCTATATCTTTAGATGAAGCTTATAAAATTTTAAATTTAGACCCTAGTAAAAATATCACAAAAGAAGATGTGCAAAAAGCTCATACAAAAATTCAAAAAAAAATTCATCCTGATATTTCACCTGAAACAGCACGTTTATCAGCAATTGTAAATGAAGCAAAAGAAGTAATAATTAAAGATCTTAAATAACCAATTTTTTAAATTGTTCAAATATTTTTTCTGGATTTATTCTATCTTTGCCCAACGTATCATGAGTCACAGTTTTTTCACCATCAGGTATAATTGGATACATCCTAGGGCTATAGCTTCCATACAATAAAGGAGTATCAGACATTAATACTATTGTTGGAATACCTAATGCTGCAGATAAATGGCTAAAGCTTGAATCGTTACAAATTGATATTTTGCAGTTTTTTATAATAGGAAGAATTTCTTTGATTTTAAATTTATGAAGAGGTACACAATTATTTTTAAAATCTGAATTTAATAATTCATTTAAAATCTTTTGTTCTTCTTTGCCAGCTCCAGTTGCTAAAAAAAATCTACAAGTAAATTTATTACTTACAATTTTCATAAATTTTATGAATTTATCAGGTGGAATTCTTTTAGTTGGACCAGAACCTCCAATTCCTAATAATATATTGATTTGGCTATTATTAATTTGAAATTTTTTTTTTGAAATATCTACTAATGAATTTTCTAAATTTATAATTGGATCACTTTTTACGTCAATTTTTAATTTATTACTTAAAAAATTTTGTGCAGCAAAAATAATATGCTGATTTTTTTTTTCAAATAATGGATATTGATTAATATCTTTAATTCCTGCAATTTTACAAATTATATTAAATCTCAATGAAGAATTAAATATAAATACTTTATCGAATTTATATTTATTAAGTTCTCTTGCTAATTTTAATGAGCCAAAAATTCCATCATGACTTCCATTTTTATTATCCCTATCCAAATAAATAATTTCGTTAATATATTTATTATTCACAATTATATCAGATGCCTTTGAACTCTCTTTTACGAGTATGCTAATTGGAACATTAAATTTTTTAGATATAGCCTCAATAAATGGAAGAAAAATTACCATATCCCCTATACCCATTCTATTTTGAATTGCTAAAATTTTTATATTCATTTTATAATCTTTACTAAAATTTTTTTTTTATATAAGTTTTATTTATGAGTGAAATTAAAGGCATTTATGCGGCCTCATTATCCGTTCTAGATAGCAATTTAGCATTAAATAACGAAAGAACAGTTCAACATATAGAAAATCTAATTAATATTGGCTGTCATGGAGTAGCTGTTTTTGGAAGTACTGGTCAATCCCAGCTTATTTCTGTAAGTGAAAAAATTCAATTAATTAATAGTCTTTCAGAAAGCAAATATAAAGATAAATATATTATCGGAACTGGATTAAATTCTTTAACAGAAACAATTAATTTAATGAAGATTTCAAAATCACTAAGTTTTAATTATTTTTTGATTATGCCCCCTGCTTATTACAAATATAGTGATAATGATGTAATTAATTTTTATACAAGAATAATTGAAGAAATTAATAATTGTAAAATTATTTTATATAATTTTGAAAAGCTTTGTGGATATAAATTTAGTAAAAATTGTGTAGAGGAGTTGGTTAAAAAATTCCCTAAGCAAATTATTGGACTTAAAGATAGTTCTTATAATTTGTTTGAAGATTTGAAAATAAAAAACTTTTCTATGATGCCTGGTTCAGAATCAAAATTACTTAAAGGATTAGAAATTGGATGTTCAGGTATAATTACTGCAACTTGTAATGTAACAGCACCACTTGCTAGGAAAGTATTTGACGATTTTTATTCAGGCAAAGATCAAACTGCAAATAAAAAATTATGTGATGTAAGGCAGGTGTTTGAAAAGTATAATCTTATTTCAGGTCTTCATACTTTTATGTCTCAAAAAGATAAAATATATTTAAATATATTGCCAATTCTTAGTTTATTATCAGAAAATGATAAAAAAAAATTATTTGAAGAATTGCAAAAATTAGATTTTAATATAAATAATTTAAAGGTAATTAAATGAACCTAACAAGATTTATTGAGAATCTAATTAAAGAAGATGGTTTTGTCTTAATTGATGCAAATTCTAATGAATATATTATTGGAAGGCCAAAAAAAAATATACCAATAAAAATAAGAATATTAGATAAAAGTCTTCATTATAAACTTCTTTTGTTGCCAGACTTATATTTTGGAGAAGCGTATACAAATGGATCAATTGTTATTGAAGATGGATCTTTAACTGATTTTTTAGAAATTATAATGAAAAATGTTGGAAGAGGGGAAATGAATAATTATGCAAAAATTTTAAAAAAAATTAAAGGCTCATATAGATATTTAACAAATTTTAATTTAATCTCAAAATCTAAAAGCAATGTTGCACATCACTATGATATTTCGGAAAAACTTTATGATTTATTTTTAGATAATAATAGACAATATTCCTGCGCTTATTTTAAAAATGAAAACGATTCTTTAGAGGAAGCTCAAAATAATAAGATCGATCATATAATTAAAAAATTAAATTTAAAACCAAATCAAAAAATTTTAGACATAGGTTCGGGGTGGGGAAGTTTGGCAATAGAAATTGCAAAAAAAACTCAGTGCGAAGTTTTAGGAATTACTCTTTCAGAAAACCAACTAAAACATAGCTTACAAAAAGTAAAAGAACTTAACCTTGAAAACCAAGTAAATTTTAAATTAATGGATTACAGAGAAATGAAAGAAAAATTTGACAGAATTGTAAGCGTTGGAATGTTTGAGCATGTTGGAAGAAAATTTTATAAAACATATTTTAATAAGGTTTCAGAGGTTCTAAAAGATGATGGTGTTGCATTAATTCATACCATAGGATCAGTAAATACCCCTAGGGATCCTCATCCTTGGATAACGAAATATATATTTCCAGGAGGATATACACCTAGTTTGAGTGAAGTTGCTTTGCCAATAGAAAAATCAGGCTTAATTATTTCAGATATGGAAGTTTTAAGAACTCACTATTCTCATACCTTAAGGCATTGGAAGGAGAGATTTTTAGGTAAAAAGGATCAAGTTTTGACAATGTTTGATGAAAAATTTTTTAGAATGTGGGAATTTTATTTAACAGGTTGTGAAATGGCTTTTAAATGGGGTGATCAGGTTGTATTCCAGTTTCAATTAAGTAAAAAATTAACATCAACGCCTAACACAAGAGACTATATTTATTAACTATTTATTGATAAATCATAATTTATCATCAAATGAAAAAAAATAAAAAAAAATTAAAAAGAAAAATAAAAAAAACAACATCAAAAAAAATAAAAAAAAAAACATCAAGAAAAAAAAGTTACAAAAATAAAAAAAAAATAAAAAAATACTTTAAAAAAAAAATTGTTAAAAAACGTAAATTATTAGTCAAAGTAAAAAAAAGTAGCTCTGAAGGAATAATTTTAAAAATAATAAGATTTCAAGAAAAAATTAAAGATAAATTTTCAATAAAATTTAAATTTAATTTTTTATCAATAGATAAAGCGTTACAAAATTTTTTTCAAAGAATAGATAATAAATTTATAGAATATAAAACTATAAAGGCCGAAGAAAAAAGAAGAATTAGAATTGAAGAAATAGATAAAATTAAAAAGGAAAAAGAAAAAATTGAAAAAATCAAAGTAGAAGAGAAAGAAAAAGAATTTAAATTTAAGCAACAACAACTGAAAGATGAACAAAAAATAGAAAAAGAAAGAGCAAAAGATATAAAATTATTTTTAAGAAAAGAGCAGGCAATTCTAAGAAAAGAACAAGCTGAAAGACAAAAAAAGTTTTTACAAGAACTAAAAATAGAGCGTCAAATTGATAAATTTAGAATAAGAGAAGTTAAAGAGTTAGAAAAATTAGAAAAAATTTCTTTACAGGAAAAAAGAGAAGATTATGTGGCGCTTCAAGAGAGAATAGAAAAATTAAAAGAAAAATATAGATTAATAAGAGATCAAAAAATTAGAGAAAGAGTCGAGGCACTTGGAGTAAAAATAGATGAAAGAGATGATAGAGACTCATTACTAAGAAAAGAAAAAGAGTATTCTCTTGCTAGACAAAAAATAGAGATGGCACTTGAAAGTTTTTATAGAAGTGCTAGCAGCTTAGTTTTTCAATTAAACAAAAGACACATTACCAGACATATGTCTATTTTTAGATGCATTGATAGAAGATTTGAAACTGGTGAAATATTTATAAAATGGGATGAAACATCAGATGATGAATGGTTAATTTTAATATATATTAAAGATAATTCTCCTGAAAAAGGAATAGTTATTGAAGATAAATCAAATCCTGAAAAAAATATATCTCAAGAATTTAAACCTAGCGAGATATTTAAAGCATCAGATTATATGGTAGATTCACTGACACAGTTACTAGCCAAAGAAAGATCTAAAAAATAATTTTAATCACTAACATAAACAGAAACACCTCTATTGTTTATATCTATGTCAAATTTTTTATGTAAAGGTGGAAAAGCTCTTTGAGAGCAATCTAATCTATCACAAGTTCTGCAAGATACTCCAACTGGTACTTCAGATTTTTTATCGCTTAAATCTAAATTTTCAGTATATACAAAATCTTTTGCGTATTTAGCTTCACAACCTAAGCCTATTGATAACATACTTTTTTTTTGTCCATACCTGCCAACTCCTTTTTCTACAGTTTTAGCAATACATACATACTTTTCGCCATTTGTCATTTTACTAACAGCGGCTTGAATTACTCCTGGTCTTGAAAAAGCAGAATAAACATTCCATCTTGGACAAGCTCCTCCATAACGTGGAATTTCTATTCCAGACAATGAAAATCTTTTTGAAATATTTCCAGCAACATCTACTCTTAAGAAATGAAAGGGTATACCAGGAAGTTTTGGATCCTGTAAACAGGTAACTCTATGAGCAACCTGTTCAAAAGATGTAGCAAAAGTATTTTGTAAAAGTTCTAAATCATATTTTAATTCTTTACACTCTTTATGAAAAAGCTCATATGGCATTAAAATTGCTGCACCACAATAATTTAATAAAGCAACTCTAGTTAATTTTTTTGATTCATCTGTAGGAAAATTAAAAGATGATAAGTATTGATCTATTACTTCCGAGGCACCTACCTGAGCAATTTGTGCTGCAGCAAATAATTTTTTTGTTTCAAGAGAAAGATAATCTGATAAGAGTAATTCTTTATCTTTTACTTTATAAATTTTTGAAAAAGGTTTTCCTTCAGCTGGAATAATATCTTTTACTGTTATGCCATATTCTTTTTTTAAAAATTCACAAATAGCAATATATCTTGTTCTATTATTTTGCTTGATATTTTCAAATATTGAATTTGCAAAATTCTCTAATTTCGGAAAAAAATTTTTATTTTCTTGTAAAAAGTCAGAAATAACTTCTCCTGGAAAAGCAGCTTTTCTGCTATCAATAATTTTTCCAGAAATATTTTCTACTTTATTTATAATATCATGATCTTTTTGTTTAAAATTATCACCCAATTTAATTAATGCTTTTGCAATTTTAGGATTAGTATTTACAAGATCTTTTACTTCAGGTCCCAGAATGTCCAAGTCTTCAAACAATTCATCACTTAATAATTCAGATATATTGCTTTCGAGATTTAAATCTGTTTTGCTTGTTAAATCAGAAAGTTCTATCTTTAATTTATCACAGACTTTAAGAAGCAAATCCCCATCAATCTTTCTTTTACCGCTCTCAATTAAATTTAAATAACTTGGTGAAATTCCCATTTCTTCAGCTAGTTTGTTTGCTTGTATTCCCAGCTGTCGTCTAAATGCTTTAATTTTAGGACCAATTTTTGTGTCTATTTTACTCATTTTACAATTTGTAAATTTTGTAAATTTATATTTACACAAAATTTATATATTTTACAAGTAAATTGAATAATAATGTAGATTTTGTAAATATTGTAAATTATAAAATTTACATGGAAAAAAACAAAATTAAAAACATAGAAAATAACCATCAATTTACAAATCAAGAAGAATATTCTGATCATAAGTCAAAAGGCATTTATATTAAAGATGATCACTGCGACTGGGGCTCTAGTGGCATGAATGAGTTTACTGAAGAATATAACTCAAAATAATTATTCTGATTTAGGTTTATCTGCAAATTATTATAAAGAGGGGGAATAATGTCGGCTGAGAATATATCATATGATCTAAAAAGATTTGCTGGAATTAAGAGAGATTATACTTCTGAACAAGTAGAAAGATTAAGAGGTTCAATTAAGATTGAGTATTCAATGTGTAAAATGCAATCAAAAAAATTATGGAAATTGTTGAACACTGAATCCTATGTAAATACTCTTGGTTCTTTGTCTGGCAATCACGCAGTTCAGCATGCTAAAGCTGGATTAAAAGCGATATATTTAAGTGGTTGGCAAGTAGCTGCAGACGCAAATAGTGCAGGAGAAATGTATCCGGACCAATCTCTTTATCCATATGACAGTGCTCCAAAACTTGTAGAGACTATGAATAATTCATTAATCAGAGCAGATCAAATTCAGCATATGGAAATAACAGACGGTGAAATGGATAAAAGCAAAAAAGTTGATTACATGTTGCCTATCATTGCTGATGGAGAAGCAGGCTTTGGAGGACCTCTTAACGTATTTGAACTTACAAAAAAATTTATAAGAGCTGGTGCCGCAGGTGTACATTTTGAAGATCAACTTGCTAGTGAAAAGAAATGCGGACACATGGGAGGAAAAGTTTTAGTTCCAACTAGTACAATGGTAAGAAATTTAAAAGCAGCAAGATTAGCAGCTGATATAGCTGATGTCCCTTTAATAATTCTTGCTAGAACAGATGCAAATGCTGCAAAATTAATTACAAATGATTTTGATGAAAATGACAAACCTTTTTTAATTGGAAAAAGATCTCCTGAGGGATTTTTTTATGTTAAGGATGGAATTGATCAAGCTATTTCTAGAGGTTTAGCATATGCACCTTATGCAGATTTAATTTGGTGTGAAACTGCAACTCCTAATCTAGCAGAAGCTAAAAAATTTGCAGATGCTATACACAAAAAGTTTCCTGGAAAAATGTTAGCTTATAACTGTTCTCCTTCTTTTAATTGGAAAAAACATTTGTCTGATGAAGAGATAGGATCTTTCCAAAGAAAAATTGGAGAAATGGGTTATAAATTTCAATTTATAACATTAGCAGGATTTCATACTCAAAACATTGCTATATTTGAATTAGCGGAAAAATATAAAAAAGAGGGAATGTCTGCTTATTCAAAAATTCAAGAACATGAATTTGCTAGAGAAAAAGATGGATACACAAGTGTTAAGCATCAAAGAGAAGTTGGCACCTCATATTTTGACGCAGTATCAAATACTATTACTAAAGGAAAAAGTTCCACCACTGCAATGGAAGGATCAACCGAGTCGGAACAATTTTAATTAGATTTTAGTTTTTGAATTTGATCCCACGCAGAATTTATAGCTCTCATTTTTGCTTTGCTTTCGTCTATAACTTCCTGGGGTACACCTTTACTCATTAATAAGTCAGGATGATGTTCTTTACTTAGTTTTAAGTAACGTTTTCTAATAATTTCAATAGAATCGTCAGATTTGCTTTCTAAAACAACATAAGGATTAAGTTTATCAGATGATTTTCTACTTTCCTTAATCGCATTTAATTGAGTTTCATTTAGCCCAAATATTTTGGCAATATTTTCTATCATTTTTAATTCTGAAATACTAACTTCTCCATCCGCTTCTGCTATATAAAAAAGTATATTTATAACTTCTTCTAATACATTAATATTTCCTTTATAAATTTGAGCAATTTGCTGAGCATATGGTTCGTATCCAGTGCTTTCTTCTTTAGCTTTATTAAATATTTTTCCTACTTGATCTAACTCATTTTCAGGAATCTTTAATTTATCTTTTACAGCTACCAACTCTTCTTTGCTAACTTGACCATCAGATTTACTTAATTTAGCCGACAATACTATAAGAGATAAAGCAAATATTTGTTGTGGTTGAGCAAATTTTTTAAAACCAGATTTTGATCTAGATATTTTTCCTCCAATTAAAGAACCCAATAACATTCCAAAAGGGCCTCCTAATGAAAAACCTATCATTCCTCCAATTAAACTTCCCCAAATAGCCATTATTCAAAATTTTTCAATTTATATTCCCATTCTCCCATTTTAGAGTATGAAACTTTTATTATTAAATTATTTTTTTTATTATACCATATATCAAAATTTAATTTTTTATCATCTGTTAAATTTTCATTTTTAGATTTTAATTTAAAATGATCAGCCAAGTATTCAATATTGTTAATAATTAATTTTTCTTCTCCAATAAATGTAACTACTTGTTCTTTTATACTTCCAGAAAGAGGACTAATTTGTTTTGTAGCTTTTAAAATTTTATGATTCCACCAGTTTCCTATAATACAATTTTCATTTGCTTCACCTACATAAGAAGATCCATGAATTTTAAATTTCTTTGATGAATAATCGTAATTTAAATTTACATATTTTTCTTTATTATTTTGGAATGTATGAGACTTAAAAAAAATCAATTTATCATCTTTATATTTTTCTATAGCTTCACTTAAAATTGAAAATACAGTTATTCCTAATAATTTGACTTCAAACTTAGTGTAATTTTTTACAGTCATTTTATTATCATTATGTTCAAAGAAATAATTGCTGTAACCAATAACTTCTCCATTCCTAATAACATCCATCTCAATTTTTTTTATCCCCTTATAATGATTAGTATGTGCAAAAGTTTTTGATGCTAACAATAGTATTGTAATTATTATAAAATATTTTCTCATTTTATTGGATTTTAATTTAAGAAAGTATAAATAATAGTTAAAAATATGTTTTTAACTATAAAAAAAATACCAAAAGTTTCTTGGAGTTCAAAAAAACCCCTTAATTTAAGGCCAAAACTAGCTACATTTTTATTTTTATGCTTTGGTTTGAGTTTATTTGGAATAGGAGAGGGATTATTATTAGTATCTACTACTGGAGCATCGCCTTGGAGTGTATTAGCCCAAGGTATATCTTTACACATAGATTATTCAATAGGATTAATAACTTTTTTTATAAGTTTGTTTGTAATTTTTCTTTGGATTTTTTTAAGTCAAAAACCTGGAATCGGAACAATTTTAAATGCAATTATAATTGCTGCAATGATTGATATTTGTTTAAACTATGTTCAAACACCAGATAGTTTTATATCAAAAATTTTATTAGCTTTTTTGGCAGTATTTTTAGTTGGTCTTGGTAGTGGATTTTATTTAATAGCTAATTTGGGGCCTGGACCTAGGGATGGATTAATGACTGGATTACAAAGGAAATCCAACTTTCCAATCGCATTAGTAAGAGCTTTTTTGGAAATCACAGTTGTTTCAATTGGATGGTATTTAGGCGGCATAGTAGGCATTGGTACATTATTATTTGCTTTTGGAGTTGGGCCTGCGGTAGCTTTGGGATTATATTTAGTAAATAAAAGTTTCTCTTAAAAAGTGATATCTACAACCAGTTTGATTTTATAGAATCAGTCTATGTGGTTTGTTAGAAAAAGACTGCATAAGTTTGTTAGATTAACATTTAGACCACCTTAAAAATGTTAATTTAATTAAGGTAATTTTTTTCTTTAAAAAAAATTCTTTTTACTACTAAATAAATTATAAAAGATAAAACTAATATTATTATATGTGGAATATACGCTCTAATATCAAATTTTTTCCAATGAACAATATCCATGTAAGGACCAATATAAAAAATTATTGGCGTCCAAGTTAAAGTTTTTTCCCATAGATTTGAACCAAAAAACTCAGCCTCTCCAACAGCTAAAGAATAATTTCCGCTATTATCATCATTATATATTTTTAGTAAGTATGATCCTGATTCTAAAGGAAAGCTTTTTTTAAATCCAGTTTCTTTATTTAATTCTCCACCAATCTCAGGGCCTTTCCAGTACCAATCTCTTGCATACGGTTCATACCAAGGCTCCCATTTAAAATTTTTTCCATCTGCTTTAAAAATTATTTCTTTATTTTCATTTATAATATCTATTGATAGCCAAGTATAATTTTCATTTCTCTTTGGGCTCAAAATTCCAGTATAAAAAAGAAATTCTTTATCACTTTTTATAATGTAATAATGTGGTTCCCCATCAAGTTTACCATAGTAAGCTTTTGAAATTTCTGGAAATATTACTTTATGTGGATTATTTTCCGAAGGAGAATATTTTATCAACTTAGGTTGATGTGCAAATGAATTAAAACAAAAAAAAATAAATATAAAACTATATATAATTCTCATATTTTAATATTAACACATAAAAAAAAACCCCCAAAACTTTTAGTTCTAGGGGTTTTGAATTTTTCTAGGATTTAATAGAATTAAACAGGAATTACATTCCCATTCCACCCATTCCACCCATTCCACCCATTCCACCAGGAGGCATTCCGCCAGCTGAAGCATCCTTTTCTTCCGGCTTATCAGCTATCATAGCTTCGGTTGTTACTAATAATCCAGAAATAGAAGCAGCATCTTGTAAAGCTGTTCTTACAACTTTAACAGGATCTATTATTCCTTCCTTAAACATATCAACATAGTCTTCAGTTTGAGCGTCGTATCCATGAGAAGGTTTATTCATTTCTAATAACTTCCCAACTACAACAGAACCATCAACTCCTGCGTTTTTTGTAATTTGTCTTATTGGTGCTTGGAGAGCACTTTTAACGATTTCCACGCCAGCTTTTTGATCATCGCCCTTGACTTTTACTTTATCAAGCTCTTGTGAAGCATAAAGTAAAGCACATCCGCCACCTACTACTATACCTTCTTCTACAGCAGCTCTAGTAGCATTAAGTGCATCCTCAACTCTATCTTTTTTTTCTTTTACTTCTACTTCTGTTGCTCCTCCAACTTTAATTACAGCTACACCACCAGCTAGTTTTGCCAATCTCTCTTGAAGTTTCTCTCTATCATAATCTGATGTAGTTTCTTCAACTTGTTGTTTGATTTGAGCACATCTTGCCTCAATATCAGATTTTTTTCCAGATCCACTAACAATGGTACTATTTTCTTTGTCTACTTTTACTTTTTTTGCAGAACCAAGATCAGTTAGTTTTACATTTTCTAATTTAATACCCAAGTCTTCAGAAATAACACTTCCACCAGTTAAAATTGCAATATCTTCTAACATCGATTTTCTTCTATCTCCAAAACCAGGCGCTTTAACTGCGACGACTTTTAATCCACCTCTTAATTTGTTAACTACAAGTGTAGCTAAAGCTTCACCTTCAACATCTTCAGAAATTATCATTAATGGTCTTCCAGCTTGTACTACAGATTCTAGCAATGGAACCATTGGTTGCAAATTAGTTAATTTTTTCTCATGAAGAAGAATTAAAGGGTTGTCAAGTTCGGTAGTCATCTTATCGCCATTCGTAATAAAATAAGGTGACAAATATCCTCTATCAAACTGCATACCTTCTACTACTTCAAGTTCAGTTTCAATGCTTTTTGCTTCTTCAACAGTTATTACTCCTTCATTTCCAACTTTTTGCATTGCTTTTGCTATCATGCTTCCAATTTCTTTATCTCCATTAGAAGAAATAGTTCCTATTTGAGCAATTTCATCACTATCTTTAACTTTTTTTGCAGAAGAAATTAGTTTTTCTTTTACTAAATCTACAGCAGCTTCTATTCCTCTTTTAACGTCCATTGGGTTCATGCCTGCAGTCACATATTTACACCCTTCTTTTACTATTGATTGAGCCAGAATTGTTGCTGTTGTAGTTCCGTCACCAGCTTCGTCATTTGTTTTACTAGCAACTTCTTTAACCATTTGAGCTCCCATATTTTCGAATTTATCTTCCAGGTCAATTTCTTTTGCTACTGTAACGCCGTCTTTAGTTGTTCTTGGAGCACCAAAAGATTTATCTATAACAACATTTCTTCCTTTTGGTCCAAGAGTTGTTTTTACAGTGTTAGCTAGAATATCAACTCCTCTTAACATTGCTGATCTAGCATCTGAATCAAATTTTACTATTTTAGCCATATTAGTCTCCTTAAGTTAATATTATTTTTTAGACGAAATACCCATAATGTCTGACTCTTTCATTATGCTGTATTCTTTTCCATCAATTTTTACTTCTGTTCCGGACCATTTTCCGAATAATACTTTATCACCAACTTTTACATCCATTGGTATAATTTTTCCGTCTTCTGTTTTAGCTCCGCCACCTACAGCAATAACTTTGCCTTCTTGTGGTTTTTCCTGAGCTGAATCAGGTATGATTATTCCTCCAGCAGTTTTTTCACTACTGTCCAAAACTTCTATTAGCACTCTATCGTGCAAAGGTTTAAACTTCATAAAAACTCCTTTAAATATTGAGTTCATATAGATGCATAGAGCTATTATTTCAAGATATTCATAAAAAATTATAATTATAAAAAACCCAAGAAATATTGATTTTTTTAAGTTATATGTCCGTGATGACCATAAAATTAGATAATCAGGGACTTAGATCAATTATTTCAGAATTTGATTTACTATTTATAGACATTTGGGGTGTAATCCATAATGGAATTAACCTTTATCAAGATTCAATAGATGTTCTTGATAGATTAGAAAAGGAAAAAAAAAGAGTATGTTTTATTAACAAACGCGCCAAGACCAAATTCTACTGTAATCAAATTTTTGAAAAAAATGGGTCTAGAAAAAAGAAAATGTGAAAAAGTTTATACTTCTGGAGAAGCAGCCCTAAACTATTTAAGTAAAAATCTAAATAAATCAAAATTTTTTCATATAGGTCCAATAAGAGACTTTGATTTATTTAAATTGTTTGAAAAAAATAAAGTTAACCATATTAATGATTCAGAATTTATATTATGCACTGGTCTCTTTGAAGAGCATGAATCAGAATTAGAATATTATGCAAAACTGCTAGATAATAAAAAAAAAATTAAAATGATATGTACCAATCCAGATTTAATAGTTGATAGAGGAGATAAGCGAGAATACTGCGCTGGTTCAGTTGCAAAAATATTTGAAAAAAATGGAGGACAAGTTGATTATTTTGGAAAACCCTATCCATTAGTTTATCAACAGTCGATTAAACTAAATAATAAAAAAATTCTTTGTATAGGTGATAATTTAAATACAGATATTAAAGGTGCAAATATTCAAAATTTTAGTTCTTTATTTATTTCCGGAGGTATTCATAGAGATGAAATTAATAATAATTTTAAAGATATATTTGATAAATATAATGTTAATGTAGATTTTATTCAATCAAAACTAAAATGGTAAAAGTAATTAAAAAATATAAAAATTTTAAAATTTCTTATTCAGATCAAAATTCAATTATTCTTATTGGAAATTTTGATGGTCTTCATTTAGGTCACCAAAAATTATTTGATTTAGCAAAAAAATATAAAAAAAAGAAAAAATTAAAAATTGGTGTTATTACTTTTGATCCAATTCCTAAAATGTTTTTTAATCAAAAAATAAAAAATTATAGAATTTCTAATTTTGAACAAAAAATAAATTATCTGAAAAATTATAATATTGATTTTGTAATAAATAAAAAATTTAATAAGAATTTTTCAGAAATGAAATACTACAAATTTATAAAAAATATATTGTACAAAAAACTAAAAGCAAAATATATTTTTGTAAGTAATAATTTTAGATTTGGAAATAAAAGAGAAGGCAGTGTAACTTTATTAAAAAATTTTGAAAAAAAATTTAAATATAAAATAATTAATCCTAATCCACTTAAAAAAAATTCTAAGATTATTTCATCATCTTTAATTAGAAAATATCTTTCAAAAGGAAAAATTAATTTAGCAAACAAATTTTTAAATAGAAAATGGGCAGTACAAGGTGTTGTTGAAAGAGGAAGAAAAATGGGAAAAAAAATTGGTTTTCCAACTTGCAACATCAACTTAAGAAATTATGTTATTCCAATGCTGGGAGTTTACAAAGTGAAGATTTTTATTGGAAAAAACAAAAAAGCATTAAAAGGAGTTGCAAATTTAGGTTATAGACCAACTTTTAATCAAAAAAAAATCCTTTTAGAAGTAAATATATTTAATTTTTCTAGAAATCTTTATAATAAGAAATTAACAGTTGAATTTGTAAATTTTATTAGAGGAGAAAGAAAATTTAAAAATATTGACCAATTAAGAAAACAAATCCAAAAGGATATTAAAGTTGCTAAATAAATTATAAAAAATGAGTAAAGAAAATATAAATTTACCCAAAACAGCTTTTTCCATGAAAGCTAATTTGCCTATAAAAGAACCTGGACTTATTGAGTATTGGGATAAGATAAATCTATACAAAAAGTTAAGAGAAATTACTAAAGGTAAAGAAAAATTTGTTCTTCATGATGGACCACCATATGCAAATGGAAATATTCATATGGGAACAGCTTTAAATAAAATACTTAAAGATATTATAACAAAGTTTCATCAAATGGACGGAAAAGATTCAGTTTATGTTCCCGGATGGGATTGTCATGGGTTACCCATAGAATGGAAAATTGAAGAACAATACAAAAAAAATAAAAAAAATAAAAATGAAGTACCAGTTGTTGAATTTAGAAAAGAATGTAGAGAATTTGCGAAAAAATGGATAAATGTCCACAAAGGTCAATTTAAAAGATTAGGAGTTATAGGAGATTGGGAAAATTATTATTCAACGATGAGTTTTGATGCAGAAGCTCAGATAGTACGTGAATTAGGAAAATTTTTAAAAGAAGGAAGTCTTTACAAAGGATATAAACCAGTTCTATGGTCAACTGTTGAGAAGACAGCTTTGTCTGATGCTGAAGTTGAATATATGGATCATGTCTCAGACACTATTTATGCTTCTTTTTTGATTAAGAATAGTAAATTAAAAGAATTAAATGACTGTGAAATAATTATATGGACAACAACTCCTTGGACAATTCCAGCAAATAAAGCTTTAGCATTTAATCAAAATTTAAAATATTTAATTATTGAATTAAAAGATGATAATCAATTTAAAAATAGAAAAATAATTATTGCAAAAGATCTTTTAGAATCTGTAATAAAGGATTGTAAATTAGATAAATTTAAAATTTTAAAAGAAGTTGATGGTAAAGATTTCTTTGGAACTATATGCAAGCATCCTTTTTTTAGTATTGGTTATGAATATGATGTACCAATGTTAGAAGCAAGATTTGTTACAACAGAACAAGGAACCGGATTTGTTCATTGTGCACCTAGCCACGGACCAGATGATTTTAATTTATGTATAAATAATGGAATTAAAGCTTTAGAAACAGTTGATGATAATGGCAGATATACAAAACATATTCCAATTTTTGAAGGTACTCATATTTTTAAAGCTAATTCAATAGTTATAGAAAAACTAAAAGAACAAAATAAACTTTTGGCAAATGGAAAATTAAATCACTCTTACCCACATTCTTGGAGATCAAAAGCCCCATTGGTTCATCGAGCTACTCAACAATGGTTTATTTCAATGGAAAGTCATGGATTAAGAAAAAAAGCTCTTAAAGCATTAGATGAAACTGTCTTTTATCCTAGCAAAGGAAAAGAAAGAATTAAAGCAATGATTGAAACTAGGCCAGATTGGTGTGTTTCAAGACAGAGAGTCTGGGGAGTTCCTTTGCCAATTTTTGTATCAAAAAAGAATAATGAAGTTTTAATTGATGATGAGATTTTTGAAAACATAGCAAAAATATATGAAAAAGAAGGTTCTGATTGTTGGTTTTCAGATGATCCCCAAAGATTCTTAGGAAAAAAATATAAAGCTGAGAATTATGAAAAATTAAGTGACATAGTTGAAGTATGGTTTGACAGTGGATCAACCCATTCTTTTGTACTAGAAAAAAGAAATGATTTAAAATGGCCTGCCTCGATGTATTTAGAAGGATCAGATCAACATAGGGGCTGGTTTCATTCATCTCTTCTAGAGTCTTGTGGGACTAGAGGTAGAGCTCCATTTGAAAGTATTTTATCACACGGTTTTGTAGTTGATGGAAAAGGACATAAAATGTCTAAATCTTTGGGAAATGCAATAGCCCCTGAGGATATTTTAAAAAAATATGGAGCAGATATTTTAAGAGTTTGGGTTGCTGCATCCAATTATGCTGAAGATTTAAGAATTGATTATTCTATTTTAGAACAACATGCAGAAGCATATAGAAAAATAAGAAATACATTTAGATTTTTATTGGGAAATATAAATGATAATTTTACAAAAATTAATTTTAAAGATATTGATATAAGTAAATTTCCTGAACTTGAACAATATATGCTTAATAAATTATTTTTATTAAGTAAAAGTTTTGAAAAAAATTTCAAAACTTATAATTTTCATAATCTTTACAAAGAATTATTAAATTTTTGTACAGTAGATCTTTCAGCATTTTATTTTGATATAAGAAAAGATACCTTGTATTGTGATAAACTAGACTCACAAAAAAGAAAAAATTGTATAATTGTTTTAAATATAATACTAGAATCGCTTTTAAAATGGTTTGCACCCATACTTAGTTTTACAGCTGAAGAAATTTATTTAATAATTAGTAAAAATGAAAAAAGCATACACTTAGAGAAATTTATTAAAATTCCAAATAATTGGGATAATATAAAATTAAACGAAAAGTGGCTTGATTTAAAAAAAATAAGAGATAACTGCAATATAAGTATTGAAGAAAAAAGAGCGGAAAAAATTATAGGATCAAGCTTAGAAGCTAAAATTGAATTAAAATTAAAGGATAAATTTTATAAAAAATATAATAATACTGATTTTGAAGAATTATTTATAACTTCTGAAGTAAATGTTTTACATGACGAAACAATAGATAACGATGTAGAGTCTTTAGCTTCAAAAGCAGACGGAAAAAAGTGTCCTGTTTGTTGGAAAATTCGAAAAGAACATTGTGAAAGGCATGGCAAAATAGAATAAGTTAATGAGCAAATTTGTTCCAAGAAATTTTTTTTTTTACTTAATTATAGTAATATTTATTTTTTTATTTGATAGAATATCAAAAATTTACATCCTTAATGTTGCAGAAAATTATGGAGAGGTAAATATTTTAGTTAATTCATATATAAATTTAATTTTAGTTTGGAATTCAGGAATTGGATTTGGATTATTATCTTCTGATAATTTACTTATTTATAATTTAATAACTACATTAATAATTTTAATAAATCTTATTATAATTTATTTAATATATTCATCTAATGATATCAGAGTTTATTTGTATTTAATTATTTTAGGAGGTTCTCTGGGAAATCTTTTTGATAGGTTATATTATTCAGCGGTACCAGATTTTATAGATTTAAATTATAATGGATATCATTGGTTTATATTTAATGTTGCAGATATATTTATTTCAATTGGTATAATTTTTCTTATCTTAATTGAATTAATAGATTACAATAGTAAAAAAAATGTTACAAAAAATTAAAAAGTTTTTTTTAATAATAATTACTTCAATTATAATCTTTTCGTGTCAAGGAGCTCAAGATGTAATTCAAGGGAAAAAAAGATCTGACTCTAACGATGAATTTTTAGTTGAAAAGAAAAATCCATTAATGATGCCTCCCGATTATGAAGATTTACCAGTTCCTGTTGAAAAAGAAAGTGAAGCATCAAATGTAAATCAGAATGATAGTGAATTAATTAAATTGCTAGAATCACAAAATGAAAAAACTACTAATGATTCTGATAAGAATTTAACTTTAGAAA
>CACLLR010000004.1 GCA_902607805.1 uncultured Pelagibacteraceae bacterium
AACACCTAAAACTTCTCCTTTTAAATTTTTTATATTTCCTTTACTAAAAGCTTCTGGTCTTAATTTCTGAATAACAGATACATAATCTCCGTTCGGAACAAAACAAATATCTTGGCTATCAGGTTTATCAGCAACATTTAATTGTAATTTTTTTGCAATTTCTCTAGTTTCTTTTTTGAGCAATCCTCCCAAAGGAAATCTTAAATAATTTAATTGTTCTCTTGTAGTGTTAAATAAAAAATAACTTTGATCTCTATTTTTATCTATAGCTCTGTACATATTAGTTACATTATTATTTGTTAAGCTTTTTACATAGTGCCCTGTCACAAGAGCATCCGCATTTAAATTTTTAGATTCTTCAAATAAATCATTGAATTTAACTGTTTTATTACATTGAATGCATGGAATTGGAGTTTCGCCATGTAGGTAACTATCTACAAAATTATCAATTACACCTTCTTTAAATTTATTTTGATAATATAAAACTTTATGATCTATATTTAATTTATTAGATACTCTTTTTGCGTCCATAATATCTTGTCCTGAACAACATTGCTTAGATTTTGCAACTTCTTTAGTGTTGTCGTATAATTTTAAAGTTATACCAATGACATTATATCCTTCTTTCTTCATCATCCCAGCTACAGTAGAAGAATCTACTCCACCAGACATAGCAACTACTACGGTAGTATCTTTTGGTTTTTTATCTAAACCGATAGAATTTTTTTTTAATTTCATATTGATGGTATTTATACTGATTTCTATTATAAGTTAAATTAAATGATTTTAGATTATGATCCAGGAGATAAAGTAATAAATCCAGCAAATAAAGAATGGGGAATTGGTCAAGTTCAATCAATAATAAATGAAAAAGTGACAGTAAACTTTGAAAATGTAGGAAAAAAAGTAATAAATGCTAAAAATATTATATTAGAAAAAATTTAAATGACTGAAATAAACTTAAAAAAATTATGTTTTGAACTTATTCAAACTTTTTTTGATGCAGGTAAAAAATCATTAGAATTGAGAAAGTTAGGTTTAAAAAAAGAAATTAAATCAGATAATACTCCTGTAACAAATGGGGATATAGAGGTAAACAAATTATTAACAAAAAAAATTGAAATTCTAACACCTGAGATTCCTATAGTTTCAGAAGAAAGTTCATTAAATAAGTCAAAATCTAATTTAACAAATTTTTGGTTAATTGATCCAATAGATGGAACTTTTGATTATATAAATAATAAAGATGAATTTACACTAAATGCATCATTGGTAATTAATAAAATTCCTGAGCTTGGGATTATATATGCTCCAGCAAAAGAAAGATTATTTTATTCTTATGGAAATAAAAATAGTTATGAAATTAATAATAATAATACATTAAGATTGACCTGTGAAAAAAAAACTAAAAAAAATGAAATTAAAGCAGTTTCATATTCAAGTGATTTGAAACAAATAATAAAAAATTTTCATAATCAATTTGGAGTTACAGAATTTGTAAAAATGAAAAGCTCTTTAAAATTTTGTGTAATTGCATCTGGAGAATTTGATTTGTATGTCGCTGAACCTAGAGCTTCTGAGTGGGATATAGCAGCTGGTCATGCTATTTTAAAAAATGCAGGTGGTATAATTTCTGATTTTGAAAATAATGAAATTTTTTATGGAAAAAAAAATTTTATAAATCCAAGTTTAATTTTAAAAAGAAGCAATAATCTTTAATATGGACGAACGAATTAGAATAATTTTAATAATAATTGTATCTGTGTCAATATTTGGACTAATTGTCTTTGTAATGGTTAAAAATTATATAAGAAATAAAATTGATTTTTATTTAAACCAAAAAAATAAAAAAAAATAATTATAAAAAATTAATTATCTTTAAATAATCCTCTTTATCTATATCCAATACTCTTTTAGATGTTTCAAATTCAAATCCTGATCTAGCTAAAATTCCTAAATCTTTTTTGTAAAACAATGGTCTATTATTTTCATCTCTAGCAGGTCCTATTCTTTTTTTTTTACAAATTTTTATTGCTGAAAAAAAATCTTGATCATCATTATCATCTTTTATGTTGTTTATTGTTTCACTTATATATTTGTCATTAATGCCTTTATTAAATAGATAACTTCTAATTTTATTAATTGAACTTCCTTTTTGTATTAAATATTTTGCCTTTGATTTAGAATAAAATTTATCGTTAATAAATTTCGATTTTTCCAGATCTTCCAGAACTACATCGATTAAATTGTTTATGTTTTTTTTATTTACATTTGGAATTTTTGTTTTTATGTATTTTTTTAACAAATAAGTTTTTAATTGTTGTTTTGAAGGCGCATATTTTTCTATATATGTGAAAGAAAAATTGCGCATTTCCTCAACTGTAGCCTCTAATGTTTTTTTTTTATTTTTTATAGGAATCATAAAATGATGTAATATAATATAATTTCTTATGTTCGAACAAATATCTACTTTTTTTACTGTTGAAATGATATATCTGTGGTTGAACTTTGGAATAATTCCTTTTTGGATAATTCTAATTTTTTTTCCACAATCAAATTTTTGTAGATATTTTATTGCTTCGATTATTCCATATTTTATTTTAACTCCAATTTACATATACTTATTTTATAACTTTTATATTTCTGGTTTTGAATTATCTGAAATTTTTAGATTATATGCTGGAATTGACGAGCTTATTGATTTATTTTCAAGTAGCTCATTTTTAATACTCTTTTGGATTCATTTCTTAGCAATAAATTTATTCTGTGGAGCATGGATAGTAAGAGATAGTCAAAAATTTATGGTGCCAAAAGCTATGGTTTTTGTTCCTTTAATTTTTACCTATTTCGTTGGTCCTTTTGGTATTTTAATATATTGGATTGTAAGAATATTTTTTGCAAAAAAATTAAGTCTGTATGACTAAGGAAATAGAATTTTATTATGACATTGTAAGTCCTTACACATATTTAGCTTACAAAAGAATAATAGAAATCGAAAAAACATCAAATATCAAATTTATTTATAAACCAATTTTACTTGGTGGATTGCATAAATTAAGTAATATTACTGCTGCTGCTTTTATTGAATCTAAAAAAAAATACACAATACATGATTGTCAATTAATCGCTGAAAAATTTAAAATAAATTTTAAATATAATGACAAATTTCCAATAAGTTCTCTTAATATTATGAGAGGCGTTCTAACATTAGAAGAAAATAAAAAAAAAAATTATATAGATAAGTTTTTTAACGCTTATTGGTGTTACAATATCGATCTTTCAGATGAAAAAGAAATTATTAAAATATTAAATAGCTTACAAATTGATTACAATGAATATATTTTAAAAGTTAAAGATCAAAAAACTAAAGATCTTTTAAAAAATTTAACTAATGAAGCTTTTAAAAAGGAAGTTTTTGGAGCACCTACATTCATCGTTAATGGTAAAATTTATTGGGGACAAGATAGATTGGACTTTGCAATAGATGAATATAATAAAATTACTCAATCTTAAATCCACTGTTTTTCATTGAAAAAAAACCACCTTGTACATGAGAAACTTTATCAAAACCCATTTCTTTAAGAGTTTTTGCTGCCAACGCTGATCTTCCTCCAGCAGCACAAAATAAAACTATTTCTTTATCAAGATCTATTCCATTTTCTTGGATGAATGGACTATCGGGATGAATAGAAAATTCCAATAATCCTCTTGAAATATTGAATGAATTTTCAACCGTTCCTTCCCTTTCAAGTTCTAATCCATCTCTAATATCTATTAAATTACATTTATTATTTTGTGAAAGTTCCAATGCTTCCTTAGCCGATATAGTTTTAACTTCATTTAATGCTTCAGAGACGAGCGATTGAGGTGATTTAATTGTCATAATAGTATAAATATATCCTATGATTAAAAACAATAAAAGTGGCAAAAAGGCACCTAATTTTATACTACCAAATCAATATGATGAAATAATTAATCTAAGCAAAATTAAGAATAAGTTTATTGTGCTATTTTTTTATCCAAAGGATGATACTCCCGGTTGCACAATTGAATCAATAGACTTTAGTAAATTAAATAAAAATTTTATAAAATTAAATGCAAAAGTATATGGTATCTCCAAAGATGATCAAAAAAGTCATTGCAAATTTATAGATAAATACAATTTAAAAGTAGATTTGCTATCAGATAATAAATTAAAAACTATAAAAGCATATAAAGTTTGGGGTGATAAAATGTTTATGGGGAAAAAATTCAAAGGTGTAATAAGAAGTACATTTATTATAGACAAAAATAAAAAGATTTTAAAAACATGGAAATCAGTTAAAGTTAAAGAACATGCTAAAGAAGTATTAGATTATTTAAAGTCAATATAATAATGAAAAATAAAATTAATAAAAATAAAAGTTTTATAAAAAAGATTTTTGTAAAATTAATTAGAAAATTTGGATATGAAATTATCGATCAATCTAACTTAACTTTACCAGATGAAAACTTGTATGTAGGAAAAAATTTAAGCAAAGGTGGAGTAAAATCAATTACAATACCTCTTGGCGAAACTTCTATTACTAGAGTGGTTGAAAGCATAACAATTATTATAAGATCATATACGTTTGGAGATATAAATAATAACCAAGTAATGTTAGATCAAAATAAAAAAAGAATTTTTGAATTTCCAAAAGAAGAATATACTTTTAGAACAATAAATTCAGTAGTTAAATCATGTCAATATGCGAAAAAAATTTTTAAAAATATCAAATTTAAAATTATAATTACTGATGACAAATCTAAAATTGAGATAATTAATAAAATAAATTCTATACTTAAGAATAACGAAATAGAATATGAAATCATTAAACTGCGTGATGATGAATTTTTAGATATAATTGAAAAAACAGACACAGATGGAAATGAAATTTCTAAAAATATGATTTCAAATATGAGAAATAATTATAAATCTTTTGAACTCGTTGAAAATGAAAATTCAGATCTTTTTTACATTCTTGAAGATGATTATGTCCACGAAAAAATAGCTATAACTGAAATGTTATTTGCTTATGAAAAATTATGTTCACAATTAAATAAAGAAATATTTTTGTGTCCTTCCGATTATCCATACCTTTATTCAAACATAGATAATACTTCTATATATTTTGGAAATAAAAGACATTGGAGAAAAATCAATGAAACACTTAATACATTTCTTTCAAGTAAAAAAATGCTTTTAAAGCATATGAAGGAATTAAAAAAAATGTGCACAAAAAGACATCATCCTATGGAGAAAAAATTGCATGAAATATATGAAAAAGAAACGTGTTTATCGCCAATTCCTTCACTTGCAATGCATTGCTCAAACGTAAATACAATGTATGGAATCCCGCCAAATTTTGATTGGAAAAAAGTTTGGGATGAAAATGAAGTTGAATTTATTTAATGAGACCCTTTGTAAAAATGAGAGTTGGGACAACAAAGGGTCTCCTTATTAACCTTGAGGTTAATCTCTTATAGCGTAAGCAATTACTCCTGTTTCAGTAACGTCTGTACCTTTTAATTCTCCTTCTTTGCTTAATCTAATACCAAAGGTATTTTTCATAAGTGCCCAGATAATGAATGACACTATGAATACAAATGCGTTAATTGAAATTACTCCAAGTAACTGTGCACCAAATGAAGTATCAGAATTTGTAATTGGAACTGCTAAAGTTCCCCAAATTCCTGCAAACAAGTGAGCTGGAATTGCACCAACAACATCATCAATTTTTAGAGATAACAGGAATTTAGTTCCATATACTACTATAACTCCTCCAACTGCACCTATTAAGATTGCTGCTAATGGTGATGGCATTAATGGTTCAGCAGTTATTGCAACTAATCCACCGATACAACCATTTAACATTTGAACAACGTCTGTTTTGCCAAATCCTAATCTTGTTATTGTAGCTGCTGCCATTACGCCACCAGCACCTGCTAAAAATGTATTCATAAATATAGTTGATACTGCTATTGCATCATCAGCTGTACCCATCGCTAATTGTGAGCCTCCGTTAAATCCAAACCACCCTAGCCATAAAATAAATATTCCAATTGTGACTAATGGAATTGAAGATGCTGCAAAAGGTTTTATTGGTGCTGCTTCACCACTCTTAGTAAATCTTCCTAATCTAGGACCAAGTAAAATTGCTCCTGCTAGGGCAGCAGCTCCACCTGTAGAGTGAACTAAAGTTGATCCTGCAAAATCAGAAAAGCCAGCAGATGCTAACCATCCACCTCCCCATTGCCAACCCATAACAATCGGATAAATAATTCCAGATAAAACTGCAGCAAATAAAAAGAAAGGCCATAATTTAATTCTTTCAGCCATTGTACCTGACACAATTGATACCGTTGTAGCACAGAATACCATTTGGAAATACCAGTCTGATCCATCTGAATAACCAGTCTCTATTGAGCTTGAATCTGACCATGGTATGAATTTTCCAATAAAACCACCTTCTGGAATTCCATAAGCTAAATTATATCCAAACAACCAAAACATTATTCCTGCAATTGAAAACAAACCGATATTTTTAGCACAAATTACAGATACACTTTTTGATGTAACCATTCCTGCTTCTAGCATTGCAAATCCTGCAGCCATAAACATGACGAGAAATCCACAAACTAAAAAAAGAAATGTATTAAATATAAAACCTACTTCTGCAGAAACTGTTGTTTCTGCAATACCGGCACTAGACATATTTAGTAAAAAAAATAATGTAATAACCGGTGTAACTAATTTTTTTAAAAATTTATTCATAAACCTCCATTATTAATTTTGGTTTATAAATTTAAAAAATTTAAAAACTAATGCTTATAATAAAAAATAGTCATGCAGTTTTTGCATATAGTAACAGCCTTTATTAAAATTAATTAATAAAGGCTGTTTTTTAAAAGTTACTTATTGAATATTTCTTTAAGTGCTTTTGCAGGTAAAAATTTTACCTTTTGAGAAGCTCCGATTTGTATTTGCTCACCCGTTCTAGGGTTTCTTCCAATTCGAGCTTTTCTTTTAGCTACTTTATATGTACCAAAACCAGCTATTTTAACTGAATCATCGCCTTTTAAAGCATCTAAAATAGTGTTGGTAATAGTGTCAAAAGTACGCTCAGCATCAGCTTTACTTTGATTTAAAGAACCAGCCAATTTTGCCACTAATTGTTTTTTGTTCATTTTAGCTCCGGTTTAAAGGTTTTTTACATACTTAACAAAAATGTTGATATTTCAAGCTTTTTTTTAGTATTAATTTATTTTTTTTACACAATATATAGTGTCTAAAAACCGTTGATTTTATTATGTTTTTTTTAATAAAAAAGCCTTTAAAATAGACCTAAATCTTTTAAATCATTAAAAGTTGCGAAAAACATCAATGATATCAATAAAAACATGCCGATTCGAAAAAATCCTTCTTGAGTTTTTTGACTCAATGGTCTTCCCAATAATTTTTCAAAACCATAAAACATTAAATGTCCGCCATCCAACAAAGGTATAGGGAAAAGGTTTATTAATCCTAAGCTTATTGAGATATAAGCCATAATGCTTAAAAAAGGTATTATTCCAAATTCCGCGACTTGACCTGTGATTTTAGCAATACGAATTGGTCCTCCTAATTGAGAACTGTCCCCCGAACCTAATAGCATAGAGCCTAAGTATTTTAATGAAGAAGTAGTTACAAAATAAACTTCGTTAAAAGAATGATACAAAGCTTGAGCTGGACCTAATTTAATATGATTAATTTCATTATTGTATGGGCTTAGTTTAATTCCCACAATTCTTCTATTTACTTTATTACCTAAGTTATCTTCACCTGCAACTAAATTTGGTTTAACTCTTAATAAAATTTCATCATCAATTCTTGAAACTTTAAATATTATGTATTCAGAAGTTGACATTGTAATAAGTTTAGAAACTTCCAGAATGCTATTTATTTTATTATTATCAATTTCCAAAATAATATCATTTTTCTTCATTCCGGCTACTTCTGCAGGGCTATCCTTTTGAACTTCATTAATAATAGCTGGTGTAAAATCTTTTCCAGAAAACATATAAATAAAAGAAAAAATTAAAATTGCTAAAATAAAATTTGCTAGAGGTCCGCCAAACACTATTAAAGATCTTTGGTATAAAGGTTTTAATACAAATAATTTTTTACGCTCTTCTTCATTATATTTTTTGATCATCTCTTCCTGATCACTCTCAGAAAACACATTCCTATCACCAAAAAACTTAACATAACCTCCTAAAGGTATAAAACAAATTTTCCATCTTGTTCCAGATTTGTCATTCCAACCCACTATTTCTTTACCAAATCCAATTGAAAAATCTGTGACACCTACACCATATCTTTTTGCAAAATAATAATGTCCATATTCATGAATGAATACAACTACTAGAATTAATATTATAAATGGAATTATAAAATTAAGCATATATTTTTATATTATTCATTTTATTTAATTTTCCAAGCCAATATAGGTATAAAAGTTGCAATTACAAATGATAAAAAAAGTAAAGATTTAGACATAAATTCAGGGAAAAATTCAATAGGAAATAATATTCCTACCAAAATAGATTTTGAAAAATCTGGAGTAGGAAATAATAAAAATCCTAGCAATAATCCAAAAATAATTGATGTGTATGCATTTTTTTCATTTAATGATTTTGAATAAAAACTATAAAATACTGTAAAAACCGCCGCACAACAAAATAAGTCTGCTAGAAGAAATAAATATAAAATACTTAAGCCTTTTGATGCTATTATAAAAGCTATTGTAGATAAAATAATAATTATAAATTTTGATATTTTTAAATAATCACCGTTAATATTTAATATCTTTTTACCATCTACTACAATTAAACTTGATATAGCATTTATTAAAGTATCAATACTACTGATAGTTAACGAAATTGCTAATATAACGATAACAATTGATATAGTTAGACTTTGTTTTTTTAATAATAAAAAAAAGAAAGCAAGATCTGGTATAACTTTTGAATCTAAAGAAATAGCCACCAAGCCACTAAATCCCATTAAAAATACTATTGGTATTATTATTAAAAATGAAATTAATAAGCTTTTTTTTAATATTTTAATATTTTTAGCAGCATAAACTCTTTGCCAATTTCCTTGATGAAAAAGATTAGTAGCAGCTACAGCTATAAAGAAAGTTAATCCAGCGGTGTAGTTAGGTAGATAATCTAAACTTAATAAATGTGGGTTTTTTAATTTAATTGCCTCTAATGTAAAATCATTAGAGTTTATTGAAATTATATATGAAAAAGCAATAACTAATAATATACCCAAAATAACAAATTGAATATTATCAGTAAAAATAGAAGCTCTTAATCCACCGTATAATGTATAAATAAGCGAACTTGTAATTACTATTAAAGCTGTAATCCATAAATCGGTTCCTGATATATAATTAATTAAAATAGATACAGCAGTAACTTCTGCAATTAAAAATATTGTCATGTAAAATATTGATAAAAGTAAAATTAATTTAAATAATTTATTGCCAAATTTTAATCTTATTGCTTCTATTAATGTTTTACACTTCGGAAAATTTTTTCTAATTTTTTCACCTAAATAAAATAAAATAAATAATGGAAAAGCTGTTCCTAAAGCGTATCCTATTACAGAACCCATTCCACCCCAAGTAGCTGCGGATGCGGGTCCAAATAAAATCCAAGCACCTAAAGCTGAAGCGACTAAACTCGTAGTTAATGAAAATGTCCCTATTGATCTGTTTGCAACTAAATAGTTGCTTAAACCTTTATAATTTTTTGAATAAAAAACTCCAATAACTACAAAAATAAAACTTATAAATAAAATTAGAAAAATTGAAGATGTTTGGTTTACTATATTAATGTTATCCATTTCAATCCCTTTCTGAATTACCGGACAGGTTCTAAGAGTATATTCTCAGTCTTTCGACACCCCTTAATAATTAAAATTATATCAAGATAAATTTAAAAGCAAACAATATGATCTATATTTATAGGTCTTTTTATTCCAAATTTTTCATCAACCTCATGTTGATGTATATGATGTGAATGAACAAAAACTGGTATAAGTTTGTTACTTGGAGTTTTAAGTGTATATATAAAATTAGTACCTCTAAATTTTCTATCTACTACTTCAAGTTTAAGATTACTCTTATCATCATGTTCTAAATCTTCAGGTTGTAGTAATAATTGAACTTTTGATCCTTTTGGATAATGTTTAATAAAATTTCCTTTAATTGTTCCTAAATCATCATTTTCAAGACTGTTTTCTCCCGTAACTTTTGCGGGTACAAGAATTCCTCTATTAAGAAAATTTACAACTTCAATAGAATTTGGAAAATGATATACATTATATGGATCATCAAACTGCTTAAGTTTTTCATCTAAAATTAAACCACATTTATTTCCTAAATAAAAAGCTTCGTAAGAATCATGAGTAACTACAATAGTTGTTATTTTTAAATCATTTAAAAGTTTTTTTAGTTGAACTTGTATTTCCTCTTTAAAACTTTGATCAACGTTTGATAATGGCTCATCTAACAGCAAAAGATCAGGTTGAGTTACTAATGATCTAGCAAGTGAAGCTCTTTGAGCTTCCCCTGCACTTATTTGGTGAGGATATTTACTTAATATTGTTTCAATATTTAACAACTTAATTATTTTTTTTGGACTTATTTTCTTTTTTCCATTTAACTTTTTTGCTTCAGCACCTAAATATATATTTTTTTCAACGGTATAATGAGGAAATAAACTATTTTCTTGAAATGAGAGAGATATATTACGATTTTCTGGTTCAATATGATCATTTGAAGAAGATAAAATATTACCTTTAAGTTTTATTGATCCAGATTTAATTTTTTCTAATCCTGCAATCGTTCTAAGGATAGTAGTTTTACCAACACCAGATGGTCCCAAAAGACAAATTATATCTCCCTTATTTTCAATATTAAAAGAAACGTTTCTTACTTTAGTTTTTCCTCCAGCTCTAAAACTGACGTTTTTAATTTCTAAAAAATATTTATTCATCTCTATCTCTTAAAATATAATTAGACGTAAGTAAAATAAAGAAACTTGCAATAATTATCAAACATAAAGATGGGACTGCAGCAGCTTCCAACAAATCCTCTGATGCAGAAATATATGCTGTTGTTGCGAAAGTTTCAAAATTAAATGGTCTTAAAATTAGCGTAATTGGTAATTCTCTGATTATTTCTAATGAAATTAATATAACAACAAATAAAAGTGAATTTCTTAAATAAGGAATGTGAATATTTAAAAAAGTTTTTGTTTTAGAATATCCAAGAAGATAAGCACTCTCGTCAACGGCTATATTCATTTTTTCATATCCTGACTTTATTCCATTAAAAGCTAATGAATAAAATCTTACAAAATAAACTATAACTAAACCTAAGACAGAACCAATAAATATTTTTTTTATTGATAAAAATCCAAATGATTTAATCATATTTTCGTCAAACCATGCAACAAAAGTTATAAATGCTATAGCAAGAATTACTCCAGGTATTGCATAGCCAGAAATTGATAAAGTAGATAATATATTTAAAATTTTTTTATTTGAAACTCTATTTCCATAATTAGATATTAAGGCGAAAAATATTAAAACTAAACTTGATAAAGAAACTAGATATAAAGTATTTAACAAAAGATCGATAATTTTCAAGTCAATCAAATTTTCAGGGAATTTAATTGTCCAGTATAACATTTGGCTTAATGGAAATAAAAAACTTAAAAAAAATAAAATGAAACAAAATGAAAATGCAAAAAAAGATTTCCATCCATAAAGTTTAATTTTTTCCTTTTTCTTAAATCCACCTTTTGTTTCCAAATGATACTTGGCATTTTTTCTAGATAAATTTTCAGTTAGAAATAATATAAATATAAATAATAAAAGAAAAAAAGAAATCCTATTTGCGAATGCCAGGTCATCAAAAGCTATCCAAGCATTATAAATACCAGTTGTTAAAGTGTTTACAGAAAAAAAATCTACTGCTCCAAATTCAGCTAAAGTTTCCATTGCTACTAAGGATAAACCAGCAACTATAGCAGGTCGAGCTGCGGGTAATATTATTGAATAAAAAGATTTAAATTTTGAAAAACCAAGATTTTTACCTAATTCTATTAAATTTTGTGATTGATATAAAAATGACGATCTCGCAAGTATATATACATAAACATACAGAGAGAAAGAGATTGATAATATAAGGCCAAACATGCCATCAAATTTTGGAATATGTTTGTTATAATTTCCATCTCCAAACAAATATTTTAATATTGTAAATGCTGTCCCGTAATTTTCAAAAAAAGCGAATAAAGAATATGCATAGATATAAGGAGGTACAGCAAAAGACAATATTAGAGCCCATTTAAAAAAATTAGCTCCAGGAAACTGATAAAAAGAAACTATATATGCCGAGCCTACTCCTAAAATAAATGTTAAAAATATAACTCCAATCAAAAGAGTTAAAGAATTAAATATATATTCTAGAAAAAAAGTTTGTTTAAGAATTTCAAAATAATTAGAGGTATTTTCAAAAAAACTTGAAAAAACAGTCAATATCGGAATAGCAACTAAAAATGAAATTAAAAATGAACTAATGTACCAAATGTCTACTTTTTTCATATTATAATCCGCCTTATAATCATGAAAACTTAAAGTGTCCACAGCGAAAGGAGACCCGTGCCGTGGACACTAATTCAAGAATATCAAAAATTAAAAACTTTTAAGATGTGCGGAACCTCCTTAGTTTCAATTTTGGATATATCTCTACCATTTATTCTGTTATCGATTTTTTTACACTCCAAAGAACATGTGGGACACGCTTCAGAAGATTTATTATAATCGACTTCAGTAATAAATTCTTTTATTTCCATACTACTTCCAACCAGCAGCTGTCATTACTTCTAGTGCAGCAGCTTGATTTTTTCCGTAAGTAGAAACTTTTGTTTTTAGATCTTGTTTAAAATCTAATCCTAAATTGTTTACTACTAATGGACTTGGTGAAACACCAGCAATCATTGGAAACTCAAAAGTATTATTAGTAAAGTGCTCTTGAGCTTCAGCTGATAATAAATAATCAACAAGTGCAATAGCATTTGCTTTATTTGGAGCACCTTTAACTAGAGCGGCACAACTAATATTCATATGTGTTCCTCTTCCATCTTGATTTGGAAAAAATGCTTTAACTTTTTTAGCAGCTGCTTGTTGTTCTGCACCTTTATTACCAGACAACATAAGAGCTAAATAATATGTGTTAGCTACAGCTATATCTGCTTCTCCAGCAGCTACTGCCATAATTTGAGCTCTATCGTTTCCTGTAGATTCTCTAGCCATGTTAGAAACAACTCCCTTTGCCCATTCTGCAGTGGCTTTTTTTCCATTATTCGCAATTAATGAAGCTACAAGAGATTTATTATAAATGTTGCTCGATTTTCTAATTACTAATCTACCTTTCCATTTTGGATCAGCTAGTCCTTCATAAGTCATGCCAGATAATTCAGCACCAGTAACTCTTTCTGGTGAGTAATAAATTATTCTTGCTCTCTTTGCTACTCCAACCCAGTGTGATGTTCTAAAGTTTTTTGGAACAGATGATTTAATTGTCGATGAAGTTAATCCACTTTGTGTCATACCTTTTGCTTGAAATGCACCACATCTACCAGCATCAGCTGTGATGTATAAGTCTGCTGCAGAATCAGAACCTTCTTCTATCATTCTTTTTTCTAAAGCTCCTGATTTACCGTTAATTAAATTTACCTTGATTCCAGTCGCTGCTGTAAACTTTCCATAAAGTTCAGCATCAGCTTTGTAATGTCTTGCATTGAAAATGTTTACTTCGTTTGCGATTGCAAAAGACGATACGAACAATGAAAGAATTAAAGCTGAAATTGATATTTTTTTCATTTTTACCCTTCTTTTATGTATTTATTAAATATAATGAGAATAGGAATTAATCTTAATGATAATGATTATCAATCGCACTGATTGTCGCAGGTTGTATTAAAACTCCCACTCAGATATTTTGCTATAAAGAAAGTTTCTAAAAGCTTGCACTCTAGCTACATTTTTCATTGATTGAGGATAAACAAAATGTGCTTCTGTTATCGGGCCTTCAATTTTAGGTAAAACTTTTACAATATTTGGCTGTTTTACAGTTAAATAGTCTGGAAGAGCTGCCAAACCTACTCCACTTTGAACAGCTAAAAGCAAACCATAAACGCTATTAACTCTCATACAAGTTTTTCTTTTTTTTCCATCCTTCATACCAAGTTTAAGAGCCCAATCAGGATTATAAACTGGTGATGGTGCTCCTTTTCCAAAAGATATAAATTTATGCTTGTTAAGATCATTAATAGTCTTTGGAAATCCATTTTTTTCCAAATATTTAGGCGAACCATAAATATGATAGTTAATGTCTATAAGTTTTTTTTGAATATAGTTTAATTGTTTTGGTCTTCTCATAAATATTCCTATATCAGCTTGTCTCGTGCTTAAATCTAATTCTTTGTCATCAAATATTAATTCTACCTCAATATCTGGATTTAATTGCATAAATTCTTGAATTCTAGGAGTTAACCAAGTCGTACCAAAACTTACTACTGTAGATACTGTAAGTTTTCCGCTTGGTTTATCTTTTCTGTCACCTAGTGTAGCTTCTACTTCTTTAAGTTTTGAAATAACTTCGCGAGCAGTTTTATATACATATTCACCATTCTCAGTTAATGTTAATCCTCTAGCATGTCTTTCGAACAATTTAACTTTTAAATCATCTTCCAAAGATTGAATTTGTCTGCTTATAGCTGATTGACTTAAATTTAATATTACAGTTGCACTAGTAAAACTTCCAGCTTCAGCTACAGTATGAAATATTTTTAATTTATCCCAATCCATTATTTATTTACATCCACTACTATTCTTCCAGATAATTGACCTTTGAGCATTTTTGGAAATAATTCTAATAATTCATTCATACTTACAACTTTTACAGTTTCATTTAAAATATTAAAATCAATTAAGTTATTTACTTGGCTCCAAACAAATTCTCTTCTTTTCATGCCAACTGCTATTGAATCAATTCCCCAAAGTTTTACTCCTCTTAAAATAAAAGGCATGATATTTGTATTTAATTTTATTCCTCCAGCATTTCCACATGCAGCTACAATCCCAGAATGTTTTGTTTGAGAAATTGCATGTGCTAAAATATTTCCACCCACTGTATCAACTACTCCATCCCATATACTTTTTCCCAATAACTTTGGTTCACCTTCAAATTCTTTTCTATCTATTATGCTTGATGCTCCTAGCTTTTTTAAAGTATCAGCTTGGTCTACTTTTCCAGTAACAGCTGTAACATTATATCCAAGTTTTGATAAAACCATTACTGCAATAGAACCTACTCCACCTGTTGCACCTGTAACTAAAACATCGTTTACTTTATCTCCTAATAAAATTTCTTCTCTAGCCTTTATTGCAAAGGCACACAACATTGATGTAAAGCCTGCTGTACCAAGTATCATAGCCTCTTTGTTTGAAATTCCTTTTGGAGTTTTTACAAGAAATTCTTTTTTAACTTTTGCGTATTGTGAATATCCTCCATGATAAACTTCACCAACTCTGCATCCTGTTAAAATAACATCATCGTCTTTATTAAATTTATCTGAATTGCTCTCTACAACTTTTCCTGAAAAATCAATTCCTGGAATTCTAGGAAATTCTCTAACTAACTTTCCTCCATTATTTAATATTAAAGCATCTTTAAAATTTAAATCAGAAAAATCAATTTTTACAAGAACATCTCCTTCGCCTAAAAAGGCTTTATTTATTTCTTTGATTTCTCTAGAGAAATTTTCACCTTCTTGATTAATTACAATTGCTTTGAAATTATCGGACATTAATTTTATTATACAGAATTTTATTTGCTTATAAATCGCAAATATCTATTTTGATAACCTAAATCTTCTTTAAATTTTCCCATATAATAATTTGTTACCGTTGATGCTTGCTCTTTTTTTATACCTCTCATAGTCATACACTGATGTGTGGCATCAATTGAAACTGCTACTCCTTTTGCATCTAAAGATTCCATTAATGTCTGCGCAATTTGCATTGTTAATCTTTCTTGTGTTTGAAGTCTTTTAGAAAATATTTCAACTACTCTTGCTAATTTGCTTAATCCGACTACTCTTTGATTTGGAATATATGCAACGTGTGCAATTCCAATTATTGGAGCCATATGATGTTCACAGTGACTTTGCACAGATATATTTTTTTGAATAACCATATCATCATACCCATTTACATCACCAAATGTTTTTTCTAAAACCTTTTTTGGATCCTCTCCATAACCTTTAAAATATTCTTTAAATGCTTTTACAACTCTTTTTGGAGTTTCTAACAAACCTTCTCTATTTGGATCTTCTCCAATCCATTTAAAAATCTTTTTAAATGCTTCTTCTGCTTCTTGTTCAGAAACTTGATTTGCTGAATCTTTATTGTTTTCGTTTTTTACTAATTTCATGGTCGCCGTTATATATATAAATCGTTATTTTTAAAATATTTATTATATCCACTAATATGTTAAATAAATCCATATATATGTTTAAAAAAAGAGAAAATGTCGCTGAGATAGAAGAAGGTAAATTATTATCACCAAAATTTGATAATGATGGATTAATTCCAGTGGTAACTACTTGTTACAAAACTAGAGAAGTTTTAATGCAAGGTTATATGAATGTTGAAGCTTTAAAATTAACTATTGAAACAAAGGAAGCTCATTATTGGAGTAGATCAAGAAAACAAATTTGGCATAAAGGTAAAACAAGTGGTTTTGTTCAAAAAGTAAAACAAATAAGAATAGATGATGACCAAGATTCAGTTTGGCTAAGTGTTGATATAGGAGAAGGTTCAAGTTGTCATGTAGGGTATAGATCTTGTTTTTATAGATCAATACCTTTAGGAAAAATAGAAAATGGTAGAAATATTGAAATGAAATTTGAAGAAAAAGAAAAAAAATTCGATCCAGAAAAAGTTTATAAAGGTCAACCTAATCCAACTAAAATTTAATTGAAATGGAAGACTCTGAATTTAAAATAATAAAAAGATTTGGACCTTCTGTGCTAAAAGTAAAAATTCCAGAAAAAATTATAAAAACTTTAAATGATCATTTTGATAAAGTAATAATTGATAAAGATGAAAGTAAAAGATTAAATCACGGTGAGGATTTAGTTGGAGATGTAACTCAAGAATTAAAATTAGAAAAAGAAATTATGGAAAAGTCAGGATGGGTAAAATTTTTGGGGACAAATATTGATAAATGGATGAAAGAAGAAATTGGAAAAGGTATAACAAAGTTTGTTATGCTTAACTCTTGGATTGTAAGACAATATAAAAATGAATATAATCCAACCCATTGGCATAATGGTCATATTTCAGGAGCAGGATATTTAAAAGTACCAAAAACTTTAGGTAAACATTATCAGGAAAAACAAAATAGAGATTACAGAGGTGGTAATTTACAACTTATTCATGGATCAAAAATGTTTTTAAGTCATTCAACTTTAAATATAGTTCCTAAAGTTGGAGATTTTTACTTTTTTCCAAATTATTTAATGCACACAGTTTTTCCATTTAAGGATACTGATGAGGAAAGAAGATGTATTTCTTTCAACTGTAAAATAGATGACGATCTTTATAATGTTTATGGCGGATAATATTCAAAAAAATGTACTAGGAGAAAATTTGGAAGAATGTTCTAAAAATCCTTTAACAGGATGGTTTAGAGATGGTTGTTGTAATACTGATGAAAATGATCACGGTCTTCATACGGTATGTGTTAAGGTTAATGATGAATTTTTAGAATGGTGTAAGTCTGCTGGAAATGATTTAATAACTCCACATCCAGAATTCGGATTTCCAGGTTTAAAAGATGGTGATAGTTGGTGTGTTTGCGCAGCTTGGGTCGCTAGAGCTATTGATGCAGGAAAAGGATGTTCTATTTATCTAAAAAAAACTCACGAAAATACTCTTAAACTAGTACCAATTGAAACTTTAAAAAAATTTGCAATAGATCTTTCTTAGCTTACATATTTCCATATTTTGGTCCGCCTCCACCCTCAGGTGTTACCCATGTAATATTTTGAGATGGCTCTTTAATGTCACAAGTTTTACAGTGAATACAATTTTGAGAATTAATAATAAATTTAGGTAAATTATTTTCCAATTGAATTTCATATACTCCAACTGGGCAATATCTTTGTGCTGGCTCATCATATTTATCTAGAGTATATTTTATAGGTAATTCGGGGTTTTTTAAGTGTAAATGCACTGGTTGATTTTCTGCATGATTGGTTCCTGTTAAATATACAGAACTAGTTTTATCAAATGTGATTACATTATCAGGCTTCGGATATTCGATTTTTGGCATTTCATTTGCAGGTTTTAAAGTTTCATGATCAGAATGTTTGTGCCTTAAAGTAAATGGTAATTTTCCTTTAAATAATATTTGATCTATGCCTGTAAATATTATTGCTAGAATTAATCCCCAGTTAAAACTAGGTTTGACATTCCTTGCCGCATGAAGTTCCTCATATAACCAGCTATTTTTAAATTTATCTTCATAAATAGATAAATCTTTTTTATCTCTTAAATGTTCAAAAATTGTTTCAGCTGCTATAATTCCACTTTTCATAGCGGTATGAGATCCTTTGATCTTTGGCATATTTAATGTACCTGCATCACAACCAACTAACAAAGCGCCTGGCATAAACATTTTTGGCAAACTTTGTAAACCACCCTCTATTAAAGCTCTTGCTCCGTATGAAATTCTTTTTCCACCCTCAATAATTTTTTTAATAGCTGGATGAGTCTTAAATCTTTGAAATTCATCAAAAGGAGATAGATATGGATTTTTATAATCTAAACCAATTACATATCCTAAATAAATTTGCTTGTTCTCAGCATGATATATAAAACTTCCTCCATAAGTTTTATTGTCAAGTGGCCAACCAGCAGTATGCATTACCAATCCTTCTTCATGTTTATTTTCATTTATTTCCCAAATTTCTTTAAACCCTATGCCATACTGTTGTGGATCCTTTCCTTCATCTAAATTAAATTTTTTTATCAATTGTTTTCCTAGATGCCCTCTACATCCTTCGGCAAATACAGTAACTTTAGCATGAAGTTCCATTCCTGGTTCAAAACTATCTTTTTTATTGCCTTCTTTATCTAATCCCATATCTTGTGTAGCTATTCCTTTAACTGATCCATTTTCATTATGTAAAACTTCACTTGCTGGAAAACCTGGAAATATTTCTACGCCTAATGCCTCTGCTTGCTCAGCTAACCATCGACACAAATTTGCTAAACTAATAATATAATTTTTATGATTTTGTTGAACTTTTGGAAGTAGCCAGGTTGGCCAGCTCAAATATTTTTTTTTTCCTAAAAATAAAAATTTTTCATTTGTAACTTTAGTTTTTATCGGAGAATTTAATTCTTTCCAATTTGGAATTAATTCATCTAATGCTCTAGTTTCAAAAACATTTCCTGATAAAATGTGTGCTCCAATTTCAGATGCTTTTTCTAAAACACAAACATTGATATCTTTATTTAGTTGTTTTAGTTTAATGGCAGTTGCAAGTCCTGAAGGTCCGCCACCCACAATCACAACATCGTATTCCATCACTTCTCTGGACATAATGTTATTTTTTTACAGTATTTGCTATTTTTGTATAGTATTTAATTTGTTCAATTCTTCTAAAAATTGTGGAAGAGCTTCAAATAAATCGGCCTCTAAACCATAATCAGCAACGCTAAAAATAGGAGCTTCTCCATCTTTATTTATTGCAACTATTATTTTACTTTCTTTCATGCCTGCTAAATGTTGAATTGCTCCTGAAATTCCAACTGCTATATATAAATCTGGAACAACAACTTTTCCTGTTTGACCTACTTGGTGATCATTAGTTATGTATCCAGCGTCTACTGCTGCTCTAGAGGCACCAATTGCAGCATTCAATTTATCAGCAATTGCAGTAATTAATTTAAAGTTTTCACCACTTGCCATCCCTCTTCCACCAGAAATTACTATTCTGGCCGTTCCTAGTTCAGGTCTATCTGATTTAACCTCTTCTCTTTTAATAAATTTAGTTAATGATGTAGCTTCTTCTTTTTCAGCTTTTATAATTTCAGCAGAACCTCCTGAAGTTTGTGCTGGATCAAATGACGTTGGTCTAATAGTAATACATTTTTTTTTATCATTACTTTTTACTGTTGCGAAAGCATTTCCCGCATAAATTGGTCTTAAAAAGGTATCAGGTGATATTACTTTTATTATATCGCTCACTTGAGAAGTATCTAATAATGCTGCTACTCTAGGCATTAAATTTTTACCAAAAGTATTTGCTGAACAAACTATATGTGAATAATTTTCAGAATGTTTTATTATTACTGGAGTAAAGTTTTCAGCTAAATAGTTTTCATAAATTTCATTATCTACTGCGATTACTTTTTTTACATTTGGTATTTCTGATATTGATTTAGAAACTGCATCAATTTTTTTTCCGATAACCAATACATGTAAATCTTGATCTATTTGAGAAGCTGCAGTAATTGCATTTAATGTAAATGGTCTTACTTCATTATTATTATGTTCTGCAATTAACAATACTGACATTATATAACCTTTGCTTCGTTTTTTAATTTTTGCACAAGTTCTGCTACGCTAGCAACTTTAATTCCTGCTTTTCTTTTTGGTGGTTCTTCAACTTTAATTTGCTCTATTCTAGGTTTAATATCTATTCCCAATTCAGAGCCATTAATTTGCTCTATAGGTTTTTTTTTGGCTTTCATAATATTTGGTAGTGATGCATACCTTGGTTCATTTAATCTTAAGTCACAAGTTACGATCGCTGGGATGTTAACTTCAATTGTTTCTAATCCTTCATCAACCTCCCTCGTTACTTCTAATGATTTATCTTTTACTTCGATTTTAGAAGCAAAGGTAGCTTGCGGCCAATTTAATAAAGCTGCAAGCATTTGACCTGTTTGATTGCAATCATCATCGATAGCTTGCTTGCCCATAAAAATTAAATCGGGTTTTTCTTTATCTACAATTTTTTGTAAAATCTTTGATACTGCCAAGGGTTCAATTGTTCCATCTACCTTAATGTGAATTCCTCTATCCGCTCCAACAGCTAAGGCCTTTCTAACAGTCTCTTGAGCTTTGTCTTCGCCAACTGTGATTGCAACAATTTCTTTTGCTTTTCCAGATTCTTTAATTTTAACTGCTTCTTCAATAGCATTATCATCTGGTGGGTTGGTTGACATCTTTACATTTTCTGTAACAACTCCTGTTCCGTCTTCTTTAACCCTAACCTGAACATTGTAATCAATAACTCTTTTAACAGCGACTAATATTTTCATTATGCTCTTAACAATTTATTTTCTGGATCATAAGGACTTTCCTCCAAAATTGTAGCGTCGTGTATTTTTCCTAAAATATCAATTTTTAATTTTTGACCTGTTGTCGCAAGCTCTGGTTTAAGCATTCCTAGAGCTATAGATTTATTTAATCTAAAACCAAAATCTCCACCAGTTGCCCTACCTACAACTTTTCCATTTTCATATATTGGATTATTTCCTAAAACATCTGCATCTGTCACATTATGAATTTCCATTGTAACAAGTTTATTATTGAAACCTTTTTCTCTCCACTTATTTAATGCTTCCAATCCAATGAAACTTCCCTTATTTGGATGAATAAATCTATCTAAACCACTTTCATAAGGGGCATACTCTATTGATAATTCGGTGCCTACTAACTTATATGATTTTTCAACTCTTAAGCTATTCATAGCTCTAATTCCAAAAGGTTTTAAACCAAGATCTTTACCTTGTTCCATTAACTTATCAAATATATGGTTTTGATATTCAATTGGATGATGAAGCTCCCATCCTAATTCTCCAACAAAATTAACTCTCATAGCAGTGCATGGTGCGTTGCCAATATCTACTTGTTTGGAGCTTAACCATTTAAAGTTATCATTAGAAAAATCATCTTTTGAAACTTTCGTCATCAAATCTCTTGCCTTTGGACCTGAAACAACAAGTACTCCTAAGCTATTAGTTAAATTTTCAAATTGAACTGATCCATCTGAAGGCATCCATTTTAATATCCAGTCATGATCTAACCTTTGAAATGCTCCAGCTGAAACTAAGTAAAAACTATCTTCAGCTTCTCTCATAATTGTAAATTCTGAATGCACTCCTCCTTTTGTATTAAGAGCATGGCATAAATTAACTCTACCAATTTTTTTTGGAAGTTTGTTAGCTACTAAATTATCTAGAAATTCTTCTGCTTTAGGTCCTTTTATTCTACATTTTGCAAATGCAGTCATATCTAGCAATCCAACATTTTCTTTTACGTTTTTGCATTCTTTTTCTACCGCTTTAAACCAATTAGATCTCCTAAAAGACCAATCGTCTTTTTGTTCCATCCCATCTGTTGCAAAAAAATTTGGTCTTTCCCATCCAAATTTTTGACCAAATACAGCACCTAGATTTTTCATCCTGTCATAGCATGGTGCTGTTCTTAAAGGTCTTGCAGCTGTTCTTTCTTCATCGGGATAATGAATAATAAAGACATTTCTATAAGCCTCTTCATTTTTTTCTTTTAAATATGATTTAGAACAATAATCTCCATATCTTCGAGGTTCTACTCCAAGCATATCAATTGTTGGTTCTCCATCAACGATCCATTCTGCTAATTGCCATCCTGCACCACCTGCGGCTGTTATTCCAAAACTATGACCTTCATTTATCCAAAAATTCTTTAATCCCCATGCGGGTCCAACTATAGGATTTCCATCTGGTGTATAACATATGGCTCCATTATAAACTTTTTTAACACCTACTTCACCAAATGCTGGTACTCGATGAATTGCACCTTCGATATGTGGAGCAAGCCTATCAAGATCTTCTTGAAACAATTCATACTCTGAGTCTTTAGAAGGGCCATCTACATAACAACATGGAGCTCCATCTTCATATGGTCCTAATATTAATCCCCCTGCTTCCTCTCGCATATACCATCTGCTATCACTATCTCTCAAAACTCCCATTTCAGGAAGGCCTTCTTTTTTTCTTTTTTGAATTTCAGGATGTGGCTCTGTGACTATGTATTGATGTTCAACCGGAATAACAGGTATATCCAAGCCAACCATTTTTCCAGTTTGTCTTGCAAAATTTCCTGAACATGAAATTACGTGTTCACATTCTATCGTTCCTTTGTCTGTTTCTATTACCCAACCTGTCTTCGTTTGTTTAATTCCTATTACATTTGTATTTCTATAAATTTCTGCTCCTCTATTTCTGGCACCTGTGGCTAATGCTTGTGTTAAATCTGCTGGCTGAATATATCCATCTTCAGGATGTTGTATTGCTCCAATTAAGTCGCTTGTATTACATAATGGCCAGATTTCTTTTACTTGATTAGGGGTTAAAAACTTTACATTAACTCCAATTGTTTGTGCAACTCCCGCATATTGATGATATTCATCCATTCTATCTTTGGTACTTGCCAATCTTATGTTTGAAACAACACTAAAACCTACGTTTTTTCCGGTTTCTTCTTCTAAAGTTTTATATAGATCAACAGCATACTTATGAAGTTGTCCAACAGAATAACTCATATTAAACAGTGGTAGTAGACCCGCAGCATGCCATGTAGATCCTGAAGTTAGTTCTTTTCTTTCTACTAATACTACGTCTGACAATCCTTTTTTTGCTAAATGATAAAGAGCACTAACTCCAACTACTCCACCACCTATTACAACTACTTTTGCTTTTGATTTCATTATGGATTTCTACTAAATTTTCATATTTTTCGAAACAAAATTATTTAATGCTAAATTGAAGATCCTAGAGGAATTGGCTGAGAAACTGCAGTGGTTAACCAACAGTCTTTTAAAGGTCCTTCATTAATATATTTTTCTACCTGCCATTTAAATTTATAATAATTTTTTTCAAAATCCAATACTGTAACTTCAAATGTAGCTATCTCATCAGACAAAAAGACTTCAATTACTTTATGGTCTTTATGATTTAATAACATAGAATATAAATTTCCTTTTAACATCAATTTAAAATTATCCAAAGGTCCAGTAAATTTTTTATTTTTAGGGTGTGCAAACTCCCATGTCTGTTCAATTCCATGGTCCGTTTTAGGGTTGTCGTTATTCATTAAACCTCTTAATTGAATTTTAACAACCTGAAATGGTTCTATGCCATTATTCGGTTTTATAGTTTCTGCTCCTAATTTGCTAAAAAATAGAAAAAATATCAAAAAGTAAGCTAAAAATTTTAATTTTGAGTTTAATAATTTTGATAAGTACATTTTGATTAATTAATTATATCATAAAAAAAAAATTATTAAAAAAAAATATAGGGTAATTATGAAAATTGGATTCATTGGTTTAGGAAATGTTGGGGGAAAGTTGGCAGGAAGTTTGTTAAGAAACAGATTTAATGTCACAGTTATGGATATTGATAAAAAAATAGTAGAAAATTTTAAAAATAAAGGAGCAGAAATTTCAAATTCAGCAAAAGAACTTACTGAAAAAGTAGACTTAATAATCACATGTCTACCATCGCCAGAAATCTGTGCAGAAGTAATGGAGTCTCGTGATGGAGTAATTAGTGGACTTTCAGAAAATAAGATTTGGTTAGAAATGAGTACTACTGATGAATCTGAAGTTAAAAGATTAGGTAAATTAGTTTTAAATAAAAAATCTATTCCACTAGATGGTCCAGTAAGTGGTGGATGTCATAGAGCAACAACTGGAAATATTGCAATTTTTGTAGGTGGAGAAAGGAAATATTTTGAAAAAATTCTTCCTGTATTAAAAGCAATGGGTAGACAGATACTTCATACAGGAGAGTTGGGCACTGCTTCTATTTTAAAAGTAATCACTAATTATTTAGCTTCTGTACATTTGGCAGCACTAGGTGAAGCTTGGACTATAGCAAAAAAATCTAATTTAAACCTTAATAAAACATTTAAGGGTATAAGCATTTCATCGGGAAATTCATTCGTTCATGAAACTGAGAGCCAAGTGATATTAAATGGCTCATATAATATAAATTTTACAATGGACTTGGTAAAAAAAGATATGAATTTATTTAATGATCTTTCAAAAAAATTAAATGCACCATTAGAAATATCACCTTTTGTGCTAAATATCTTTAAAGATGCTGAAAATAAATACGGATCAAGAGCTTGGTCTTCTATGGTAGTTAAGAGACTAGAAGATAAATTTGGTATAAACTTCAGGGCTAATGGTTTTCCAGATGTATTATTAGATAAGGAAAAAGAAGAAAAAGGATATGAAATTTAATTGATATAATAATAATTGAATATGATTAATAAAAAAAAATTTTACATAAATGGTAAATGGGTAGATCCCTCAAAGCCAAATGACTTTCAAGTAATTAATCCCTCTAATGAGGAAATATTTGCTATAATTTCTTTAGGATATAAAGAAGATACAGATTTAGCAGTCAAATCAGCTAAAAAAGCTTTTGTAACTTGGAAAGAAACTTCAAAGGAAGAAAGGATTAATCTTTTAGAAAAATTATTAGAAATTTATAAAAAAAGATTTAAAGAAATGGCCGAAGCCATTTCAATGGAAATGGGAGCACCAATTGAGTGGTCAACTAATGTTCAAACCTCTTCTGGCCAGTCTCATTTAGAAGATTTTATATCAAGATTAAAAGAATTTAATTTTGAAAAAAAATTTAATGAAAAATCAAACAATCATATTCGTTATGAACCTATAGGAGTTTGTGGTCTAATCACTCCTTGGAATTGGCCAATAAATCAGATTGCTTTAAAAGTAGTTCCTGCTTTAGCTACTGGTTGTACAATGATACTTAAGCCATCTGAGATAGCACCTATTTCAGGTGTTTTGTTTGCAGAAATGATTGATGAAGCTGGATTTCCTCCTGGAGTTTTTAATTTAGTAAATGGTGATGGTGAAGGAGTTGGAACTCAAATCTCAAGTCATTCAGATATAGATATGGTATCCTTTACAGGTTCTACAAGAGCTGGAAAATTAATTTCAAAAAATGCTGCAAACACTATTAAAAGAGTTTGTTTAGAATTGGGAGGCAAGGGTGCAAATATTGTTTTCGCAGACTCTTATTCAAATGCTGTTAGAGATGGAATTAGAAATGTAATGAGTAATTCAGGACAGTCATGTGATGCCCCCACAAGAATGTTGGTTGAAAAATCTATTTATCAAAAAGCTATTGAAGAAGCTGTAGACGAAGCTAATAAAATTAAAGTAGATTTGGCATCAAAAAAAGGTGATCATATTGGTCCGGTAGTTTCAAAAGTTCAATATGATAAAATTATTAACTTAATTAAAAGTGGAATAAATGAAGGAGCAACATTAGCTACTGGAGGACCAGAACTTCCAAATAATCTAAATAAAGGTTATTTTATTAAACCAACAATATTTTCAAATGTTACAAATGATATGGAAATTTCTAAAAAAGAAATTTTTGGACCAGTACTTTCTATAATTCCATTTGAAACAGAAGATGAAGCTATAAAAATAACTAATGATACTGAATACGGTCTTGGTAACTACCTACAAACAGAAGACCATACAAAAGCAAAAAGAGTTGCAAAAAAATTAAGATCTGGAACTGTATATATAAACGGAAATGGAGCTGACTCAGGAACTCCTTTTGGTGGATATAGACAATCTGGAAATGGTCGTGAAGGAGGAGTTTGGGGATTAGAAGAATTCTTAGAAGTTAAAACTATAACAGGTTGGAATTAATAAGCTAAAACCACTTTATATTTTTTTTTTCGCATAAATTTTTAAGTTTCACTGGATAATCTGTCATTATTCCATCTACCCCATATTCTATCATTCTCAACATATCTTCCTCTTTATTAACTGTCCAAACATTAACAGGTAAATTTTCCTCATGTGAAATTTCAACATTTCTTTTCGTGATGTCTCTGTACAAAGGATGCCAAGCTTCACCGCCTAATTCTTTGATTATTTTTGGAATCTCAAGGTTATTGAAAAATGGAATAATTCCCATCCAGGGTGAATTTTCATAAATATTTTTCTTAGTTTTTTTTAAATCTTGCTGTGTTGATAAATAACCCCTAGAAATGTTTGGTAATTGTAATTTGAATTCTTTTAATACCCTCCAATCAAAAGAAGAAACTAAAATTTGATTGCTTAAATTAGAGTTTTCAATTTCTTCCTTTACTAGTTTTACAATTTCTTCAGGTTCAGGGACAAGGTTGTTAATTAATGGACTAGACTTAAATTCTAAATTAATTATCAAATCTTCAATTTTATAAGAATTTAATATTTCAAATAATTGTTTTAAATTTGGTATTCTTTGATTCTCTAAACTTTTTTGGTTTAAAAATCTTCTTCCATAACTAGATAATTTATTAACAGCTCCAACGTCATAATTTAATAATTCTTTAAAAGTTTTACTGATAATTTTTATATTTTCATCTTCAATCCAATTTCCATCTAAATCTTTGGTCTGATCTTTATCTAGAAAAAAATCATGAGTAATAACTGGCACTAAATCTTTAGAAAATAAAATATCAACTTCTAATCCACTAAAATTATTTTCAAATAAATATTTAAAGCTTTCAAGTGTATTTTCTGGCAACACACCTCTCGCTCCTCTGTGACCATAAATCTTGATGTGATTTGGTTTAGATAGTATCAAGTTTAAATTATTCTTTTTCCAGTTTTTTTATTAAATATATATAATTTGTTTTCTTGAATATTTAATGCCAATTTAGAACCTGAATTTATTTTTTCATTTCCTGGTGTTCGGTAGCATAATAAATCTTTCTTATCCTTGATTTCACCATAAACAAGATTGTCAGATCCTAATTTTTCAACTAAATCAACATTGAATTTAATTAATCCATTGTTAGCTTGTACTAAATGTTCAGGTCTAACTCCTAAAATAACTTTTCCATCAAAATCACTTTTTATGCCTGTAATTTCAAATGCTTGAGTTTTGAATTTATTATTTTTTAGCTCACCTTCAATAAAATTCATTTGAGGTGATCCTATAAATCCAGCAACAAAAACAGATGTTGGATTATTGTATATTTCTATTGGTGTTCCTAATTGTTCGATTATTCCATTATTAATTACTGCCAATCTATCTGCTAATGTCATTGCTTCTACTTGATCGTGAGTTACAAAAATACTTGTTACTCCAACTTTTCTTTGAAGTTTTTTAATCTCTAATCTCATTTGAATACGCAGTTTTGCATCTAGGTTAGATAATGGTTCGTCAAATAAAAAGATTTTTGGACTTCTTACAATTGCTCTTCCCATTGCCACTCTCTGTCTTTGACCTCCTGATAACAATGCTGGTCTTCTCTCTAGATAATCTGATATCTGTAATAGCTTTGCTGCAGCATTTACTTTTTTTTCTATTACATCTTTAGCTAGGCCCCTATTTTTTAATCCATAAGCTAAATTGTTATAAACATTCATATGTGGATATAATGCGTAGTTTTGAAATACCATCGCAACATCTCTTTCTGATGGATCAATTTTATTTATAATTTTTTTATCAAGTTCAATATCTCCTGTTGTTATATCTTCAAGTCCCGCTACCATTCTTAACAAAGTAGATTTCCCGCAGCCTGATGGTCCAACAAAAACCATAAATTCTCCTTTTTCTATATTTAGAGAAGTTGTTTGCACAGCTTTAGTGCCGTTAGGATAAATTTTTGTTACTTTTTTTAATTCTAAAAAACTCATTTATTTCTCCGTTTGAATTAGTCCTTTTATGAACCATTTTTGTAAAAATACCACCACTAAAACAGGAGGTATCATTGATAAAATAATATAAGCAAATCTCTCTGCTGTTCTAGGAATAGCAACACCCTCATAGCTCTCTGTGAATATAATTTTCATTCCCATAACAACAGTCCAATATTCCTCGCTAGTAGTCATAATTAACGGCCATAAATACTGGCTATATCCATAAACAAACATAAATATAAACATTGCTGCAATCATAGTTTTAGATAACGGAACTAAGAAATCTATGAAAAATCTCCAAGTACTGGCACCATCTAATTTTGCTGACTCCAAAAGCTCATCTGGGATTGTCTTATAAAATTGTCTAAAGAAAAATGTTGCTGTTGCAGATGCAACTAATGGAAGAACAAGACCTGTGTAAGAATTTGTTAAACCTAAATCTGATACAACTTTATAACTGGGAAAAATTCTTACCTCTAATGGCACAAGCAAAGTAATAAAAATTAACCAAAAAATAGGCACAGCTAATTTAAATCTGAAATAAACTAAAGCATATGCAGACATTGCAGAAATAACCACTTTAAGAGTTGCAATTCCAAATGCCATTATAAAACTATTAATAAACATTTTTCCAGCAGTAACTTCTTCGGACCACCCACCTTTCTCATTTAAAACTTCGTTATAGTTTCTTGAAAGTTGGTCTCCCAAATTAAATTTCATGCCCTCTGTTAATATAGTTACTGAATCATGGGTAGAACTTGCAAAAGATATCCAGATTGGAACAACCATTAACAAGACTCCTAATAAAAGAATAATATGGGCAATTATCTGAAGTGGTTTAATTTTCATTTGTCTTGAAAAACTCCTTTAATAAAATGTCTTTGCAGAATTACTATAATTAAAATTGGCGGTATCATAGACATCATTACAAAAGCAAAACGATGCACAATTGAACCTGACATCATCTTTAATCCCATAACTACTGTCCAGTATTGCTCTTGGGATGTCACTAATAAAGGCCATAAGTATTGGTTATAACCAAAGACAAACATAAATATCAACATGGCAACAATCATTGTTTTTGAAAGAGGCACTAAGAAATCAATAAAAAATCTCCAAGTATTTGCTCCATCAAGCTTTGCTGACTCAAGTAATTCATCTGGGACAGTTTTATAAAATTGTCTAAAAAATAAAGTTGCTACAGCTGAAGCTGAAATTGGGACAATTAATCCAAAATATGAATTTACAAGATTAAGTTTAGCCATAACTGAGTATGTGGGAAAAATTCTTAACTCTAAAGGTACTAAAATAGTAATAAAAATTATCCAAAATAATAATGTTGCATATTTTATTCTATAATAAACTAAAGCATATGCAGCCATAAGAGATGTAACAACTGATAAGATTGCTACTCCTGTTGCCATTATAAAACTATTAAAAAACATTTTTAAGGCAGTAATTTCTTTAAAAAAACCTCCCTTGTATAATAAAACTCTAATATAGTTTTCAACAAATCTATCACCTAAATAAACTTGTAAACCTTGAGTATTAATAGATAAGCTTGAATGAGTTGAGCTGGCAAAAATTAACCATACAGGAACTATCATAATAAATATTCCTATAAATAAGATTAAATGAGAAAAGCTTGATGTAAATAATCTAGTCATTAATTATAATGTATTTTCCCTTCAATGTATCTAAATTGAAAAATTGTAATTACTAAAACAATCAACATCATCATTATTGATTGAGCTCCCGCACTTCCTAAATCTAATCCCCTAAATCCATCCATGTATGCTTTATAAACAAGAGTTCTCGTTTCACCTGATGGAGAACCTATTGTAGTAGTATCAATAATTCCAAATGTATCAAAAAAAGCATACGTTATATTAATAATTATTAAAAAAAATGTAGTTGGCATTAATAATGGAAAAGTAATTGACCAAAATCTTCTAAAACTACTTTTGCAGTCAATCATAGATGCCTCGATTACTGATTTTTGTATAGCCTGCAGACCTGCTAAGAAAAAAATGAAATTAGCGCTAATTTGTTTCCAAGAACCAGCTATAATGACATAGATATAAGCATCAAAAACATTTTCGTACCAATTAAAGCCCCATAAGTCATTAAACAAATGGTAGAGAAGTCCAAATCTTTCACTAAAAAAGTAATTTGCCATAACACCCACTACAGCAGGAGCAATAGCATATGGCCAAATAAGAAGTGTTTTATAAGTACTTTTACCATGCATTATGTTATTTGCTTGAACAGCAAGCAACAATCCAATGGCTCCTGTGATAAGAGTTATGACAAAGCTATAAATAATGGTAAATTTAAATGCTATCTTATAAGCCGGGTCATCAAAAATAAATAAAAAATTATCAAATCCTGCAAACTGAACACTAATTCCAAATGCATCTTGCATTGTAAATGCGTCTTTAAAAGTTTGTATTATTGGCCAATATAAAAATATTAATAAAATCCCTAGCTGTGGAGCTAAAAATAAATATTGCGAATAACTGGATTTAAATTGAACTTTTTTCATACATACAAAAATAATAAGGAGGGTACTTAAATACCCTCCTCATTTAAATTGTTATTTATAGAGTTTTAGCAAATTGTTTTAACAACTTAGCTGCACCCTTATCCATGTTCGCAAGTCCTTTTTCGATAGATATCTTGCCATTTAACATAGGCTCAACATTTTCATAAATTACTTCACGAATTTGTGGCCAGTTACCAGCTCTATATCCACCAGGAATAGTCGAACCTTCTAAGCTTAGTTGTTCACCAACAGCTTTGTGGTAAGGAGAAGTTCTATAAAAGTTAATAGTCTCAGCTAAAGCTATACCGCCTTTAGTTACAGCAGAATATCCTGTCATGTTGTGATAATACAAATCCATTTCAGGAGAACCCATAAATTCTATAAATTTTGCAAGTCCTTTATATTCTTCTTCTGTGTGACCATTTAAGATCCAATTAGCGGCACCACCAATAAATGTTGGATACTCTTTACCTCCAGTTACAGAATCCCAATAAGGAATATGATTAACTGAGAAGTTAGGCACAACACCTTTCATTCCACCAAATGATGCTGCAGAACCAAACCAAAAAGCAGCTTCACCAGCTATAAAAGGAGCTTGATTATCTCCCCATGCTCTACCCTTGTAACCGTATAAACCACTGTCATACCATTCTTTAACTTTTTTCCAATGCATCACAAATGCATCTGTTTCAGCGAATAAAGTTTTAGTAGGAACAGCATCGTAACCATTGTTTCCATCTGTCATTAGTAAGTTGTGTCTTGAAAAGAAATTTTCAGTCCAAATCCATGGAAAGTGACTTTGAACTAAAGGAATGTATCCAGCGGCTTTAATTTTTGGAGCCATAGCCTCAAATTCTTCATAAGTTTTTGGAACAGCTTCAATTCCTACTTTTTTTAAGATATCCATGTTAGCATACATTAAGCATGTTGAACTATTGAAAGGTACACCAATCATTTTTCCATCAGAGTCAGCATAGAAATTTTTAATACCTGGAATGTAATTGTCAGCATCTACTTTGATTCCATATTTCTCTGCCATTTCTTCAAAACCAATAACAACACCATTTTTTACCTGTGCCACCATAATTGCAGCTCCGGCATCATAAACTTGTGAATAGTGTGGTTGGTCTCCTGCTCTAAAAGCAGCAATTGTTGCAGCCATGTTATCTTCGTAACTTCCTTTACCTGTTGGAATTACTGTATATTCATTTTGAGAAGCATTAAATCTATTTGCAATTTCAATAATAACATCACCTAGGAAACCACTGTTACCGTACCACCAGTGAATTTCTGTCTTTGCATAACTATTTGATGTAAATGAAAAAGAAAATAATAATGCTAAAATAGTAATTATTTTTTTCATTTTTTTCCCTTCTTTGTTTTTTTTATAAAAATAAGCTTATAAAAATGATTTTAAATTAATATTAAAAATAAATTAAATTTATGTGAATTTTTAAGATACTGGTAAAAAAAAGAAAATTATTTACAATTTAAGGTTGAATGAAAAAAATTATTTTTTTAAAAAATTTAATCTAGCTATAATTTCATCTCTATCCATATAATATCCTTGCAGATGTCTATGTCCTGAGTTTGGATTAAAAGCTGTTCTTCCATGCAAAAGCCTTCTATTATTAAAAGAAAAAATATCTCCTTTTTCTAATCTAAATTTTATTTGAAACTTATCATCATGAAGCAGGTTTCCAAATTTATGATGTGCTTTATAAACTTTGTCCATAATATTTGGATGGCAATCTAGTGCATCCATTGTTGCCACACTAAATCTTATATCATTATAATCCCCATCTTTAGTTAATGTTATAGCTGGAGCATAAAAACTTCTATGTGCTTCTTGTGTATAATCTTTATCTCTAAATCTTAGAGGAGTATTAACAAGAGTTTCGAAAATTTCTTTCTCATTATTTTTTAGATATTCAGCAACAGCAAATGCATCAACAGCTGATGAGTCGCCACCTTCCGCATCATTTATTAAACAATGCAGGAATTGATATCCGGGAGGATTCTCAAACCATGGTAAATCCATATGATTTCTTAGACCGTGAGCTGTATACGCTGAATTATTTGGTTTTGGTACATTTATTACTTCAAATGGTGTTTTAAAAAAAGTTTCTCTCGTATGACTTATTCTGTTTAATAAAGGAAATGCAGATTTATTTTCTGTTGGAGAGTTTTTTACGATTGCTATTCCTTGATGGTGAAGTAATTCAAGCCATTTGATTAATCCTTTATCAGAATTTAAAATTTCATTATGATCTATTTTAATTGAATCTAAATTTTTTTGTAAAGAATTATCCCACAACTTATAAGGAGAAATATATTTTTGGTTATTCTTTAATGTATAGCAGTTTTCTCTCAACCAATTTAAATCATAATAACTAGTATGCTCTCCTTCACTCCATTCAATTTCTAACTTTCCTTCTTTATTTATATTGTAATTTTTAGGGTTTAAATTTGTAGATAAATTTAAAATATTAAACATTCTGTGTCTTGAGTCTTTGTCATGCGCTGTGGGACAATTATCTCTTAACCACATAAAATTAAATTGACTTTTTTCTCCATCATTCCATTCAATTTCTAGAAATGATTTATTTTTTTTAATATTTTTTATTACGTAATTTTCTTGCATTACAATTTATAGTTAGAGTGTTCTCTGTCTAGTTTTCTAAGTAGAGCCGCCCACTCTGTTTTTCCATCATAATTATAATCTTTAGATTTGTCCATATTTTCCCAATAATATGCAGCTTTTTGTTTATCTATTTCATTCATTTTTAAACCCATTGATAAATTTTTAACTTGAACTGAACATGCCTGTTCTAAATAGTAAGCTCTAAAAAAAGCCTCAGCTGCAGTTTTACCAATTGTATAATAACCATGATTTCTTGTAATCAAAATATCGTGCTGTTTAATTAGAGAGATAAATTTATTCGAAAATTCTTTATCTTCTACAAATTCATAATCTATGTATCCAATTAAGTGATTTAAATATACTGCAGCTTGCGAAAGATACATTAATCCTTCTTTAGTGCCCCCTACTGCCATTACATTCTCAGCATGTCCATGAACATAAAAATTTACATCATCTCTTGAATTAAAAATCCATTGGGCAAGATTAATACATCCATCATTCAGCCAAGGACCATCTGAATCTATTGCTCGACCTTGTTTATCTATTTTGACCAAAGAGGAAGCTGTCACTTCTTCATAAAACAATCCATATGGATGAACAAAAGAATAATTATTATTTTCTATTGATCTTGCTCCAGCACATTGATTAGCAAGATCAGTCATCCCATACATGTGTAAAATTCTATAGAGAGCAGAAAGCTCGCATCTAACATCTTTATCTGTTTGAGCCATGATTTTAAATAATATTCCAAAAAGTATCTTGAATACAATAAAATATCTTTAAAATTAGTATCAATTATAAGTTGTATAATAATTTATTAGTTTTACATCGTATGCTAACAACTGTTAAATTATTGTATGTCTAAAATAGAAATCAACAACGTGTATAAAATTTTTGGAAATAATCCAAAATCTGTTCTTCCAATGGTAAAAGAAGGCGCAACCAAGGAAGAAATTTTAGATAAAACTGGACACACCGTTGGTTTGGATAATGTTTCATTAAAAATAGAAGAAGGCGAAACATTTGTTTGCATGGGCTTATCTGGTTCAGGCAAATCAACTCTAATAAGACACTTGAATAGACTAATTGACCCTACCGCTGGAGAAATATTAATTGAAGGAACAAATGTTATGTCTCTTAATAAAGATAAACTTATTGACTTTAGAAGACATAAAATGAGCATGGTATTTCAAAGATTTGGTTTATTTCCTCACAAAACTGTTATTCAAAATGTTGGTTATGGTCTTGAAATGCAAGGAATAGATATAGAAAAAAGAAATAAAATATCAATGGAAAAAATTGAATCTGTAGGTCTTACTGGATTTGAAAATCAATATCCTAACCAATTGTCAGGTGGTATGCAGCAAAGAGTTGGTTTGGCTAGAGCTTTAGCAACTGATACTGATATCATGTTAATGGATGAAGCTTTTTCAGCTTTAGATCCATTAATTAGAAGTGATATGCAAAAACAATTAATAGAACTTCAATCGGAATTAAAAAAAACAATAGTTTTTATTACACACGATTTAGATGAGTCATTAAGACTTGGTGATCATATAGGTATACTGAATGCTGGTAAACTTGTACAAGTTGGAACACCTGTTGATATTGTTATGAATCCAGCAGATGATTATGTCGAAGCTTTTGTGAAAGATGTAAATAGAACAAAAGTAATAAAAGCTAAAATAATAATGACACCTGTCAATAATTCAAATGATATTGAAAAAACTAATTTATTAAAAGTAAATGAAGATCAATTCATTGAAGAATTTTTACCTCAAGTTGTTTGTACGAATGCAAATTGTGAAGTTGTAGATAAAAAAGGTCAAGTTAAGGGTTATATTTCAAATAAAGAATTACAAAAATCTTTATCAAAACATAATTAATTGACAGACTCTATTACTGTAGCAATACCCATACCTAAGCCTATACATTGAGTGGACAAGGCATATTTTTTATTTTCTCTTCTTAATAAAGTTGCTGCCTTACCAGTAATTCTTGCTCCTGTTGCTCCAAGAGGATGTCCTAACGCTAATGCTCCTCCATCTAAATTTACTTTTTTTTCGTTAATATTTAAATCTTTCATACATGCTAAAGACTGAGAAGCAAAAGCTTCATTTAATTCTATAATATCGATATCTTTAATTGATAAGTTTGCTCTTTTAAGAGCTTTCTCAGAAGCGCCAATAGGACCTAGGCCCATAACTTCTGGTGCACAACCTTGAACGGATGTTGAAATAATTCTAGCCAAAATATCTAAATTATTATCTTTTGCATATTGTTCTTCACAAATTAAAGTTACTGCAGCACCATCAGTTAAAGGTGAAGATGTTCCAGCAGTAATAGTTCCTTTTTGATCAAAAGCTAATTTCAATCCATTTAATATTTCTTGACTAGTTGTTGGTCTAATATTTCCATCTTTAGAGCAGTTATCAATAATAGTAATCTCATCCCTGAAATTTCCACAAGTTTCTGCCTCTGATGCCTTTTGATGACTTGATATAGCAAAATTTTGCTGTTGCTCTCTTGATAATTGATATTTCTTTGCAACATTTTCAGCAGTAATACCCATAGAAAAATATACATTCGGATTTTCTTTTTCTATTTTTGGATATGGAATTGGATTAAAGCCTGCAGTAACACGTGTCATACTTTCTACCCCTCCACAAATAAAAGCTTTACCAGATCCCATTGCAATTTTTCCTGCAGCAATATGAATTGCTTCCATTGAGGAGCCGCACCATCTATTTACTGTCATACCAGCTGTTTTAATATTCAGTCCACTTATTAAAGCTGAAATCTTTCCTATATTAAAACCTTGCTCTCCTTCTGGAAAAGCACATCCTATAATAACATCTTCTATGTCTTCGCTGTTTATTTTAGATTGTGAAACGAGTTTTTTTATAACTTCAGATAGCAAAACATCAGGTTTAACATTAATTAGAGCACCTTTTTTTGCCATCGTAAATGCTGAACGTGAATATGATGCTATGACTGCTTTATACATTTTTTATTTTTTTCTTTATTTATATGTTTATTTTGGAAATGGTAAAGGTAACAATTCAGCTTATTCATAGCAACAGTGAAAAAACTTGTGTTTTCATTGATTGTCTTACATAGTCTTTGTAAATTTTGTAATAATGTTTAAAAAAAATAAAAAATATATTTTAGATGGAGGAGGAGGACAAACTTTACTTGAAATGGGTCTTCGACCTGAAGGTGCCCTTTGGTCCGCAACGGCTTTAATAAATAAAAATTTAAATTCATTAGTTGTAAATATGCATACTGATTTTATAAAAGCTGGATCAGAACTAATAGTTACTACAAATTTTTCAGTAAGAAAAAAGAGATTAATACAATACAATAAATTAAATTACTTTGAAGAAGCAACTAACTCTGCTGCGTTACTAGCAAAAAAAGCAAAAGAAAATACAGGTAAAAATGTATTAATTGCAGGATCTATTCCAACGCAAGGAATAGTATATTCTGCAGAAATTATTACTAATGATAAAGAAACCTATTCAGGTTTTTATGAAACAGCAAAAATTTTAAATCCAAATGTTGATTTATTTTATTTAGATGTTCTAAGTAGATTAAAAGAAATAAAAATAGCTTTTGATGCAATTAAAAGTTTTAAAAAACCAATCTTAATTGGAGTACATTTGCTTAAAAATGGATTACTGCCTTCTAATGAAAAAATTGAAGATTTAATTCCTATAACAAAAGATATTAATTGTTGTGGGATTATTTTAGCATGTGTATCGCCAGAAATTATTGACATTTCATTAACAAAATTAACTAAATTAAACTTACCATTTGGGTTTAAAGTTAATGCTTTCGCAGATATTCCTGAGAACAATCCTGATGTTTGGTATGATTATGTAGATCCAGTAGATATGTTTGGAACTAGGGCAAATGAATTTACTCCAGAAGTTTATAAAAAATTTATTAAAAAAGCTTCTACAACTGGGGCCAATTTACTTGGTGGTTGTTGTGAAATAAAACCTAGACATATTAAAGCTTTAAAAAATTTATTTTAATAGTATTAAAAATTAGCCAATATTTTGAAGAAAAGGTAAATAATTTAAAAGATAAAAACCTAATATTTGAAGTTGATTTGTTAAAATTAAAAAACCAGTTAAAAATAATAAAATACCCCCAGTTTTTGAAATTATGTTTATATTTTTTTTTAAATTTTTTGAAAAAATCATAAATTTTTGAATTAAATAACCTGATAATATAAACGGAATTGCAAGCCCAGCAGAATAGAAAGTAAGCAATAGTATCGCTTGTCCTAAAGTTTCTTCAGTTGCTGCTAATGCTAAAATAGATCCTAAAATTGGACCAATGCAAGGAGTCCAGCCAAAACCAAAGGCCATACCAACTAAAATTGAAGAAAAAATATTTTGATCATTTTTAATGTTAAATCTTTTTTCAATATTTAAAAATTTAAAATTGAATATTCCAATTATTTGAAGTGAAAAAAAAATTATTATAAGTCCTGATATTAATCTTAATATAGTTGAGTTATTTAAAATAAATTTTCCAATTAATGAACTACTTGCTCCAAAACTTATAAATACAAAAGAAAAACCAAAAGTAAATAAAACTATCGGTAAAAGTTTAATTTTTTTTTGTTCTAATAATTCATTTAAAGATTTTCCAGAAATATAAGAAATATATCCTGGTATTAAAGGAAGAACGCATGGAGATAAAAAACTTAACAAACCTGCTCCAAAAGATAAAAATAATTTTAACATTATATATAATTAAATTTTTTTATACTTTTGCCTTTCATGTTAGTATGTATTTTAAATAAAGATCCTGATAATTTAAATTCTTTCATTTCTTTTTTTGTCATTGATTTTTTTGCTGATGTTACAAATAGTTCAGAATTATATTTTCCACCAAATGTACAATTTGTTATATTTTTTGCAGGTAATTTTATTTTATGTATTATTTTAGCTTTTTTATTAAACACTGTGATACGAGCACCACCAAAATGACATACCCAAAGATTATTTTTTTTATCTGTTGTAATGCCATCAGGAGCTCCTTGACTTTTATTAAACTTTATAAAAATATTTTTTTTAATTATCTTCATTTGTTTATTAATTTTTATTTTATAAATTCTTTTTTGCCTACTATCATTATGATAAAAATTATTAGAATTTAAAAAAGCAGGACCATTTGTAATTATATAATCTGTATCTATTTTTTTTAATTTTAATTTTTTATTCAAACAATATAAATCCCCATTCTTGATATTTCTTTCTAAATTATCCATTGTGCCGAACCATAAATTACCTTTTGGATCAGTTTTGCCATCGTTTATTCTATTTTTAGGTTTATCTTTATCAATAAATATACTTTTAATTTTTTTTTTTGTTTTAAGGTCAATAATTCTTAATTCTCCTTGGAGACCTAAAATAAAATTATTTTTTTTACAGTGAGCTAAAAATCCTATTTCTTTATTTATATTTATAATTCTTTTTTTTTTATTTTTTAAATTAAGACAATGAATTTTTTTTTTTTTTATATCAACAAAATATATTGAATTGTGTTCTTTTACCCAAAGAGTACCTTCCCCAAGTATATTATTTGCTTTCCACAAACACTCAGGTTTTGAAGTTAATATTTTCAATTTATATTAAAATTACTTTTGAATTTTGCTCACCTAAATTATCTATTGATAATTTTATACTATCGCCTGCTTTTAAAAAAACTTGAGGTTTTTTTCCCATTCCAACTCCAGGTGGTGTGCCTGTAGTAATAATATCGCCTGGTTGTAAAGACATATATTTACTTAAATATGATACAATTTCATAAACATTAAAAATCATCTTATTTGTATTTCCTGTTTGCATTCTTTTTTCGTTTACATCTAAAAACAAATTTAAATTGTTAATGTCTTTAATTTCGTCTTTAGTTACAATATATGGGCCTATGGGGCCATAAGTATCGTGTGATTTTCCTTTAACCCACTGACCAAGTTTTTCAATCTGCCATTCTCTTTCACTTATATCGTTTACCAAACAATAACCAAATATATGACTATCGGATTCACTTTCTTTAATATCTTTACATTCTTTTCCAATAATAATTCCTAACTCAACTTCCCAGTCTAATTTTTTTGAATTTGGCTTGATTTCAATATTATCATTAGGTCCATTTATACAACTTGTAGCTTTCATAAAAACAATTGGCTCTGTAGGAATTGGGTTTCCAGTTTCTTCTGCATGGTCAGAATAATTTAAACCTATTGCTACAAATTTTCCTGGATTTTTTACGCATGGACCAATTCTTTCGCTTGAAGAAACTTCTTTAAGCGAATTTAAATCTAATTTTTCAATTTTACTTATCGTTTCAAAATTTAAAAGATTGGGGTTTAAATCTGGTATTATTGAACTTATATCTTTTATTTTATTATTTTTATCCAATATTGCAGGTTTTTCTTTTCCTTTATCTCCTACTCTTAATAATTTCATATTTCTTCCTTTTTTTACTAAATACTCATTCCTCCGTCAATTGGATGAACTACCCCTGTGATAAAATCTGATTCATCACTTGCTAGATAAACTGCAAGAGCAGCAATTTCTTCAGCACTAGCAAGTCTTTTCATTGGTTGTCTAGCAATAAAATCTTTTTTTGCCTTTACTGGATCTGGTGATGCTGCAACTCTATCTTCCCAAGAAGGAGTGTGGACTGTTCCTGGGGCAATTGCATTGCATCTAATATTATTTTTTATAAAATCTACAGCAATAGATTTAGTAAATCCTATTATTGCTGCTTTTGTAGAACCATAAACAAATCTATTTGGTAGTCCTCTAAGACTTGAAACTATTGAAGAAATATTAATTATATTTCCTTTATTTTGTTTTATCATTAACGGAAGCAAAGATTTAGTCATTAAGTACATTGATTTAACATTTGTATTAAATGAAAAGTCCCAATCTTTTTCGTTGCATTCCAAGATTGTTCCATGATGGACGTATCCCACTGCATTAAAAAGAACATCTACTTTTTCTATATTTGAAGAAAATTTTTTTACTTCATTAATTTCAGTAGAATCTAATTTCAAAACATTGATTTCAGGAACTTCTTTATTGAGAGAATCTAAAGTTTCTTGATTAATATCTGTGGCTATAACGTATGCTCCTTCTTTTGCAAATTTTATTGCAGTCGATCTACCAATGCCTTGTCCAGCTGCTGTAACAATAATGTTTTTATTTTCTAATTTTTTCATAACTTAATGAGAGTTTCTAGGTATCCCTTTATTGTTATTAATATCAACATATTGTTCATCTAACTCTAAACAAGATCCATTTTCAAGTTGCCCAACAAATTTCCTTGAAATTTCTTGCCAAGGAGTTTGGTTTATAAGTTTTGGAATTTTAATATTTGATCTTCTTTTTTTTATTTCTTCTTCAGAAATTAATAAATCAATTCTTTTATTATTAAGGTCAATTTTAAGTTGATCTCCAGTATTTAATATTAGTAAATCACCTCCAATTGCGGACTCTGGTGAAACATTAAGAATAGAAGGGCTTTCTGATGTTCCGCTTTGCCTTCCGTCACCTAGGGTTGGAAGTGTATTTATACCTTTTTTAAGTAAATTGTCAGGTGGTTGCATGTTAACTACCTCTGCAGAACCTGGGTAACCTATTGGACCACATCCTCTAATAACTAGAATTGAATTTTCATCAATATCTAAATTTTTATCATTTATTCTTTTATGATAATCTTCAGGTCCTTCAAACACTATAGCTTTTACCACAAAACAATTTGGATTATCTGGGTTTAACAAATATCTATTTTTAAATTCTTCACTTATAACCGATGTTTTCATTATAGCTGAACTAAAAAAATTACTTCTCATTACAATAAATCCTGATTTATAAGCTAATGGATTTTTAAATTCTTTAATTATTTCTTTATCAATTTTAATTTCAGAATTTAAATTTTTTTCTAAAGTTTTTCCAGTTACAGTTAAAACATCTTTGTGAAGTTGATTATTATTTAATAATTCTTTCATTACAGCAGGTACTCCTCCTGCTTTAAAAAAACCTTCCATTAAATGTTCTCCAGCAGGCTGGCAATTAACTAATAATGGAATTTCATGTCCTAATTTTTGCCAATCTTCAATATCAATTTTAACTCCAATATGTTTTGCAATAGCAATTAAATGTGGAGGACAATTACTTGATCCTCCTAAAGCACTTGCAACTTTAATTGCATTTTCAAAAGCATTACGAGTCATGATTTTAGAGGGAGTTAAATCTTCATGGACCATTTCAACTATTCTTTTTGCTGTAGTATATGAAATTTCGTCTCTCTCTTTATATGGAGCAGGAATAATTGCAGATCCTGTTAGAGACATTCCTAATGCTTCAGCAATAGAATTCATTGTTGATGCTGTTCCCATTGTATTACAATGTCCTTCACTAGGTGAAGATGAAGTCGCCATATCCATAAATTCATCATAATTAATTTCACCTTTTGCAAAAAGTTTTCTAGCTTCCCAAATGATCGTTCCTGATCCAGCTTTTTTTCCTTTGTAATGACCATCAAGCATTGGTCCGCCCGATAAGATAATTGAAGGAATATTTACTGTTGCGGCAGCCATTAATGCAGCAGGCGTAGTTTTATCACAACCTGTAGTTAAAATTACTCCATCAATTGGATATCCATATAAAATTTCAACAAGAGAAAGATAAGATAAATTTCTATCTAATGCAGCCGTTGGTCTTTTTCCAGTCTCTTGAATTGGATGTGTAGGAAATTCCATTGGTATTCCCCCCGCATCTAAAATTCCTTTTTTAATGGTGTTACTAAGTTTTAATATATGTCTATTACATGGTGAAAGATCACTTCCAGATTGAGCAATTCCAATTATGGGTTTACCAGATTGCAAATCATGTTTCTTCAATCCATAATTAAGATATCTTTCTAGATAAATTGCTGTAGACCCAGGATCATCTTTATTATTAAACCAATTTTCACTTCTTAAATTTTTTTTTTTCATTAAATTAAATCTACAAGTTTAATTTTTGTAAAATATTTATACTTTTTATAAGGTAAAATTAACGTGGATGGAAATTTTTTTTCATTGGGACTATTGGGAAAATGTTGATTTTCTAAACACAAACCTTGAAAAGGAAATAATAAATTTTTAAATCTCAACTTTTGACCTGTGTAGAATTGCAAGCCTGGTTGATTTGAATAAAAATTTAATGATATTCCATTATTTTTATTTTTTAAAATTGCAGTCAAATTATCTCTTCTTTTATTAATTATATAATTTATATCGTATCCTTTTTTTTTTAATAACAATTTTTTTCCAATATTTGAAAAACTCTTAAAGTTATAATTTGATTTTTTTATACTATTTTTTTTACCAGTTGGAATATTATATTTATTAACTGGAAGATAAAAATCAGAAAAAATTTTTAAATCATGATTCATAATATTTTTTTTTTTATTTTTATTTAAATTCCAGTAGCAATGATTTGTTATATTTACATGAGTTAATTTGTCAGAAAAAAAATAATAAAAAATAGATAAAGTTTTATTATTTAATTGATATTTACATGATAAATTTAAATTACCAGGAAATCCTTGGTCTAAATTTTTTGATACAATATTATATATTATTTTTTTTTTTGATTTATTTACTATTTTCCAAATTTTTTTATTAAAACCTTTTTTACCACCATGTAAGCAATTATTATTTTCATTTTTACTAATTTTATAAATTTTGTTTTTTATCTTGAATTTGGCATTTGCAATTCTATTTGCATATCTTCCACAAGTAGTTCCAACATGGGGATTTTTAATCTTATAATTATTTTTTGAATTTAAATTTAATATTAAATTTAATTTTTTTGGTTTATAAATTATTTCAAAAATTGAAGCTCCAATGTTTAAAGTTTTAACTTTTATAAATTTATTTTCAATTGTAGAAGATTTAATTTTCACAAAGAAAAATTATAATTTACCTTTATCTACTATATAGCATTGATTTGTGCATCCTGATGATTGATCTGATGAAAAAAATAATACTGCTTTTGCTATATCAGATGGCATAAGTTTATGTTTTAAACATTGGTCTTCCATTAATTTTTTTTCAGCTTCTGGAGTAAGCCATTTTTCTACTTGTCTTTTAGTCATTGTCCAACCAGGAACTACAGTATTCACTCTAATATTATGTTCTCCTAAATCTTTAGCAAAAGATCTTGTCAATGCTTCAACTCCTGCTTTTGCAGCTGTATAAGCTGGCATTCCACCCATACCTACCATCCATGATAAAGAACCCATGTTTACAATTACTCCTTTTTTTTCTTTTATCATTGCTGATTTAACAGATTGAACGGCAAAGAAAAAATGTCTTAAATTAATATTAATTCTTTCATTCCATAAATCCACTGTAACTTCATCTATAGTATGTCTCTCATCATTAGCAGCATTGTTAACAAGTATATTTATTGGTCCTTTTTCAGAAATAATATTTTCTAATACGTTTTGAAATTTTTTTATATTTAAAAGATCACATTTAATAAAAGTTGGAGTTTTATAATTTTTATTTTTAATTTCTGTAACAAGATTATTTGAATCTTCAACATTTATATCAACAAAATAAACCTCGGATCCTTGTTCACAAAAATGCTCTACTATTGAAGCTCCTATGCCAGATCCACCTCCTGTAACTAATACTCTCTTATTTTCTAAATCAAAATATTTTGCATTCATTTATTATAACTACCTTCCTAAACTAGCTGCTCCTCTTACGCCGCTAGAGTCTCCATGTTTATTTTTTAAAACCTCTGTATTGACAGTGTCACTAAATACATATTTTTTTAACTTTGCATTAATATTACCATAAATTTGTTTCATATTGGATACTCCTCCACCTAGAACAATTGCTCCTGGATCAATAATATTTATTACTTGAGATAATCCCCTGGCAAAGTAATCTAAATATTGAAAAACAAATTCTAAAGACTTTTCATCTCCATTATTTGCATTTTCCTGAATTATTTTTGCATCAAGTTGAATATTATGCAAATCAAAAAAATGTTTTGAAAAACCTGGTCCTGATAAATATGTTTCTATACATCCTTTTTTTCCACAATAACAATCGTGTCTATTCCATTTATCATTTGAACCTTCGGCCATTTGATTGTGTCCCCATTCTCCTGTTATATTGTTAAATCCACTTACAATTTTATTATTTATTACTAATCCTCCTCCTACACCTGTTCCTATAATTACGCCAAAAACAATTTCATGATTAATTCCTGCTCCATCATACGACTCAGACAAAGCAAAGCAATTTGCATCGTTTTCTAAAAAAATTTTTCTGTTTAGTCTTAATTCAATATCCTTTTTAAGAGGTCTATCATTGATCCAGGTTGAATTTCCACCTTTAATACAATTGGTTTCTTTAGATAAGGCACCTGGAGATCCGACGCCAACACTACATTTGATTTTATATTTATCTTCTAAATAATTTACTAGTTCACATACAGTATCCAAGGTACCATTATAATTTTTTGGAGTATCTTTTCTAATTCTTTCAATTTCTTTGCCAGCCTTATCCAAAATTATAGACTCAGTTTTTGTTCCTCCAAGGTCAATTCCTATATGCATAATCAATAAGTTGCTCTACCACCACTCAAATCAAATACAGCACCAGTAGTAAAAGAATTTTCCTCACTAGCCAACCAGCAAACTAAGGAAGCAAGTTCTTCTAATTTAGCAAATCTATTTCTAGGTATTTTTGATAACATGTAATTGATATGTTCATCTGTCATTTGATCAAATATTCTTGTTTTTGCTGCTGCTGGTGTAACACAATTAACAGAGATATTTTTCAATGCCAATTCTTTTCCTAAAGACTTTGTTAAACCAATTACTCCAGCTTTTGATGAACTGTAAGCGCTTGCATTTGGGTTTCCTTCTTTTCCAGCAATAGAAGAAATATTAATTATTCTACCATAATTTTTTTTTACCATGTAAGGAACAACAGCCTTACAACAATAAAATACAGCGTTCAAATTTAAATTAACAACTTTATTCCATTCTTCCAAAGGATACTCTGCCACTGTAGTGTTCATACCTGAAATACCGGCATTGTTTATAAATATATCAATCTGACCATGAGTTTTTTCAATTTCTTCTAATTTGTTTTTAATATTTTCAAAATTTATTACATCAACAATTTGATAAGAGCAGTTATTTGAATTAATTTTATTTAATGCTTTTTCACAAGCATTTTTATCAATATCCCAAATTATAACTTTTGCTCCAGAATCTAGAAATTTTTCGACAATTGATAAACCGAAACCTTGAGCACCACCAGTAACTATAGCTACACGATTTAATAAATTAATTTTATTCATAATTATTTTTTTTTCTTGTTATTAATGGAAAAATTAAAGCAATGAAAGATAAAATAAAGAAAGTTAATGCAATCGGTCTTTGCAAAAACATAAGCCAATTTCCATCAAAAATAACTAAAGATTGCCTTAAAGTTCCTTCAACTAATTCACCTAATATCAAACCTATTATAACTGGAACAACAGAAAAACCAAACCTTCTCATAAAAAAACCTATCACTCCAAATAAAAGCATTATCCATACATCTAATAATGATTGACTTAAAGAATAGGTTCCACAAACTGAAACTGCAAAAATCATTGGCCACAACAATTTGTTTGGTACCAAAGTTATCCTAGCAAAAATTTTTGCACCAAAAAATCCTAAAACAAAAAACATTATATTTGCTATTAACATTGATCCAAAGATTCCATAAAGAAATTCTGGTTGCTCTCTGAAAAGATCTGGCCCTGGTCTTACTCCATGAATTATTAATCCTGTCAATATAACTGCTGTTGTTGCACTTCCGGGAATTCCAAGAGCTAAGGTTGGTACCATCGCTCCTCCTGTTGCGGAATTATTTGCCGCTTCTGCTCCAGCTATACCTTCTATTGAACCTTTACCAAATTCTTCTGGTTTTTTTGACCATCTTTTTGCTTCTGAATATCCTATTAGTGAAGCCACCGTTCCACCTTCTGCTGGAAGTACACCGATAAAAGAACCTATTCCTGATGACCTTAAGATTGTTTTCCAAGTTAGTTTATAATCTTCTAAAGTTGGTAATTTTACAGCTTTTAAAGCTACTCTTTTAAATACCTGATTTAACAAAGTAGACTGAGTTAACATTTCGCTAATTGCAAATAAGCCAACGACTACTGGAATGAACCCTATTCCAACTGATAATTCGTTAATACCATAAGTGAATCTATCAATAGAAGTCATAAAATCTTTACCAACTGTTGATATTAAAATTCCAAACGCTCCAGCAATTAAATTTTTAATAGGACTCCCATCTCCTATTGAAGCCAACATTGTTAAGCCAAATATAGCTAATGCAAAGTATTCTGGTTGTCCAAACTCATATGCTAATTTAGCAAGAAATGGAGCAAAAAAAACTAATACTATTACACTAAATATTCCACCTACTACGCTTGAAACTGTTGCCATTCCTAAAGCTCGCCCTGCCTCACCTTTTTGAGCTAAAGGATATCCATCCAAACATGTTGCGGCCGCGGCTGGTGTGCCTGGAGTGTTAATTAAAATTGCTGTAATTGCTCCTCCATATGTACCTGCGCAATAAATTGATGTTAAAAGAACCACTGCTGAAAGCGGATCCAAGGTCATTGTAAAAGGCAAGATTAAAGCGCCACCTGTAGTTGGACCTAAGCCTGGTAAAACACCTAAAATCAATCCAAATAAAGTTCCAAAAAACAAAACTAATAAAAGTTTAGAGCTAAACAACGGGGCCATCATTAAAAGTAAATTTTCCATTTTAAAATTGATAATAAATATTAGTGATTATACCTGGGGGGAATCTTAATCCTAAAATTGTTTCAAAAAAAATAAATACTATAATAGGAAAGATTATACTTACTAATGCTAAATAAAATATTCGTCTCTCGCCCCAGTAATATGAAACAAAAAAAGACAATAAAGATATAGCGAGAAAAAAATCTAAAATTTTTGATATAATAACAAAAATTAAAAAACTTAATAATGTTAAAAAAAAAGTCTTTGGTAGTTTTTTTTGAACTTTCCAAGGTTTTTTTATTGATAAATAATAAATAATTAAATTTAAGCTTATTATTAAAACTAATAATGCTTTTGGAAAAGTTGCAGGCTGTATACCTCTGTTTAAAATAGGAGGAACAATATCAAATGAAAAAGTACTTATTAATAAAATTGAAGAGATAAATATAATTATAAATGAAACTTTGAATTCATCCTTAACAAAAAAGGGCAAATTTTTATTTGCCCTTTTTTGTTTGCGTACATTATTCATAAATTAAATGTACTTTTTTAAGAATTATTTAATGTAACCTAAAGCTTTAAGTTGTGCAGTCATTTCTGTAAGCATTTCTTCCATTTGCTTACCCCATTCATCAGCACCAACTACACTAGTCTCATCAAGACCAATTTCTGTTAAGAAATTTTTGTAATAGTTGTGACTCATTGCTTTCATCATTCCAGCTTCTAACTCTTTAACTCTTTCAGCCGGAGCACCTTTTTTAGTTACAAAACCTCTAACAGTAGACAAAGAAACAGGAATTCCTAATTCTTTTGCTGTTGGAGAGTCTCCAATTTTAGCCATTCTATTATTTGCTAAAACAACTGAAACACAAAGTGTTCCATCATTTATTTCCGTTAATGCTTCACCTAAATTTAAAACACCCACATCAATGTCTCCTTTGATTAGGTTTGTTTTAATTGGAGCAACACCTTTGTAAGCAACAATTGTTGGATCTTTTAATCCACCTTTTTTTGTAAATGCAATTGCACTTACGTCATCAATTCCACCAACGTGAGTAGTTCCATATTTAAGTGATTTTGATTTTTGAGTGCTAATAAATTTTTTAGCATCTTTTATGTCTGCTTTACAATTTACAACAAATAATTGAGGATCATCAGTTCCTCTAGCTAGAGGTTGCATGTCACTAATTTTAACTTTAGTTTTACCTAGTGCCATTGATACTGCATGACCAGTAGTCCAGGTTAAAGTATGTTGACCGTCAGCAGGTAAGCTCATCATATAATCCATTGATACAGCTCCTCCACCACCTTTTTTATTTACTAATTGCATATCTTGTTTAAGAACTCTTCTCGCTCTTAATAGCATCATTCGTGTAGTAACATCAGTACCACCACCAAAACCAGCATGGGTAATTGCTTGTATAGCTCCATCTGCTTTTGCCGAAGTAGTTAAAATTGGTAATGCTACAGCAAACATTTCTGTTACCAAAAATGCAGCAGCTAATAAAATTTTAAAACTTTTTTTCATTATTTCCCTCTTTTGTTAATTTATATTTAAATATTTAAACATAATCTGCTAGAAACATTAAGAAAAAAAATGTCTCTAAAAAAAAGAAATATAGCAATATTGTTAGGCGATCCTTCAGGTATTGGGCCCGAATTGATATCTAAGCTTATGACTCAACCTGAGATTAATCATGCGAATATAATTTTAATTGGTGAAAGAAATGTATTTGAAAATGGAAATAAAATCACAGGAAATTCAATCAAATTAAATTTCGTAGAAAAATTTGAAGAAATTGATTTTGAAAAAAATAATAAATTTTTTATTGATATCTCAAAAGGAAATAATACTAATTATAAAATATCTGAATGTTCTAAAGAATCGGGAATATCAGTTTTAAATGCTTTGAATTATTCTCTTGATTTAGCCAAGGCAAAAAAAATTGATGCTATTAATTTTGGTCCATTTAATAAAACAAGTTTACATCTTGGAGGTTGCAAATTTGAAGATGAACTACATCATATGGCAGATAGACTTGAGGTAAAAAATTTTTTTTGTGAATTTAATGTTGTTGATAATTTCTGGACAGCTAGAGTTACTTCTCATATACCTATAAGAGAAGTTCCATCACATATAAAAAAAGAAAATATTTTAAAACCAATTAAATTAATTAATGAAGCAATGAAATTAAATGGAATTAGTAATCCTAGAGTGGCTGTTCAAGCATTAAATCCACATGCAGAATTTGGCACTGAAGAAAAAGAGGAAATAATTCCAGCTATAGAAGAATCAAAAAAAAAAGGAATTAACGCAGATGGTCCTTTACCATGTGACACCTCTTTTATAACCTCTTTCAAAAATAAAAATCATGACTGTATAGTTGGAATGTATCATGATGCACTACAATCAGGATTAAAAGCATTTGGATTTGATAGAGGTGTTACTGTTCAAGGAGGATTACCTGTGCCTATCACAACTCCTGCTCATGGAACTGCATTTGATATTGCTGGTAAAAACCAAGCTAATTTAGAGCCCACTTTGCAATCATTTAAAATAGCTTTGAGAATGGCTGAAAACAAATCTAGTGATGACTAAAATAAAAAATATAAAAACAACTATATATAAGTGGACAGGAGAAATTGTTCCTCCTGCTCAAAATTTTTGTACAAACCCAACTGATTTACTTCGTGAAACAGGAGACAAAATGAAATCTTTTAGATTTCATCAATGGTTAGTTTGTGAGGTTATTTCAGATGATGGAACAATAGGCATAGGAAATGCTGCATTAGCCCCTGAGGTTACAAAGAAAGCGATAGACTGTTATTTAAAAGATTTAGTAATTGGAGAAAATCCTTTTGATTACGAATATATTTGGGAAAAAATGTATAGAAATACTATGGCTTGGGGAAGAAAAGGTATAGGCATGATTGGAATATCTGCAATAGATCTTGGTATATGGGATCTAATGGGAAAAATAAAAAAAAAACCTGTTTTTGATCTACTGGGGGGTAGAACCAAAGATAAAATTCCGGTTTATGCTTCTAAATTATATAGTCAACCAATTAACAGCCTTCAAAAAGAAGCAGAACAATATTTAAATGAAGGTTTCAAAATGTTTAAGATGCGTTTCGGTTGGGGTCCAAAAGATGGTGCTGAAGGTATTAAAAAAAACCTTGAACTTGTTAATGCAGTCAGAGAAGTAATAGGATTTGAAAATGATTTGATGCTTGAGGCTTATATGGGTTGGAATTTAGAATATTCAAAAGAAATTATACCACAATTAGTAAAATTTAAACCAAAATGGTTGGAAGAACCGGTTATACCTGATGATATTTCTGGATATGTAGAATTAAATTCACTCGGTGAAATACCAATTGCAGGAGGAGAACATGAGTTTAGTTTTTATGGTTTTAAACATTTATTGGAACAAAAAGCATTAAGTTTTATTCAATATGACTCAAATCGTGTAGGAGGAATAACAGCTGGTCATAAAATAAATTTGCTAGCAGAAAAATATAATATTCCTGTAGTTCCTCACGCAGGACAAATGCACAATTATCATTTAACTATGGCAGGAAATAATTGTCCTTTTTCTGAATATTTCCCAGTAAATCAGGTAGAAATTGGTAATGAGTTATTTTATTATTTGTTTAAAGGTGAGCCAGACCCTGAAAATGGTTTTATAAATCTAGATGATAATTCCGCTGGTTTAGGAATCTCTATTAATGAAAAATATAAAGCTGATTTTAAAATAATTGAATAATTAATTTAATATTTTTTTTATTTCACTTAATGTAAATTTTTTAGGTATTTTACATGTTGTGTTTATTTTTTGTTTTTTACCTGTCTTTGATGCTTTCATAATTGATTGAATAATATCTAATACATGTAAGGATAATTCACCATTACATCTATGTATTTTTTTATTTTCAATGCAATAAGCCATTTCAGCCAATCCTACCCCTCTATAATTTGCATTAATTGGAGATTCATTTGCTCTTAAACTTTTTCCTCTTATGTTTATTTTTCCAAGAGGCATTTTTTGAGTTTTATATTCTTTCCAAGTTTGTCCTAATTTTTTACATACATAAACAGACCCTCCAAACATATTTGGATCTGGAACGATCATTGATCCTTTGCTTCCATAAAATTCTATATGATTTCTTTGATGAGCAATCACATCAAATGATAAAGTTAATCTTATTATTGATTTATTTTTAAAAATTATTGTGGATAGATATGTAGTGGGACATTTTACTTTAAATTTTTTACCTTTTTGGGGTCCTATTCCTATAGTTCTTTTTTTAACACCTTTCATTAAACTTCCAGTAACTTCCTTTGCAGGTCCTAATAAATTTACTAATGCTGTTAAATAGTAAGGCCCCATATCTATTACAGGACCTCCTTCTTTTTTTGCAAACCATGGTTCGGGGTTTGGATGATAAGATTGCACACCTGGAAAAGCAAAAATTGCATTTCCTAAATTAATTTTGCCAATTAAATTATTTTCTAAAAGTTCTTTTGACTTTTGATTTCCTCCTCCCAAAAATGTATCTGGTGCATTTCCTATATATAATTTTTTTTTCTTAGCTAATTTAAATAATTCTTTTCCTTGATCTAAATTTATTGCCATCGGTTTTTCTGAATAAACATGTTTGTTATGCAAAAGAGCTTTTTTTGCTACTGAGTAATGCGCTTTAGGGATTGTAAGATTTAAAATAATGTCAATTTCTTTATCATTAAGCAATTCCTTTACACTAAGTGATTTAATTCTGTATTTAGAAGCACATTTTTTAGCTGCTTCTTTTTTAATGTCAGCACATTTAATTATTTTAAAATTATTAAAATATTTATGAGCCCTAAAATAAGTTTCAACTATATGTCCACAACCAATTAAACCTACTTTAAAAACTTTATTCATTAAAAACAGCTAAACACCTTGTCTTTGTTTAGATTTTCCTTCTTTATGAAGTTTTAATGCTTCTTCATTCTCTTTAGTAGTGGGCATTTCTAAAGTAGGACTTTCCCAATATGCAGATCCCTCTAACCATTGATATGAATGTGTTTTAATAGAAATAACATATGTTTTTTCAGATTTTTTTGCTCTTTTAAAAGCTTCCTCTAATTCGCTAATTGAAGATACTTCCTCAGAATTTGCACCAAGACTAGCTGCATGTTTTGCAAAATCAATTCCAACTAGATTAGAATGTTTAGAACTTTCAAACAAACAATTAAATTCTTTACCACCTTTAAATAATTGCAATCTATTAATTACTGCATGACCTCCATTATCACATAAAATTATAATTAATTTATTATTTGTAATAACTGATGAATAAATATCTGAATTATAAAGCAAGTAAGATCCATCTCCAATAAAAGTTATAACTTCTCTATTAGGATTAGCCATTTTGATACCGAGAGATCCTGAAATTTCATATCCCATACAACTAAAACCCCATTCTGTTTCATGAGTATTAAATTCTCTAGGTCTCCATACTTGTACTACTTCACCTACTAGACCTCCTGCAGCAGTTACTGCAATGTCGCTAGGATCTGAATTTCTATAAATAGCACCTACGGCATGAGCATAACTAGGTAATTTTTGATTAGTTGGGCCACTTTCTTTATCAACATAATCATTCCAAGATTTTAATTCTTCTCTCGATTTTTTATGCCAATCATCTGGTGCTTTCCATGATCCTAACGCTTGAGATAGTTCAACTAATGAAACTTTGGCATCACCAATTACTGACTGAGCCATATGTTTGCTTGCATCAAATCTTGTTACATTAATAGAAATTAATGAAAAATTTGGATTTTCAAAATTTGCCCATGAACCTGTAGTGAAATCCCCTAGTTTTGTACCAATAGCAATAGCAAGATCAGTTTTTTTTGCAAGATTATTTGCTGCTTTCCCTCCAAGTCCTCCTATTGGACCTAAAAAATGAGTATGGTCTCTTTTCATTGTAGAATATCCCATAACAGTTTGAGTTACAGGAATATTGTGTTTTGAAGCAAAAGATCCTAATTCATTTATTGCATCCGAATAAAAAATTCCTCCTCCTGAAATTATTATCGGATTTTTAGATTTTTTTATTTTTTCTGCTGCTTCTTTAATTTGAAAATCATCTGGTCTTGGTCTCCTTATATTATGAACTCTTTCATTAAAAAAATCTACAGGATATTCAAATGTTTCTCCTTGAACATCTTGACACAAAGATATACATGCGGGTCCACAATCAGCAGGATCTAGCATTGTTTGAATTGCTTGTGGTAACGTTTGTAAAATTTGTTCAGGTCTTGTTATTCTATCAAAATATTTTGTAACTGGTTTAAAAGCATCATTTTGAGTAATTCCTGGATTGTTAAAATTTTCCACTTGTTGAAGAACTGGATCGGGCATCCTATTAGCATAAGTATCTCCAGGTAAAAACAAAATTGGCAATCTATTGCTCATAGCAACAGCTGCAGCTGTAACCATATTTGTTGATCCTGGTCCAACTGAACTAGTTGCAATAAAAATCTGTTTTCTTCTTTTTGCTCTAGCATAAGCAATACCAGTTAAAGCCATGTTTTGCTCGTGATGACCTCTCCATGTCGTAATTTTATCTTTATTTTCTTCAAGTGCTTGGCCTAAACAAGCTACATTGCCATGTCCAAATATTCCAAAAGCACCAGCAAATAATGGTTCTTTTTTACCTTCTATGAGAATTTTTTGAGATAATAGATGTTTTACTATAGCGTGTGCACAAGTAAGCTTTATTTTTTTCATTTTTGTCGTTATATTTATAACAATTAATTTTTCACATAATTAACCATAAAATAAAATTTATGTATAGCAAATTTGGTCAATTCATAGATGGTAAATGGCAACCTTCGCAAAATAATGAAACTTATGATGTTATAAATCCTGCAACAGAAGAAGTTATTGGAAAAGCGTCAAAAGCAGGTGAAGAAGATGTTAACAAAGCTCTTAAATCTGCAGAGAAAGGTTTAGAAATTTGGAGAAAAACTCCTCCATGGCAACGATCTAAAATAATTCGAAAAATTGCTGACCTTATGCGAGAGAAAACCGATGTCTTGGCAAAATGGCTTACACTCGAAGTAGGAAAACCTTTGGCAGAAGCTGCAGGAGAAGTTGGTGGAGCTGCTGATATATTTGAATGGAATGCTGAGGAAACAAAAAGAATTTATGGACAAATAGTTGAAAGTAGATTTGAAAACACAAGAATGTATGTCAAATATGATCCTGTTGGTGTCGTTGCGGGTTTAATACCATGGAATTTTCCTATTGTTCTAGCTTCAAGAAAAATTTCTACAGCTTTAGCTGCAGGTTGTTCTGTAATTTGTAAGCCTGACGTGATCACACCTGGAAGTGTTATGGAGTTAATGAATATAATTAAAGAAGCAGGCGTACCTCCTGGTGTAGTAAATTTATTATCTGGCGATCCTGCAAAAATATCTTCACAATTAATATCTTCTGATATAATTAAAAAAGTTTCTATAACTGGATCAACTAGAGTTGGTAAACTAATATTAAAACAAGCTGCTGATAAAGTTCAAAGAGTTACCATGGAATTAAGTGGTCATTCACCTTTTATAGTTTTTGATGATGTCGATATAAATAAAGTTACAGACATGGCAATTGCAGCAAAATTTAGAAATAATGGTCAAGTATGTATATCTCCTGCAAGATTTTATATACATGAAACAAAAAAAGATGCTTTTGCAAAATCGTTAGTAGAAAAAGTAACTAAATTAAAAATTGGCAACGGTATGGATAAAGATACTATACTTGGACCTTTAACTACTGAAAAAAGATTAAACGAAGTAGAAACTTTAGTGGAAAAAACAAAAAAAGAAGGTGCTAAAATTTTGTGTGGAGGAAAAAGACCTGCTGGGTTTAATAAAGGATATTTCTATGAACCTACGATTTTTGATGAAGTTAAAGACAATTTTACAATTATAAAAGAAGAACCCTTTGGACCTTTAGTTCCTTTATTAACTTTTAAAGATACAGATGAAGTTGTTAAGAGAGCAAACGATAACGATCTTGGTTTAGCCAGCTATGTTTATACTAATTCACTTGAAAAAGCTCATACTGTTTCAGAAAAAATGGAAACTGGAACATGTGCAGTTAATACTCCTGCAGTAGCGTTTGCTGAAGTTCCATTTGGTGGAATGAAACAAACGGGATATGGAAGAGAAGGTGGATCTATGGCTATAAAAGATTACCTAAATATTAAATATACTCATTTTGGTATCAACTAATTATTAATGAAAAAAAATAAAATAAAACAAATGATGTCAGAAGGTAAATCTGTCATTAATGGTTGGCTTCAAATACCTAACTCATTTTCAGCAGAAGTAATGGCAAAACAAGGATGGGACTCTCTAACAATAGATATGCAACATGGGGTAGTTGATTACCCCAATGCACTTCAAATGCTTCAAGCAATTTCAACAACTGAAACAACTCCTTTAGCAAGAGTAAATTGGAATGAACCTGGGCAAATAATGAAAATATTAGATGCTGGATCTTATGGAGTTATATGTCCAATGATTAGTAATAGAGAACAAGCTGAAAAATTTGTTCAAGCTTGTATGTATCCACCAAAAGGATATAGAAGTTTTGGTCCCATTAGAGGTTTGATGTATGGTGGAGCTGATTATGGAGATCATGCAAATGAAGAAATTTTAAAAATAGCAATGATAGAAACAAAAGAATCTTTAGATAAATTAGATGAAATAATGTCAACACCTGGTGTAGATGGTATTTACATAGGTCCAGCTGATTTAAGTTTAGCAATAGGAGAAAAACCAAGTTTTGACAAACCTGAAAGTGATCCAGTATATCCAGTAATAATGAAAATTTTAGAACATGCAAAAAAAAATAATATTTTTGCTGGACTTCATAACATGACACCAGAATATGGACAAAAAATGATAGATAAAGGATTTCAATTTATTACTGTAGGATCTGAACAAAGATTTATGTCAAGTGGTGCAAAAAGTGTTGTTGAAAAACTTAAAGGTAAATCTAAAGGCGAAGAGTCAAAAACTTATTAATCAAGTACATATTAATTTAAAATAATGAAAAAAGTTCTAATTACTGAATTTATGAATCAGAATAGTATTAAAGTTTTAAGAAAAAAGTTTAATGTTATTTACGACAAAAATTTGTGGAAAAATAAAAAAAAATTAGAAAAAATTATTTTTAAATATGATGTAATAATAATAAGAAATAAAACTCAACTAAATGAAACACTATTAAAAAAAACAAATAATTTAAAATTTGTTGGTCGTTTAGGTGTTGGTCTTGATAACATAAATTTAAAATATTGTAAAAAACAAAAAATCCATGTTCAACCAGCCACCGGTATGAATTCTGACTCTGTAGCTGAGTATGTAATTAGTTCTTCTTTGCATTTAATTAAAAACATATCTTTGTTTCACAATGGAACAACAAAAGGTTTGTGGCCTAGAACAATGTTAAATTCTAGAGAACTTAATGGAAAAATTATAGGTTTATTAGGTTTTGGAACTATCGGAAAAAAAGTTTGTAAACTAGCAAAAAATTTTAGAGCAAAAGTTGTATCTTTCGATCCTTATGTTAACAAATCTATTCAAAAAAAATTTAATATTAAACTTATAAGTTTTAAAAAATTAATAAAAATATCAGATATCATCTCAATTCATCTTCCTTTAAATAAAAATACAAAAAATCTAATAAAATTGAATACGTACTCATTAATGAAAAAAAAACCTATAATTATCAATTCTTCCAGAGGGCATATTTTAAACGAAAATGATTTGATTAAAGCCTACAAAAAAAATTTAATAAGTGGTTTTGCAATCGATGTATTTAAAAAAGAACCTGTTGAAAAGGATTTTTACAACAAAATAGATAAATCTATAAATTGTATTGTAACGCCCCATATTGCTGGGGTAACTGAGGAGTCAAATGTTAGAGTAAGTGATTTTATAGTTAATAAATTAATAAAATTTTTTAAATAATTAATTTAGAATTTCTTTCATATAAATTACTCTCTTTTGTTTAATTGATTTTTCTGCAGCTTCTCCAATTGCTACTGAAATTAATCCATCATTCAGAGAAACTTCAGATTTTGAGTTATTCCTTATTGCTTTTAAAAAGGCTAAATGTTGATAATAAGTAGATCCATGATGATGTCCTGCTTTAAGAATTTTTTTATCTACTTTTATTAATTCTCTTATAATTTTACGACTTTTTCTCATACCTATTCTAATAAATGATGATGTTTTTCCTGATTGACTTGAAGGAACACTTGTTTCAATTTTTCCTTTATTACCAACAGCTGATAACTCTTCTTGCATGTCTGAATTTTCGGCAAACATACATAAATCTAAAAAACTTCTAACACCATTCTTAAAATTGACTACAACAAAGCCATTATCAATTACATCTGGTTTTATATTTTTATATCTTTCATTGATATGATTAACATCTTGACCCCCGCTTGCATAAACACTAATTGGTTCACTTTTGATAATCAAACGCATCAAATCAAAAAAATGACAACATTTTTCAACAAATGTACCACCTGTATTTTCTGCAAAGCGATTCCAATTTTTTACCTTTTTTAAAAATGGAAAACGATGCTCTCTTATTGTTAACATTTTTAAATTTCCAATAGTTCTATTATGAATTTTTTTTATAAATTTATTAACAGGAGGCATATACCTGTATTCCATTGCAGTCCAAATTATTGAGGGATAATTTTTTGCTAGTTTTTTTAACTTTAAACATTCTTTTGTATTTATAGTTAATGGTTTTTCAATAAGAATATGTTTTTTGGTTTTTAAAACATCTTTTAAAATCTTTAAATGTGTAAAGTTTGGAGTAGAAATTATATAAGCATCAACAATATCTTTTTTTATTAAATCTTTATGATTGTTAAAATATATAAAATTTTTTTTTATTTTTTTTTTAATTGTTCTTATTGATTGTTTGTGTGTATCTACTATTGCCACTATCTCTGTATTTTTGATTAATGAAATATTTTGAATATGTTCAAGTCCCATTGTGCCTGCTCCTATAATTGCATATCTAATTTTTTTCATATTCAATATTTTTAATCTATTAATAATCCACTTGGAACTTTATTTGGTTTGCCTAAGGGTCTATTATTCCCACTTTTGCCGGTTAAAGATTTTAAAAATTCAACTAGATAATAAATTTCTTTATCACTTAAATCTATAGGCTTTATCTCAATACTTGATAAAATCCTTTCTTGTTCTCTTTTGTCTGAAAAAGTTACAAAATCTATACTCTCTAACCATTTAGCCTTAGGCAATTTTGCAAGCTTTGGTTTCCAAATCTTATACATTCCCTTTGGATCTAAATGATGTTTAATAATTCCTTCGAGTGTTGGGTAAGCTCCATTATGGCCATATGGTGCAGTCAAAGATACATTTCTTAAGGCTGGTGTTTTAAATTTATACATATCATTTAAATCATCTGTTTCGACCATACGTCCTACATCACGGGCATAGGGGTCGAAAGGTCTTGTTCTTCCAGGTCCAAATTGTGGAATTCCTAGCGAGTAAAATTGTTGATTAGTCATTAAAGATCCAGAATGACATGAGCTGCAATTTGCTTTTCCATAAAATAAATTCATACCCTTGATTTGATTTAAGCTTAAAGAATTTTTGTCCCCATTAAGATAATCGTCAAAAGGTGAGTCAAATGAAG
>CACLLR010000005.1 GCA_902607805.1 uncultured Pelagibacteraceae bacterium
AAAGATAAAGGAACAGGAAAAGAACAAAAAATTCAAATTCAAGCATCTGGTGGTTTAAGTGATGAAGAAATAAATAAAATGGTGAAAGATGCCGAGGCAAATAAAGAAGCCGATAAAAAGAAAAGAGATACAGTTGATGCAAGAAATCAAGCTGATACTCTACTTCATTCAACTGAAAAAAATTTAAAAGAACATGGATCTAAAGTTTCTGATGGAGATAAAAAAGCAATTGAAACTGCTTCATCAAATTTAAGAAATTCTCTTAAAGGTACAGATCTTGAAGATATTAAAAAGAAAACTCAAGAACTAGTTCAGGCATCAATGAAATTGGGTGAAGCCATTTATAAATCTCAACAAAGTGCTAAACCTGGTGATGCTCCAAAAGAAGCAAAAAAAGAAGAAGGAAAAAAAGACGATAATGTTGTTGATGCAGACTTTGAAGAAGTAAAAGACGACAATAAAGAAAAAAGCGCCTAAGCTAACAACTATTTGTCTATAATTAGTTATGGCAAAAAGAGATTATTATGACGTCTTAGGTGTTAAAAACAATTCTAACGCAGATCAAATTAAATCAGCATATAGAAAATTAGCAGTTAAATATCATCCTGATAAAAATAAAGGGGATAAGGCCGCAGAGGAAAAGTTTAAAGAAGCATCTGAAGCTTATCACGTATTATCTAATTCTGAAAGAAAACAAAATTATGATAATTTTGGACATGCTGCTTTTGAAAACGGAGCAGGTGGTAGAAGTGGTTTTAGTAATTTTGATTTTTCAAGCTCTTTCTCTGATATATTCGAAGATTTTTTTGGAGAAGGTTTTGGTGGAGGAGGCAGAAGATCAAGAAGAACTAATAATAGAGGATCTGATTTAAGATATGATTTATCAATTAGTTTAGAAGAAGCTTTCTTAGGAAAGAAACAAGATATTAAATTTTCTACATCTGATAAATGTGATACTTGCAATGGATCAGGTTCTAAACCAGGTCATGATGTTGGATCTTGCTCAATGTGTGGGGGGGGCATGGTCAAGTTCGATCAAGTCAAGGTTTTTTTACAGTTCAACAGACTTGTCCTCAATGTTCAGGATCTGGCGAAGAGATAACTAATCCTTGTAATAGTTGTAATGGACAAGGAAAAAAACAAACATCGAAAAGACTTTCTGTTACAATACCAAAAGGAGTAGATGACGGAACTAGAATTAGATTGGCAGGTAAAGGAGAAGCAGGATCTAGAGGTGGGGGCAGTGGAGACCTTTATTTATTTATAAATGTAGATTCTCATGATCTATTTAAAAGATCAGAGCAAAATCTTTTTTTTGAATGTCCAATATCAATTGCAGATGCAGCATTGGGTACTGACATAAAAATTCCAACTATTGATGGGGGAAAAGCTAAAATCAAAATACCAGCAGGTACACAAAGTGGAAAACAATTTAGATTAAAAGAAAAAGGAATGCCCTTAATGAGAGGGGGTGGATATGGCGATCTCTATGTTCAAGTTAATACAGAAGTTCCAGTATCATTAAATAGAGAACAAAAAGATTTACTTGAAAAATTTAGAGAAATTGAAAATGAAAAATCTAATCCAAGTATTAAAAAATTTTTTAAAAAAGCAAAGAGTTTTTGGAAAAATTAAATGAAAAAATATTTTAAATATACAATTTATCTTATTATATATTTAGTGATTGTTTTGCTTTTAGCATCTTTTTTTTATAAAGAGGGAATCAGTATATTGTAAAATTATGAAAAAAATTAATCTAATTATTACTGGATGTATGGGGCGAATGGGTAAGCAGATCATAAAATCTGCTAAATCAAATAATGCCTTTAAAATAGCTGCTCTAACAGAAAATAGAATAGTAAATAAAAAAATTGTAGGAGTAAAACCTGGATTAAATAATGAAAATGAATTTAAAAAAGGTAATTTGATAATAGATTTCACAGTTCCTAAATGTACATTAGAAGTTTTAAAAATTGCAGTAAAATTAAGGAAAAGAGTTGTTATTGGAACAACAGGATTTTCTAAAAAAAGATGAAAACTTAATCAAAAAATATTCAAAAAAAAATACCAATACTTAGAGCTGGAAACATGAGTTTAGGAATAAACTTGTTGATGTATTTAACCGAAATCGCATCAAAATCACTTGGAAATAACTTTTTAAGTAAAATTTTCGAAGTTCATCATAAACATAAAAAAGATCATCCATCGGGAACTGCTTTAATGCTTGGAAAAGGTATAGCAGTTGGAAAAAATAAAGATTTTTTTAAATTAATTGGTAAAAAATATTTAAATAAAAAATATTTTCCCTATGGAAAAAAAATTAATTTTAATTCAATCAGAAAAGGTGAAATTATTGGAGAACATGAAATTACTTTTTCTAGCGGCAAAGAAATAATTACACTAAATCATGAGGCATTTGATAGAGCTCTTTATTCAGAAGGTGCTTTCACTGCAGCAAAATGGTTAATGAATAAAAAACCTGGACTTTACTCAATGAGAGATGTCTTGAATTTTAAATGAATGAAATACAAAGATCTAAATTAATATTAAAAATCTTAAATAAAATTTATCCAAAAACTTCAGTTCCTTTAAAACATAAAAATAAATTTACTCTTTTAATTTCTGTTTTATTATCTGCTCAAACTACAGATGCTAATGTAAATAATGTAACTAAAAATATTTATCCCAAGTATAATAAGCCAGAACATTTTGTTAAATTAGGTAGAAAAAAAATTGAAAAGTTAATTAAAAGTATAGGAATATTTAGAGTAAAAGCTAAAAGTGTATTTTTACTTTCAAAACAATTAATTAATAGACATAAAGGTAAAGTACCTGAAACATTTGAAGAATTAGAAAAACTTCCAGGTGTTGGACATAAAACTGCAAGTGTAGTTATGTCCCAAGGATTTGGTCATCCAGCATTTCCAGTTGATACTCATATTCATAGATTAGCACAAAGATGGGGTTTGACTAATGGTAAAAATGTTATTCAGACAGAAAAAGATTTAAAAAGACTATTTCCTAAAAAATATTGGAACAAACTACATCTTCAAATAATTTATTATGGTAGAGAACATTGCAAAGCAAGAGAATGTTACGGTTTAACTTGTAAAATTTGTACTACTTGCTATCCTAATAGAAATTCACCAATTAAAACTAGGAAAGCTTAATATGAAAATTTTAGGAATAGGAAATGCTATTGTAGATGTTATATGCAAAGTAGAAGAAAATTTCTTAACAAAAAATCAATTAACTAAAAGTACAATGAAGCTAGTAGATGAGTCTGAATTTAAAAAACTATTGTCTGATTTAAAAATAGAAGAAACGGTTTCTGGAGGTTCTGTTGCAAACTCTATTGTTGGACTATCACAATTGAAAAATAAAGTAGGATTTATAGGAAAAGTAAATAATGATGATTTAGGTGAAAAATATGAAGAAGGTTTAAAAAAAGAAAAAGTTGAATATTTTTATTCAAAAAAAAATGAAGAATTGCCTACGGGAACTTGTCTAATTCTTATTACGCCAGACTCAGAAAGAACAATGTGTACATTTTTAGGTACTGCAGGGAAAATTAATGAAGATGATGTTGATGTCAATGCAGTTAAAAATAGTGATATAATTTTTTTAGAAGGATACTTGTGGGATGAAGGTGCCCCAAAAAAAGCTTTTGATAAAGCTATACAAAATTCAAACAAAACTGCAATGTCTCTTTCTGATTTATTTTGTGTAGAAAGACATAAAGAACATTTTCTTGATTTGGTAAAAAATAAATTAGATATAACATTCGCAAATGAACAAGAAATTACTTCTTTAATAGATGCAAAAAACTTTGAAGAAGTTATCTCTTTTTCAAAATCTTTAAATAAGTTAGTTATTGTAACAAGAGGTGAAAAAGGAGCAGTTGCAATTAAAAGTAATGATGTTGCAGAATGTAATGTTTTTAAAAATCTGAAGATTGTTGATTTAACTGGTGCAGGCGATCTATTTGCTGCAGGATTTTTACACGGACATGTAAATAATTTATCTTTAAAAGAAAGTTTAGTAAAAGGTACCGAGATGTCGTCTATAGTAATACAAAAAATTGGGGCAAGAATTTAATTTTCATTTTTTTTTTCTTTTAAAACTGCCTTTTCCTTTTTTAGGCTTAATAATTCTAGGTTTATATTTGCTTGATAGTAATTCTTTTGCAATATAATTTCTTTTTTTCATTATATTTTATATCCTTTTTTTTCACTTTTTATAAAATTTTCATCTTTAAATATTTCTACTATTTTTTTTCTAAGTCTATAGATATGAGTTTCAACAGTATGTGTTTCTAAAATTGTCATATGTCCCCAAACGTACTTTTGTAAATCTACTATTGAATGTTTTTTTTTTGAATTTTTCAAAAATATAATTAAATCGACCTCTTTTTCTGTTAATTTTAATTTAATTTCATTTTTAGAAAGTTCTCTAGAATTTATATTAAGATAATAATCTTTAATTTTTATGTTTGATTGTTCGCTATATTTAATTTTTAAAAGAGCTAAATTAATCTTTTCAACTAAATTACTAATATTTATGGGAAATTTATTTATGACTAATTGTTTGCTCTCTATTATATTGTTAATTTTACTATTAGTTAAAATTAAATAATTTCCTAAATCTTTTTCATTTAATTTAGACAAACTAATATCTTTTGAAAAATTTGATAATTCAAAATTTAAACTGTCTTTTATTTCAATGAAAATATTGTAAATTATTGGTAAATTATAAATAATAATACTTTGTTTGTTCATAATATTTTAAAATATGCTAATTAAAATTAAAAATAAAGATACCTTAATTTTTGATGAATTTAAGCTAAAATGTTCAATTGGAAAAGCTGGAATAAAGAAAAATAAAATTGAAGGTGATAAGTCTACACCAAAAGGAATTTATAAACTAGGTAAATTATATTGGAGAGCAGATAGGGTTGAAAAACCAATTACAAAGTTACTTACAAAAAAAATTAATAAAAAAATGGGATGGTGCAATGATTCAAGAAGTAAATTTTATAACAAAGAAATATTAATAAATAAAAATATTAAACATGAAAAATTAATGAGAAAAGATTTTAAATATAATTATTTTATTTTAATTAAATATAATTATACAAAGGTAAAAAAAAATGTAGGAAGCGCAATATTTATTCATTTAACTAAAAACTATAAAAAAAACTTCTGGCTGTATAGCTTTATCAAAAAAAGATTTTCTAATTTTAGCAAAAATTGTAAATAAAAATACATTAATAAAAATTTATTAAGTTCTTTCACCAAATATTTTAGATCCTATTCTTAAAAAAGTTGAATTAAATTTTAAAGCATCAATATAATCAGCAGACATTCCCATGCTTAAATCTGTTAAGTTTAACCTTTTATTTAAATTATAAAGTTCTTCAAAAAATTTTATAGGATTGATATTTTCAGGAGGCAAACACATTAGTCCAATTACATTTAAATTTAAAGACAAACACTCTTTATAAAAACTATTTACATCTTTTTTCTCAATTCCTGATTTTTGTTCTTCATTAGCTAAATTAATTTGAATAAAAATTTTAATATTTTTATTATATTTTTCTTGTTCAACTTTAATTTTTTTAGCTAATTTTAAATTGTCAACTGAGTGTATGTAATCAAAAATTTTTACAGCATTTTTTACTTTATTTGTCTGTAACTTTCCCAACATATGAAGAGATAAATTTTTTTTATCTAATTTTAATTCAGACCATTTTTCTATAGCTTCTTGAACTTTATTTTCACCAAAATGTAAATGCCCGTGTTCAATTAATGGATAAATGTGATTCATGCTGAAAGTTTTTGAAACTGCTATGATTTTTGGATTATAATTATTTTTGTTTAATTCTTTTATATTTGATTTAATCTCTTTCTCAATATTAATTAAATTTTTAACTACAATATGCATAATTATTCTTTTAAATTATTTTACTTTATTAATAAGTTTGAACCTAATCATATAGGGAAATTAGATAAAAAAGTATCAATTATATATAGAAATTATTCAGGAAATTTAAATAAGAAATTAATTATAAAAATAAAGGAATTTTGTAAAAAAAAATAATCGTAAATTCTATTTATCAAATAACTTAAAACTAGCAATAAAGCTGGATTTAGATGGCGTTTATCTCCCATCGTTTAATAAAGAACAAAATTTTTTTCAGTTTAATTTAAAAAAAAAATTTAAACTACTGGGTTCTGCTCACAATTTGAAAGAAATCAGAATCAAAGAAAAACAAGGAGTAAAAACAATTTTTTTATCATCTATATTTAAGAAAAATAAAAACTACCTAGGAGTAAATAAATTTAAAAATTTATCAAAACTTACTTCAAATGATATTGTTGCTCTTGGAGGAATAAGTAAAAAAAATATTAAAAAACTTAATTTAATTCAAACAATTGGTTTTGCTGGAATTTCTTATTTTACATAAAAAAAAGGCCCCTAAAATAAGGGGCCCTTTAATTTTTCTAAACTATTATATTAGAATGAGAAAGATAGTGATAAACCTTTAGATTTATCATTCTTACCAGATGTACCATCTCCATCATCAGTTTGGTTTGCATGACCTTTTATAGTCATTGATCCCATTGTGTATGATGCTGATACTCCAGTGCTTTGCTCATCAGTAGCTGTTGATCCACCCATATCAACTGTTTGTCTTCCAATTGATACTGAAATGTTATCGTTTACAGCCATTGATACACCAATATGGTCAGCTTCTTCATCACCTGTAGCAGCTGCAGTATAGTCAATTTTTGATCTTTGATAACCAAAAGTTAAACTATCCCAAACATACTTAGCCCAGATTGTTTCTTCATCTTGAGTGTCACCTTTTTCACCAACACCAACACCAACATCTAAGCCATCAACTAATCCTGAGTACTTAATGTGTATTGAGTTGTCGTTACCTGTTGTAGCTCCATCAGCTGCTTCAGGTGCATAGTATGCACTGATGCCGATGCTGCCCATAGTAACGTCATATCCCCAAGAACCTGTTGTAGAACCACCACCAACAACACCATTGTCGTTAGATGAGTCCATACTTCCATATACAGCTTCAGCTGCATTTGGTACTTGGTTAGAGAAGGCTTTCAATCCTGAAGAACCTACAGACGCTCCAGAGAAAGTTAGTTTACCTGTATCTTCTCCAGTGTCTAAAGTTAATTTGTAGTCATCATAAGTTCCACCATCAAGCTCGTAGCTAACTCCAATTGCCCAACCTTGATCAGTTTCACCTGATCCTGAAAAAGTAACACTGTCACCCATAGACCATGGATTACCAGTTACTTCATCAGAGTCTTCTGAACTATAAGTCAAGCCCCAAGAACCACTTACGCTTAATTCACCAGCGTAAACTGAACTTGCAACTAAAGAACCTGCTAGAGCAGTAAGACCTACTTTTTTTAGTTTGTTCATATTTTACTCCTATGTGTATAATTAATTATAAACAGAGACTTTTTATCAAAAACACCATAGATATTGCTGAATTTTTTTATTATAAGGCTTAATTTTTAAAATATGTTGCATAAATACATCATTAATTATTTCAATAAAATCAGTATTAAATTCATTAGTTTTTGCCAAAATATCGATTTTAAGTATATATTTAATGATGTATTTGAATATATCAAAAAAAACCATGAAAAATACTAATATTTTTAAAGCTCTTATTTTATCGACACTTTTGATTTTTTTGAATTCTTGTGAAGCTTTAAAATATAAAAAAGTATCTGCAAAAGATTATCCTCCAGAACCTGAAAAAAGAATAAAAAAAAACATGGAAGAAGGTAGAGGAGCAAGAATATTTGGAGATGGTGGATTTGGTTCAAATAATAGAGGTGGAACTTTTGATTTTGCAAGTTCAAATGAATTGTGGAGAGCTGCACTTGATACAATAGATTTTATGCCTTTAGTTTCGGCAAATTATAGTGGAGGTATAATTATTACAGATTGGTATACCGATAGTAAATCAAGAAATCAGGCAATCAAAATTACTATAAGATTTTTAACAAATGAAATTAGAGTTGATGCTTTAGACATAAAAGTTTTTAAGAAAAATTGTATAGCAGATCAAATTACAAATTGTACTATAATAACTGAAAATGGAACTTTGGTTACAGAATTGAAAAAAAATATTTTAAAAAAAGCAGCTATATATGAAAAAATAAAAAAAGAAAAAAACTTTAAACCTTATGAAGTAGGTAAGCCTGATAATCCAAGAGGAAAAAATAAAAAGAAAGATTAATTTATTTAAATTTTTGTGATTAGATATAATTTTAAGGAAATTGAAAATAAGTGGCAATTATTTTGGAATAAAAATAAATCATTTAAGTCAAAATTAGATAAAAAAAAAAATAAATTCTATTGTCTTGAAATGTTTCCTTATCCATCCGGAAAAATACACATGGGGCATGTAAGAAATTATACAATAGGTGATGTATTATCAAGATATAAAATTTTAACTGGTTTTAATGTACTTCATCCAATGGGTTGGGATGCGTTTGGTATGCCAGCTGAAAATGCTGCAAGAGAAAATAAACTAGATCCTAAAGATTGGACAAATAAAAATATTTATACAATGAAAACCCAACTTAAAAAATTGGGATTATCAATAGATTGGGATAGAGAAATTTCAACATGTTCTGAAGATTACTATAAACATCAGCAATTATTTTTTTTAGAACTTTTTGAAAAAGGTCTAGTTTATAGGAAAGAAAATTATGTAAACTGGGATCCTGTAGATGAAACTGTGCTTGCAAACGAACAAGTAATAGAAGGTAGAGGTTGGCGGTCAGGTGCACTGGTTGAAAGAAAAAAATTAAATCAGTGGTTTTTTAATATATCAAAATTTTCGCAAGAATTACTTGATGGTCTAGAAACTTTGAAATCATGGCCTAATAAGGTTAAAACAATGCAAAAAAATTGGATAGGAAAATCATTTGGTTGCGAAATCGACTTTATAATTGAAGGAAAATTACCTATAAAAAAAATTAAGTGCTTTACTACAAGACCAGATACACTTTTCGGATTTTCTTTTTTAGCATTGTCAGTTGATCATGAAATATCAAAATTTTATGAAGATAATAAAGATTTTAAATTATTTAAGAATGAATGTTCTAAAACAGGAACAACTGAAGAAGCTATCGCAGTAGGTGAAAAAATAGGTTTTAAAACAGATTTAATCGCAATAAATCCTTTAAACCCAACACAAAAAGTTCCTGTTTATTTTGCTAACTTTGTATTAATGGATTATGGATTTGGTGCAGTATTTGGATGTCCTGCACATGATCAAAGAGACTTTGAATTCGCTAAAAAATATAAATTAAAAATTAAAACAGTTGTGAGACCTCACGATGAAGAAGAAACTTTTGAAGTAAATGAAGAAGCTTATCCTGGCGCAGGTGTTCTAATCAATTCGGACTTTTTAAATGGCTTAGAAGCACCAGAAAAATCTGTAATTGAAACTATTAATATTTTAGAAAAAAAAAAATTAGGAAAAAAACAAATTAATTATAGATTGAAAGATTGGGGAGTATCAAGACAAAGATATTGGGGTTGTCCAATACCAATTGCCTATGATGAAAATGGAAAAACTGTACCTATACCTAGGTCAATGTTACCAGTCAAACTTCCAGAAAATATTAATCTTGGTGTAAAAGGAAACCCTCTAGATAGTCAAAATGATTGGAAAAAAATTATAATAAATGGGAAAAAAGTTACTAGAGAAACAGATACTCTAGATACTTTTGTTTGTTCCTCTTGGTATTACCTAAGATTTTGCTCACCAAAAGAAAAACAATATGGTTATACTAAAGAAGAAATTGATTACTGGATGCCAGTAGACCAATATATTGGTGGAGTTGAGCATGCTATTTTACATCTTTTATATTCACGTTTTTTCATGAAAGCATTAGGGTATAAAAATAATGAGTTTAATGTTGATGAACCATTTAAGAGTTTGTTTACGCAAGGAATGGTTTGTCATGAAACATATAAAGATAATAATAATAATTGGCTAAGTCCAGAAGAAGTTGATTCAAATGATGGAAAAAAATATTTTAAAAAAAATAAACCAGATGAAAAAATTATAGTTGGTCCTTCTGAATCTATGTCTAAATCAAAAAAAAATACAATAGATCCTGAGGAAATGATAAATAATTATGGGGCTGATGCTGTTAGATTATTCATTCTGTCTGATAGTCCACCAGCTAAAGATGTGCAATGGTCAGAGCAGGGCATGATATCATCATACAAATTTATAAATAAATTATGGAATATGCATAATTTAATAATGGAAAAATTAAAAGATAATGAAGAAAATAAAAATTTTTCAGAAGATATAAATAAATATACTAATCAGCTAGTTGATAAAATTAATTTTAACTTAGAAAAATTTAATTATAACGTCATTATTGCAAATTTATATCAAACATATAATTTTCTTAATGAAAAACTTAAATACAAAATTGATGCTAAAAACCTTAAAAAAAATTATATAAAAATATTAACAATTATGTCTCCGGTTATTCCTCATTTCACATCTGAATGTTTGGAAATTTTAGGAGAAAATCAATTTCAAAATTGGCCTAAGGTTAATAATAAATACCTAGAAAATGAAATAGTAAATATAGTTATTCAAATTAATGGTAAAAAAAGGGGAGTTATAAATGTTAATAAAGATATAAATGAAAGTAATCTTATAAAAGAAATTAAAAAAGATGATAAGCTAAATAAATTTTTTGATGTAAATAAAATTAGCAAAACATTTTTTGTTAAAAATAGACTTATGAACATTTTAATAAAATGAAAAAAATAAAATTAATATTTTTACTTACTATATTTCTTGCATTTAATAATTGTGGATATGTACCTTTGTTATCTAATAACAATTATGATTTTTCTATTCAAGATATTGAAATTAAAGGGGATAAATATTTAGGAACAAAAATTTCTAATAAGTTTGAAATTTTTCAAAATAAAGAAAGTAATAAAATTTTTAATCTAGAAATTAATACAAATTTGTTAAAAGTCATTTCTTCTAAAGACACTAAGGGTAATCCAAAAACATTTTCTATTGAAATAGTATGTGAAGTAAAAATTAATAATAATAATGTTAAAAAAATATTTAAATTTAATGAAAATGCAACTTACAACAACTCTTCAAGTAAATTTAAACTTAAAAAAAAATGAAAATAAAATTATTGAAAATTTAATTGAAAATATCTCAATAGATATAATGAATTCATTGCAGACATTTTAGTTATGATAGTAAAAACTTTTGAATTATCAAAAAAAGAAAATTTTAATAGTTCAATTTTTCTTTTATATGGCGTAAATGAAGGATTTAAAAATGAAATAATTGAAAAATATTTTATTAATAATTTAAAAGTTAATGTTGAAAGATATGAAGAAAATGAAATCTTAAATAATGATGATTTTATCTCTGGCTTAATGAATAAGTCACTATTTGAGAATGAAAAATTAATAATTATATCAAGATTAAGTGAAAAAATTCTAAAAATTATTGAATTAATAATAGAAAAAAAAATATCAGGTGTAACATTAATTTTAAATTCTAAAAGTTTAGATAAAAAATCAAAATTAAGAAATTTTTTTGAGAAAGACAAAAATTTAGTGTGTATACCATTTTATGAAGATGACAAAAAAACATTGATATCATTAGCAAATTCTTATTTTAGGGCTGAAAAAAAATCAATTTCTAATGAAGCTATTAGTATTCTAATTGATAGATGCAATGGGGATAGAAAAAATTTATATAATGAATTAAATAAATTAACACTTTACCTAGGTGAAAGAAATAAAATTAATACTGAAGATGTAGTTATATTGACCAATCTTTCTGAAAACTTTAGCGTGGCAGAACTAGTAGATAACTGTTTATCAAAAAACTCTACAAGAACTATAAAAATTTTAAATGAAAATATTTTTTCTGCTGATGATAGTATTATAATAATTCGAAGCCTACTATCTAAATCTAAAAGAATACTTTCCCTAAAAAAAGATTTTGCTAATAAATCAAACGTAGATCAAATTATTTTATCATATAAACCTCCTATTTTCTGGAAAGAAAAAGAAGTTGTTAAAAAAACAATTACAAAAATGGTCTATTGATGATGCAGAAAAATTAATTTTTAAAATAAATGATATTGAATTAATGGCAAAAAAAAACCAAGAAAATTCAATAAATATTATTTCAGACTTTATACTAGAAACTTCAAGATAAATTTTTAATAATTTGCTTTAATTACTGATATTAGTCTATTTAATTGATCAGAATTTTTGTACTCAAAAGTTAATTGTCCTGAATGATTTTTTTTATTTTTTATCACTGTTTTTATTCCAATCTTTTCTTCTAAATTATCTTCAATATTTTTTATATTTGGATCTTTAGTTGTAGCTTTTATTTTATTGCCACTTCTTAAAATTCTTACAAGACTTTCTGCTTGTCTTACTGATAATTTTTTATTCACAATTTTTTTTGCCAAAAAAATCGAATTTTCTATACCTACTAAAATTTTTGCATGACCTTGTGTAAGATTTCCTTGCTCTATTAAATAAACTACTTCCTTTGGTAACGAAAGTAATCGTAGTGAATTAGCTATATAAGATCTACTTTTTCCTATAAACTTAGAAACTTTTTCCTGATCATAATTAAACTCATTTATTAATTTATTATAACCTTCTGCTTCCTCTATAGGATTTAGATCCTTTCTTTGAACATTTTCTACAATGGCAAATTCTAAAGATTTTAAATTATCCGCATCAATTATCACAGCAGGGACCTCGTGTAGACCTGCACTTTGAGCAGCATGCCATCTTCTTTCTCCCGCTATTAGTTCATACTTGTCATTTTGATCTTCAGATTTTCTAACTATTAAAGGTTGGATTATTCCTCTTTCTTTTATAGAATTTGTTAGCTCTTCTAAACTTTCTTTTTCAAAAGTTTTTCTAGGTTGATATTTATTTGGTATGATTGAACTGATTGAAATCTTATTATTTGTAAATTTAATGTTACTATCACCTATTAAAGATGACAATCCTCTACCAAGTCCTTTTTTAGTCTTAAATGGATTCATCATGCAGCACTTTCCACAGGTTTATCTTGATTTAGAAATTCATCTGTAAAACTAAAATAAGCCTTACTTCCTGGACAAGCTTTATCATAAAGCAGTACAGGAACTCCATGTGATGGTGCTTCAGACAATCTAACGTTTCTTGGAACCACTGTGGAATAAACTTTTTCTTTAAAATAATTTCTAGCTTCTTGTTCTACCTCTCTAGACAACTTATTTCTCTTATCATACATCGTAAGTAGGATGCCTCTTATCTCTAGAGATGCGTTTAAACTGGATTTGACCCTTTCAATCGTCTTCATAAGTTGAGTAAGACCTTCAAGTGCAAAGAATTCTGTTTGTAGTGGGACCACAAGAGACCCTGATGCAACCAATGCCATAATTGTTAAAAGACTTAAGGATGGAGGACAGTCAATAAGTATATAATCATATGATGCTCCAGAATCATTTAAAATAGAGGTTAATTCGTCCTTCAATTTGAAGGCTCTCCTGCTATCTCCGGCTGTTTCAACCTCTAAACCTGAAAGATCTACATTTGAAGTAACTAAATTTAGATTTTCAAACTTTGTAAATTGGATTACCTCAGAAATTTTTTTATTTCCATTCAAAACACTATAAATTGTTTTCTCAGAATTTTCTGTATTTGATAATCCAAGACCCGTTGTAGCATTTCCTTGTGGGTCAAGATCAATTACTAAAATTTTTTTGCCTTTCATGGATAAACCTGCTGCCAAATTTATTACAGTAGTAGTTTTACCTACTCCACCTTTTTGATTTATTACAGAAATAATTTTATTATCCATTTATTTTTAAATTTGAAATCTTTACAATTAATGACTCTTCATTTGTTAAACTTTCTTTTTCTTCATAATCAAATTTCCATTTCTTTAAAGCATCTTTTAAAATTTTCTTTCCACTTTTTCCTAAAAATAAAATTATATATTTAAATTTTATAAAATTTTTTGAAGCTATTTCTAAAATTACTGGTAAAGGTTTGAACGCTCTTGAAATTATAATGTCAGTTTGTAAATTTTTTTCTTCAAAAATATTTTTCTGATGAATTTCTGTATTTAGTTTTAATTTTTTTGATATTTCTTTTAAGAAATTACTTTTATGATAGCTTTTTTCATAGAAAATCACCTTAAATAGAGGTTTTTTGGGTTTCATTAAAATAGCTAAAACTATACCAGGAAGCCCTGCTCCTGATCCTAAATCTGTACATACTTTAACATCATTTTTTTCAATAAAATCAATTATTTGTGCACTATCTTCAATATGTCTTGTATTTATTGACTTTTCTGTACTTGATCCTATTAGATTTATCTCTTTATTTTTTTCTAAAATTGATAAAATGTATTTGTTAAGGTCATCCAATGTTTCACGTGAAACACCATGAAAACCATATTTTGATTTTTTTATAAAATTCGAATCAATCAAGCTATATGCTTAATAGACTTTCTTTTGAGATGAGACAACAAAATATATACTGCAGCCGGAGTAATTCCATCTATTCTTAATGCTTGACCCATAGTTTTAGGCCTTATTTTCTTGAATTTTGATTTAACTTCGTTAGAAAGTCCTGAAAAACTGTCATAGTCCACATTTTCTGGGATAATAAGATTTTCATCTCTTTTAAATGCTAAAATATCGGCATTTTGTTTCTTTAAATATCCTCTATAATGGGAATTTATCTCTAACTGTTCATCTATTTCACGTGAAACATGCTTAATCTCTGGCCAAATTTCTCGTATTTTGGACATATCTACTGATTTTTGGCTCAAAATCTGATTTGCATTACGAATAGCACCATCTTTTGCAATATTTACACCAAATTTTGCAACTTTTGTTGGTGTAATTATAAGTTTATCCATTTTATCTTGAATTTTCTTAAGTTTTGAATGCTTCTCTTTATATATATTTTTTCTTTTTTCATGTACTAAACCTATCGCTATTCCTTTTGGAGTAAGTCTAATATCTGCGTTATCCGATCTCAAAGAAAGTCTATATTCAGCTCTTGAAGTAAACATTCTATATGGCTCAGCAACTCCTTTTGTAACGAGATCGTCAATCATTACCCCAATATATGCTTCAGATCTGTCTAAAATAAATGGTTCATTGCCCTTAAATGAAAGAGCTGCATTAATTCCAGCTATAATTCCTTGAGCAGCTGCTTCTTCATATCCTGTAGTTCCATTAATTTGACCTGCCAAATATAAATTTTTAATTTTTTTAGTCTCCAAGGTCAAAAATAGCTCCCTGGGATCTACATAATCATACTCTATAGCATAACCGGGTCTTAATATTTTGACATTCTCTAAACCATTGATTTTACTACATATTTCTTGTTGTACATCAGATGGAAGGGAAGTGGAGATGCCATTTGGATAAATTGATATATCATTTAGACCTTCGGGTTCTAAAAAAATTTGATGCTTTGTCTTATCAGTAAATTTTATAATCTTATCCTCTATAGAGGGACAATATCGTGGACCTACTCCTTTGATGCTGCCTGAGTACATAGCACTTCTTTTAATATTTTTTGATATTATTTTATGAACCGACTCATTCGTATAAGTAATCCTACATGAAATTTGTTTGCTAAAACGTTTTTTTGTTAAGAAAGAAAAAAAATATGGATCGTCATCTGCATATTGCTCTTCTAAATTTTGAAAATTAATTGTTCTAGAATCCAGTCTTGGTGGTGTACCAGTTTTTAATCTTCCAATATTAAAATTATATTTTTGTAATTGTTCAGTTAAACCTGTTGTTGGTTTCTCATTATAACGACCAGCTGGAGTTTGTTGATCACCTACATGTATCAAACCATTCAAAAAAGTGCCGGTTGTCAGTATTATCTTGGATGTTATTATTTTTTTTCCTGAATTAGTTATAAAACCATTTATGCTATTTTTATCAAATATAAACTTAATTACAGGATCAGAAAAAACGCTTAGATTACAGTAGTTTAGAAGTTTTTCTTGCATATATTTTTTATATAATGATCTATCACTTTGTGTACGAGGTCCTCTTACTGCAGGACCTCTGCTTCTATTTAAAAGTCTAAATTGTATCCCTGATTTATCAGCTACGTCACCCATAACCCCATCTAATGCATCTATTTCTCTTACCAGATGACCTTTGCCCAAACCGCCTATTGCTGGGTTACAAGACATCTCACCTATGGTCTCAATGCTATGTGTAAATAAAGCAGTGTTGACTCCTAATCTAGCGGATGCTGTTGCTGCTTCACATCCTGCGTGGCCTCCACCAATTACTACAACATCAAATTTTTTATCGTTTTCCATATGATAAATTTATAATTGATTGTAATATTTACAAGATATCTATAAATAATTGTAAAAAAGCCTTATTTTCCAACAAAAAATGAAAAGAAATGACCAAATATCCAGTAAAATTGCTATTTATTTACCTATACAAAAATCGTTGAAAATACTACCTAATATCTCTTCTACATCAACTTTACCAACAATCTTTCCTAAATGCCGTGTAGCTAATCGAAGATCTTCAGCAGCTTTATCAAAATCTTCTTCAGCATTTTTGTTTTTGAAATTATCTAAATGATAAATACATTTTTTTAAATGTTCTCTATGTCTTTCTCTAGTTATAAAAATTTCTCCTGAACTATTAAATTGATTTTTTAATTTATTCTTAATTTCGTAAATTAGTTGATCAACATTTTTTTCATTTTTTATTGATATATAAATTGGATGATATTTTTTAAAATCTTTAACAATATTTTTTATTCCAAGATCAGATTTATTAATTACTAAAATAGACTTATCAGATACTAAATCCTTCAAAAACCCAGTAAAATCAACATTTTTAGGCTCTATAACTACTATGTTCAAATCTGCATCATCTGCTTTTTTAATGCTAATTTAATACCTTTTTTTTCAATTTCATCTTTAGAATCTCTAATTCCAGCTGTATCAGAAACTACTACTGGATAACCATTAATGTTTAGATGTGCTTCTATAACATCTCTTGTTGTGCCGGCAATTTCAGAAACTATTGCAACTTCTCTTCTTGATAAATAGTTTAACAAACTAGATTTGCCAGCATTGGAAGGGCCAACAATTGCTATCTTAAATCCCTCTCTTATTCTTTCTCCTACTTTTTCATCTTCTAAAGTTTTTAAAATTTCTAATTTAATTTTTTCTGAATTTAATTTTATATTTTTCAATATATCTTTAGGGAGATCATCATCTGGAAAATCAATTTTTGCCTCAACGTTAGATAAAATCTTTAATAAACCTTCACGCCACTCATTAAATTTCTTATGACTTGCTCCAGACATTATTTTTATTGCTTGTTTTCTTTGAATTTCAGTTTCAGCAGCAATAAGATCTCCTATGCTTTCAGCTTTAAGTAAATTTATTTTATTATTTTGAAACGCAAGCTTAGTGAATTCTCCTGGCTCTGCTAATCTACAATTTTCAACTTTAGAAATTGAATTTTGTAGCTCTTCAATCACAGCTCTACTACCATGTACGTGAAATTCGACCAAATCTTCGCCTGTATAGCTCTCAGGCCCAGGAAACCATATAACCATGCCTTGATCAATAAGCTCATTTGTGTTGATTTTATTGATGTTTTTTAGCGTTGCTTTTCTTGGCTCAGGAAAGTCACCGGTAGTAAGTTTTTTAACAACATTCTTAGCTTCAGATCCAGAAACTCTAACTACTGAAATGCCAGATATGCCAGGCCCAGATGATAAGGCGTATATTGTCATTTTTAGATTATATATATAATAAAATTTTTTACATATAATTTTATTTATTATTTTAGCATAAAAATAGTTAAAAATTATTACAAATTATTTGAATTAAGAAATTTACTAAATTTTATTAATTTATTTGAGTACTTATCAAACAAATTTACTGAAGTATTATAAATAGGTTTCCTTGCTTGAAATGCGCTGGCTGTTTGGATAGGAAATTTATTAAACTTATAAAATTCATAACACGATTTATCTTCGTTTAATTCACAATATTCTATTAACTTTTTTATTTCATATTTAGAGTCATTCACTAATTTCTCATATTCTAATTCATATATTTCATCTGAAAATTTTTCTTTCCAAAATTCAGTTAATTCTAAATAATACTTATAATATAATATTATGTCTTCTTCATCATTAGTCCAATTCATTGTCATTTCATTAAAGTTATTTTTAAAAATAGATAAGAAATTATCTTTTAAATTTCTTTTACATATAATTATTTTACAATTTGGAAAAAAAACTTTTAATAAACCTATCCATTTAAAATTTTGAAGCATTTTATCTGTTAAGACTTTTTTTGAACTTAAATGTAAAGAATACATTTCATTATAATCAAACGCTATTCTGTTAACTTTATTTTCAACTTGTTCTTTAATTTTTAATTTATTCAATTGATAATTTGATAAGAAATACTTATTTATTATTTTTGGTATAAATTGCAATTCGCCGCCTGAATAAACGTCTTTATGCGCAGATATAATTTGTTCAATTAATGTTGTTCCTGATCTTGGTAGCCCACAAATAAATAGTGGTTTTAAATTATTATTATTTTTATTTCTTTTAGAAAAATCTATTTCCTTAAAAACACTTAAAATTTGATTAAAATGATCAGAAATTATAGAAAAATCAAAATTAGTTATTTTTTTTTTTGCTGAATTACCCAAGTTATAATAATAATGTGATTTTTCAAAATCTTCTAAATCAGCATAAGCTTTACCTAATGCAAAACTCAATTCTATTTTTCCACTTTCATTTATATTATTTTCTAAAATTAATTTTTCCATTTCTTTGAGGTTTTCATTGTTTTCTTTATAATTGTTAAGTGAACTTACTAGTCTGTGCGCCACACAATTATTTGGATCAATTTCTATAATTTTTTTATATGTTAATAATGATTTTTCAAATTTTCCAATTGATCTATAAGCTCCAGCTAGATTTATTAAGACCTCAATATTATTTTTAAAATTCCCATTTAATGTTTCAAAAATTTCTATTGCTTTATTAAAATTGTTTATTTTAGTTAACGATTGACCCTTTGAAATATTATCTTTTAAAGTATCCATTTAATTAAATTTTTTTTTAAATTCTTTTATTCTGAAATTTTTTTGATCTTTTATTTTCTTAGAAATATATATCGACTCATTAAATTCATCTATAATACCTTTATAACTATAATCTCCAATTATCCTTGCATAACATATCCAATTACCAATAATTAATATGTCATTTAATGTTTGGCCATTTAAAGTTTTGGGTAAAACTTTTTCATCTGAAAAATATGTTTTGGGAAGTTTTTCATCTACCAAGTCTTCTTTTTCTTTCCATTTTACTGGATAACTCATCATCTGGTCTTTAGGTATTATTTTACCATAACTAGGATATTTATTTGAAAACTCTGAACACCCTCTTTTAATTAATATAATTGAGTTTTCATTTACATTTTTTTTTATTATTGGTTCAATTTGTTCTTTTGCTTCTTCCAAATCTTTAATATTTGAAAAATATATTAATGCTTTATATGAACCAGGAATATTAGGTCTTGTTTCAACAAAACATTTTCTTAATTTACTTTTTTTTACTTCTAAATTATCAAAAACTAAATACAATTTGATTAAGTCCAATACATTTTGAGTTTCAATTTGTATTTTATAGCAACTAAAACAATAATCTGGAATTACATTAAACTTATTAAAAATGGAAAAATGACGGCTGCAATTTAAATCTACTTGATCTCTTCTATAAATTTGTGAAAATTTATATTCCAAATGTGGAATACTTTTATTTACGATTTCCATACAATTTTCAAAATATTTTTTTATATCTTTGACATCAATATTTTTTGATTTTTCATAATTAAATTTTAGATTTTGTAAATCATTATTTATTTTTGAGTAAATAACTGAATTTAAATTTGATGAATTGTAATATGTAAGTGACTGAATAATATTGTTTCTTGCTTCAACAAAATCTTCTTTTATTTTTAGTGTTTGATCAAAATTTAATATTGCATTTTTAAAATCTGCTTTTCCTATATATGCATTTCCTAAATTATAATATGCTAGATAATAATCATCTTTAATTTCAGCTGATTTTTTATAGAAATTTATTGCTTCATTAATTTTTCCTAAATTATAAAGAACTAACCCTTTATTATTGCAAATTTCAAAATTATTTTGATTTATTTCTAAACCTTTTGAAAATTGTTCTAAAGATTCATTAAACTTTCCAGATCTTAATTTAACCAATCCTATTAAATTTAACAATCTTGGATTGCTAATTTTTAAACTGAGAAATTCATCTACAATTTTTTCAGCTTTGAGAATTTGATTATTTTGTAATAGAAAAACTAATTCATTAATTTTCTTATTAAAAAGATTTTTTTCCATTTAAAATAATAGAATAATATTGGTAATAAAGTAAGATATTTTACTAAGAAGGTTTGTTCATAGAGTTAAAAAATTCAGCGTTATTTTTTGTGTTTTTTAACTTAGAATTAATAAATTCAATTGCATCCATTGAACCCATTGGGGCTATAATTCTCCTTAGAACGTTCATTTTTTGTAGATCATTTTTATCAAACAGCAATTCTTCTCTTCTAGTTCCTGATTTAGTAATATCAATTGCAGGGAATATTCTTTTTTCAGATATCTTTCTATCAAGAATAGTTTCGCTATTACCAGTTCCCTTAAACTCTTCAAATATCACTTCGTCCATTCTACTTCCAGTATCTATAAGAGCTGTTGCTATTATTGTTAATGAACCACCTTCTTCAATATTTCTTGCGGCACCAAAAAATCTTTTTGGTCTCTGTAAAGCATTTGCATCTACACCTCCTGTTAAAACTTTTCCAGAACTAGGAACAACTGCATTGTATGCTCTGCCTAGTCTTGTAATGGAGTCTAATAGTATTACTACATCCTTTTTGTGTTCAGTTAATCTTTTTGCTTTTTCTATAACCATTTCTGCAACAGCAACGTGTCTTTGGGCTGGCTCATCAAATGTTGAACTTATAACTTCTCCTTTTACAGTTCTCTGCATATCTGTAACTTCTTCAGGTCGTTCATCAATCAATAGTACCATTAAATAACATTCTGGATGATTTGAAGTTATAGAATTAGCTATACTTTGAAGAATCATAGTTTTTCCAGCCTTTGGAGGAGATATAATAAGAGATCTCTGACCCTTGCCGATAGGACTGACTAGATCCATTAATCTAGGAGTTAAATCTGGTTTTTTTTCAATTTTATTACTTTCTACTTCTAAAACATATTGTTTATTAGGATATAAAGGAGTTAAATTATCAAAAGCTATTTTGTGTCTTACTTTTTCTGGATCTTCAAAATTTATTTTACTAACCTGCAAAAGAGCAAAATATCTTTCTCCATCTTTAGGTGCTCTTACTGGACCTTCAACTGTATCTCCCGTCCTAAGACCAAACCTTCTTATTTGACTTGGACTTATATAAATGTCGTCAGCACCGGGTAAATAATTTGACTCCATTGCTCTTAAAAAACCAAAACCATCCTGTAACAACTGAAGAACTCCCCCGCCGGTAATTTCTTCTCCTTTTTCTGCTAGTTTTTTTAAAATGGCAAAATATATCTCTTGCCTTCTTAATGTGCTTGCGTTTTCAATTCCTAGTTTTTCTGCCTCGTTAATTAAGTTTTCTGAGCTTTTTTGTTTTAGTTCTTGTATATTCATATTGTGGGATTTTTTTGTTAGATAGATATAATATATATATTAAAGATAATATTTCAACCCTAGATTGGCTTAAAAACCACTATAAAAATAATAAATATTAAAATTAGGGTTGGAACTTCATTAATAATTCTAAAGAATCTTGCTGATTTTGTATTTGTTTCTAATTTAAGTGATTTTGAACATGATCCTAAATATTCATTATAAATTGTAAGAAATATCACTAAAATTAATTTTATTTGTAACCACAAATATGTAAGTGTTTCTAAACCATTTATATAAATTAATATTATACCAAAAAGCCAGGTTATTAACATGGCTGGTCTCATTATATAAAAAAATAATCTTCTTTCCATGGTTTCAAAAATTTTTGTTGTTTCTTTTTTTTCTAAGTTTTCAACATGATAAACAAATATCCTCGGAAGATATAACAATCCAGCCATCCAAGATATAACTGCAATTAAATGTAATGATTTAAAAAGTAAATACAGATTCATAATTTAATTTAAACATGGGCATTTGGTAAAATTTGATGGACATCTTTTTTTCGGAGGATAAAGACTGTCTGTAAATTTATAATCTTCTTTATTTATAATTAGATCTGATAGACCATCTATAAAATTTACATTAACTCCCAAAGCTTCAATTCTTGTATAATTTTTACATCCATTGGCTTTTGCCAATTTTTCATATTCAATATCTAATTCAACTAATGTTTCCGAATGTTCTGAAACAAATGCTATAGGAACTATTACAAGGTGCTTATTTAATTTTGAATTTTCTACAATTACTTCTTCTGTTGAGGGTCCAATCCATTTAAGAGGGCCTACTCTGCTTTGATAACTTAATACATAATCAATACTTTCATCATTTATTTCATCCATAACTCTTTTTACACTTTGTTCAATCTGCCACTGATATGGGTCTCCTTTCTTAATATTTTTTTCAGGCAATCCATGAGCAGAGAAAATTAATTTATAATGTCTTAGATTCACAATTTTTTCTTTGATTAATGATGAATGCGCCTTTATAAATTTTTTATCTTCAGGATAACAACAAATTGTTTTCGTATTTATATTTAAATTATTTTTATTTGCTAAAGACTCCCATTCTAATATGGAGGAGCCAGAAGTTGCCGCCGAATATTGAGGATATAATGGAAGTAAAATTATTTCATTTGGATTAAAATTTTTAACTTCTTGAATTGTATCTGATGCTCTTGGCTTCCAACACCTCATAGCTATAAAAACTTTATATTCTGTTTTGTTTTGTTTAGAATTAAGCGAATTTTCTAAAGAATTAGCCTGATCTTTGGTTAATTTTAAAATAGGCGAAGATCCTCCAAGTTCTTTATAAATTTCTTTAGCAATTGGAGCCCTTTTTTTAGAAATTAATTTTGCCAAGGGATATCTAATTAGTTTTGGTAAATTTAGAATTGCAGGATCATTAAATAAATTAAATAAAAAAGGTTCAACGCTTTCTAAATTATCAGGACCTCCTAAATTAAATAATACTATTGCTTTTTTCATTTTAAAATTCTTTTACAGTTTTAACTAAATATTCAACATTTGTAGGGTCTGTTTCGGGCAAAACTCCATGTCCCAGATTAAATATATAGGTGTGATCTTTAAATATATTAAGATAATTTAATGCATTATTTCTAATTTTTTCTTTATCGGTAAGTAAAATTTTTGGATCTAAACCTCCTTGTATAGGAATATTTATTTCACTTGCTATTTTTCTTGGGTCAACCTCGTAATCAATATTAACCACATCTGGTTTAACATTATCTACATAATTTTTATAGTTTTTTATGTTTCTCGGAAAACATATAACCGGAACTTTTAAAGACTTAGTAAATTTAACTAAGCTTGATGTTGGATTATAAATGTATTTATTAATGTTTTTTTCATCTACTAATCCTGCCCAACTATCAAATATTTGTATTATAGTTGCCCCATTATCAATTTGATTTTTAATATGTATTTTTAAAAATTTATCTAAAATATTAAAAATTTTATCTATTTGATTTTGATCTTCAAATATACTTATATTAAAATCTTTCTTTGGAGACTGTTTATTAAGCATATAAACTAAAACTGTCCAAGGAGCTCCGACAAATCCTATTGTATCTTTATCTTTCAAAAGCTTGTTTTGTGATACTATTTTTATAGAATTATAAACTGCCATTAACTTATTAGTAAACTGATCTTCTTTAATAGAACTTATTTTATTTAATTCTAAATCTCCTAATAAAGGTCCAAAATTTTTTTTAAATTCTACTTTTTGACCCAAACCATATGGTGGAATTAAAATATCAGAAAAAATTATTGCAGCATCAAAATCAAATCTTCTAATGGGTTGTAAAGTAATTTCAGATGACAATGTTTCATTTAAACATAAATCAATAAAATTTTGATTTTTCTTTCTTATATCTCTAAATTCAGGAAGATACCTTCCAGCTTGTCTCATAAGCCAAATAGGATTAGTTTTAGTATCCTTATTATTAATGCATGTAGTTAGTTTACCCATATAAAATATATATTAATTCTTTAGTAATAGTTTTATATCCTGTGAATTAAGTAAATTAATTTTTTGTCACAACTTATTAACTTTTTATTAACATCAAAAATAACAAATTAAACATATAAAATAGCTATTATTCTTAATTTTTTGAATTGATCAATATTTGTGTATAAATCTTTTAACATGTTTAAATATGTTAATTATATTAGGTTTTTTCAATAAATATTAAATAAAACAAAATTTATATGTTTTTAGTTAATTTATTAATAAGTTATAAATATTTTATACATGCCTAATACATATGAAATATATTTAATTTCCGACTCAACAGGGGAAACAATTGATAGGATTTTTCTCGCTCTAAAAGCTCAATTTAATGATTTTAAATATAATATTCAGCAATTCTCTTTTACAAGGACCGAAAATCAAATTTTAAAGATTTTGGATGATTCTCAAAATAATAAAATATCAATTATTTTATATACTATTGTAGATAAAAAATTAGCCAGTTTCTTAGTAAAAGAATCAAAAAAAAGAAAAATTCCTTGTTTTGGTGTTTTGGATGATTTGATTATTAATTTTTCAAAAATACTAAATCAAAAAGCATCAAATATCCCAAGTGGTCAACATGTATTAAATGAAGAATATTATGAAAGGGTTGAGGCAATTCAATTTACTATGAATCACGATGATGGAAACATGACAGATGATATAAAAGATTCTGATATAGTTTTGTTAGGAGTAAGCAGAACAAGCAAAACACCTACCTCTATTTATTTAGCTAACAGAGGATTTAGAACTTCAAACATACCTTTGATTGATGAAAACTCCGTTCCTAATTATCTTATTAAAAATCCTAAATCTTTATGTGTTATTGGTTTAACCACTGAGCCAGGCAGATTATATGACTTAAGAAGAAACAGAATGACTTTAATAAAAGAAAAAGAAAATATAGAATATACTAATTTAGAAAAAATAAAAAAAGAAGTTGATAACGCAAAGAAAACTTTCCAAAAATATAATTGGCCAGTAATTGATGTTACAAGAAAATCTGTAGAAGAAACGGCTGCATCAGTTATTAAAATTTATGAAATTACAAAAAAAAATGGTTAATATTGTGTTGGCATCTAAAAGCAAAGTAAGAAAACAAATTTTATATAATAATGGTATAAATTGTATTGTTGAGCCAGCAAATATAGATGAAGATTCTATAACAGAAAGCTTGTTAAAAGAAGGTGCAACGCCAGAAATAGTTGCAAAAAATTTAGCTGAACTTAAAGCAAACAAGATAAGTAATAAAAAAAATGAAGAATTAATATTAGGAGCCGATAGTATTATTAATATTGATGGAAAAATTATATCTAAACCGTCAAGCAGAAAAGAGGCAATGGAAATACTTATTAAATTAAATGGAAGAAAGCACCAACTTATTAGCTCAGTGTGTATTTCAAAAAATGGTTCTATGATATGGAACCACACAGAAAAAGCAGAGTTAACAATGAAAAAAATGGAAAAAATAGATTTGGAAAAATATCTTTCAAAAATTTCTGATGAAAATTTATATTCTTATAATGTTTACCAAATAGAGGGAGAGGGAAGAAATTTATTTTTAAAAATAGATGGTGATGAAAATACAATAATGGGGCTTCCAATTAAAAAATTAAAAGAATATTTAAATCAATATGAATAATTCAGAAATTCAAATAAATGTTGTAAAATAAGAAAAATAATGAAAAATTTTTTAGTTATAGGAAATCCAATTAAACACTCTTTATCACCAAAACTTCATAATTATTGGTTAAAAAAAAACAATCTAAACGGAATTTATAATAAAAAAATGTTAAATGCAGAGGATATACGTGAAGTCATATTAGGAGTAAAAAATGGTGAAATTCATGGGATAAATGTGACAGTTCCTTTTAAAAGAAAAGTTATACCCTTTTTAGACAAACTAAGTTTTGAAGCTGAACAATCTCAATCAGTAAATACAATTTACAAAGAAAATGATAAAATAATTGGACACAATACTGACATTGCTGGATTTGAACTTGCTATTAGACATATTAAATATGATTTGAAAGATAAAAAAGTTTTTATTTTAGGTGCGGGAGGAGTTGTTTCATCAATAGTTTTGGCTTTAATAAAAATGAATGTTTATAAAATTTATATAAGTAATAGGACTAAAGAAAAAGCTTTAAATCTAAAAAAATATTTTAAAAATTTAGAAATAGTCGATTGGGGCATAATACCCGATTTTGATATGATAATTAATGCAACAAGCATAGGCCTTAATAAAGAAGAAGAAATAAAAATAGATTATAAAAATATAGGATCTAATAAATTTTTTTATGATGTAATATATAATCCCAAACAAACAATTTTTTTAAAAAATGCAAAAAAATTTGGAAATAAAATAGAAAATGGTAAAATGATGTTTATTTATCAAGCACATCAATCTTTTACTATATGGAATAAAATTATGCCAAAAATTGATAAAGAAACAATTAAATTGTTGGATTAATGATTAAAATAGCAATCGTTGGAGATATAGGTTCTGGAAAAAGTTTTGTTGCAAAACAATTTGGCTATCCTGTTTTTAATGCAGATAAAGAAGTCAACAAAATATATAGATCAAATAGACAATGTTTCAAAAAATTAAAGGTAAAAATACCAAATTTTATTTACTCTTTTCCTGTTAAAAAAAATGAACTCTTAAAGGCTATATTTGGCAATAAAAAAAATTTAAAAAAAATAGAAAAAATTGTACATCCTGAAGTTCAAAAAAATATGAGAAAATTTATAAATAAAAACAAAAAAAAAAAAGCTTTAATATTTGATATTCCATTATTACTTGAAAATAAAAATTATAAAAAATATGTAATAGTGTTTGTTAAGGCAAATAAAAAAGATATTTATAAAAATTTAAAAAAACGACAAAATTTTAATCATAAAATAATTGCAAAGCTTAGAAAATTACAACTTCCTATAGAAATAAAGAAAAAAAAATCAAATTATATTATTAATAATAATTTTAGAAGTTTGTCTTTAAAAAAAAGTGTAAAAATATTAAAAAAAAAAATATTAATAAATGAAAGAAGTAATACTTGACACTGAAACTACAGGTCTATCAGTTAAAGATGGACATAGAGTAGTAGAAATTGGATGTATAGAACTTGAAAATCTTATACCAACAAAAAAAATTTTTCATTACTATCTTAATCCAGAAAGAAAAGTTTCAGAAAAAGCACTAAAAATTCATGGATATACCGATGAATTTCTATCAGATAAACAAAAATTTAAAGAAATAGCTGATGAATTCTTAGATTTTATAAAAGAAAAAAAAATAATTATACATAATGCCGAATTTGATTTAGCCCATTTAAATAATGAATTATCATTAATTGGTAAGAGCCAAATTGTTAAAGATAACATTGTTGATACTTTAGAAATTGCAAGAGAAAAATTTCCTGGATCAGGAGTTAGTTTAGATGCATTATGTAAAAGGTATCATATAGATAATTCTAGAAGAACGAAACATACTGCATTAATAGATTGCGAACTGTTAGCAAAAGTTTATATAAATTTATTAGACCAAAGAGAGCCTTCTCTTAATTTTACTCAAACAGACACTGTCTTAAATAAAAAAAATATTAATGAAAAAAATATTTATGAAAAAAAAATTATTTTACCAACAAATGTAGAATTAGAGGAACATAAAAAGTTTTTGAAAAGTAATCTTAAAAAAAATTTTTTTTAATTTAATCTTTCGTTATAAAGTTTATCAAAATCAACTTCTTTTTCAAATTTAATTTCTGGATAACCAGAATCTTTTATCAAACTAAAAAAAATTTTTTCTATTTTTTTATAAATTTTATTTTGAACATCGCATAATATTATTTTTTCTAATTGTTTTTTATCTTTGACATCGTCATTAATTTTTATAACAGTTGCATAAATAATTTCAAAAAAAGATTTTTTCGTATCACTTTTTTTATCTTCAAATATTAATTTAGTATAAACTTCAATCATTTTATTTTTTAGAGGCTTAGATGTAATGTCCAAGTTCATTTGGTAGCTTTTAATATTATTTCTTACATATAAAAGTGTTTCAATATTTGGAGTTTCAATGGAAAGATCTTTTATGTATTCAGCAAGAATTTCAAATTTATTAGACATTTATTTTTTTTCATCCATATCTTCATATTCTCCCTCTATGACATTTTTTTTACTTTTATTTTTTGAATATTTTTCTGATATTTTTCCAAAAAATAATTTTCTAGTTACTGGGAATATTAATAATAATCCAACAACATCAGTAGCAAATCCAGGTAAAATTAATAAAATAGCAGCAAACGCAAGTGCAGCTCCAGATATCATCTCATAAAGAGGGAGCTCATTTTTCATTAATTGAGAAATACCTGATTTGAGTGTATTAAATCCTTCATATCTTGCATACCAAATCCCAACTATTGCGGTAAATAAAATTAAAGAAATTGTGTTAAATGCACCAATATATGATCCAATTTTAATAAATAGGTAAATTTCTATTAAAGGAATGGCTATAATTAAGATTAAAAGTGCGTTCATTTGTATTTAATGTAAATTGTCAGTTGAAATTATGCAACATAGTAAATATTATTAAGTAATGAGTTATAGTTTTGAATATATTGATATCATACTTTTGGCAATGATAGCTGGTTTCATTTTTTTGAGATTAAGAGGCATTCTAGGCAAAAAAAGTGGCTATGAGGAAGATATTTCGACTAGTTTTCCTCATGATTTTACTAAAAAAACACCTGAGAAGAATTTGAATGCGGATACATTTGGAGAAAAAGAAAAAAAAGAATTTTTAAAAGGAGCCAATATAGCTTACGAAACAATTATAAAAAATTTTGCAATAGGCGATATAAAAGCAATTAAATATTTATTGGATAAAAATATATTTTCTCAATTTAATGAAGCTATAAAAGACAGAAATTCTAAAGGTTTAATATCAGAAACAACTTTTATTGGAATTAATTCATCTGAGATTAAAGAACAAGAACAAAAAGGAAATATGTTAGAAGTTACAGTAGATTTTGTAAGTGAAATAATATCAACTGTAAGAGATAAAGAAAAAAAAATAATTTCAGGGAATCCGGACCAAATAAAAAAAGTTCACGATAAATGGAAATTTTCAAGAGATAGCAGATCCTCAAATCCTAATTGGCTTTTAGTTGATACACAAGTTTAATTGACTAAAAAACTTACAGATAAAGATAAAAATGACTGGAAGAAATTTGTTGATAGCAAAGAAAAAATAGAAAACAAAGATAGAGATAATAATCAAAAACAAAAATTTTTTTCAGAAAAAATTATCGATCTTCATGGTTATACATTAGAAGAAGCTAATAATTTTGTAAAAGTAATAATAGATAAATATTATATAGAAGGCATAAATAAAATTAATGTTATTACAGGTAAAGGCACAAGATCAAAAAATAAAAATGATCCTTATCAGTCTACTGATTATAGTATATTAAAATATTCTGTACCTAATTTTATAAAAACAAATTCAGATTTAATGAAAAAAATAAAAAAAATAAATTTTGATGAAATAGAAAACCCTAATAAAGGAAGTTTTGAAATTTATTTAAAAAAAAACTATGAAAATAAATTATAATATAAAAGAAAAATCTTTTAAACCTAGAATTAAAGTAAGATTAAGAAAAAAAAAGAAAGATTTAAATAAAGTTAAAAAAGAAATTAAAAATAAAATTAAAAATTTTTATGATTGGATTAAAGGAGCTGAACTTGTTAATTTATCAGAATGTAATACTGATGAAGATCCTGTAAGACCAGAATTAGATAATAAATTTAGAACTAGTTATGGAAGAAGAATATATGGTGTAAAATATCAAAACGAAATTCATGCAATTATGTGTTTTGCTTTTACAAATAAAATTCCTAAATCTGTAAAAGATTTAGATTTAATGAGTAAAGATGCTTTTTTGCAAAGCGCTCAAAGAGACCAAAAAGTTGGTAAAATTGCTATTGCTTATACTGTTTGGTCGAAAAAAAAAGGTGGAGGAAAGCTTATAGTAAAAGAAGTATTTAAGATGATAAAAAAATCAAATCATTTAAATAGACTTATAACTTTATCACCTTTGACGGATATGGCGAGAAACTTTCATTTAAGAAATGGTGCAATAGAAATTCAAGTAAATGAAAGTACTCAAAATTTTGAGTACAAAAAACTATAAAATAAATTTGGATAAATCAGTATCTTTAGCTAATTCACCAAGATTTTTTTGAATATATTTTGAGTCAATAGTAATTTTTTCCCCAGCTTTATCTGTTGCTGTAAAACTTATCTCATCAAGAACTCTTTCAATAATTGTATGAAGCCTTCTTGCGCCAATATTCTCAACAGTTGAGTTAACTTCTGTTGCTATATTTGCAATTGTATCAATACCATCCTCAGTAAAATCTAAATCAACATTTTCAGTGTTTAGAAGGGCTTTATATTGTTTGATCAAGCTGTTGTCGGGTTCTTTTAAAATTCTTTTAAAATCATTACTTGTTAATGGATCTAATTCAACTCTTATAGGAAGTCTTCCTTGAAGTTCAGGTAATAAATCTGATGGCTTTGCAAGCTGAAAAGCACCAGAAGCTATAAATAAAATATGATCAGTTTTAATTGGTCCATATTTAGTACTTACTGTTGTACCCTCTATAAGTGGCAATAAATCTCTTTGCACACCTTCTCTTGAAACATCTCCTCCAACTCTATCGGTTCTAGCTGAAATTTTATCTATTTCATCTAAAAATACAATTCCATTATTTTCAGTTGAGTTTTTTGCAGCTTTTATAATTTTATCTTGTTCAATTAATTTATCTGACTCTTCATTCATCAAAATTTCGTATGACTCTTTTACGCTCATTTTTTTCTTTTTTGGTTTACTACCCATTGATTTTCCTAAAACATCAGAAATATTTATCATTCCTATATTTGCACCTGGCATTCCTGGAATTTCAAATGATGGCATGTTACCACTTTCACTAACAGCAACTTCAATTTCATTATCATCTAAATCACCATTTCTAAGTCTTTTTCTAAAACTTTCTCTAGTGGCGATACTTGCTTTTTCTCCGACAAGAGCATTCAAAACTCTTTCCTCGGCCAATTTTTGTGCCTGGGTTTTTACTTCTTTTCTTTTCTTAACTTTTTCCATTGAAATAGCTATTTCAAGTAAATCTCTAACTATTTGTTCTACATCACGACCAACATAACCTACTTCTGTAAATCTTGTTGCTTCTACTTTAACAAAAGGTGCTTCAGCAAGTTTTGAAAGTCTTCTTGAAATTTCAGTCTTACCAACTCCTGTAGGCCCTATCATTAAAATATTTTTTGGCAACACTTCATCTTTCATATCTCCTTTTAATGCTTGTCTACGCCATCTATTTCTTAATGCTATTGCTACAGCTCTCTTAGCTTTATTTTGTCCAACAACAAATCTATCTAGTTCTGAAACTATTTCTCTTGGTGACAAAGATGTTGTTAAAGATTCATCTTCTTTTTTTTCTTTAGGTTTAAATGTTGTTACGTTAGATTTTTCCATTATATTTTTTCAATGTTTATATTTTCATTTGTAAAAACACATATATCTGAAGCTACTTTTATAGCTTTCTTAGCAACTTCTTCGGCAGATATATCTGTATCAATAAGAACTTTGGCAGCAGCTAAAGCATAATTTCCTCCTGAACCTATTCCTATAACATCGCCTTCAGGCTCCAAAACATCTCCTGTGCCTGATAATATAAAACTTTTTTCTTTATCAGCTATTGCCATCAAAGCTTCTAATCTTCTAAGATATTTATCAGTTCTCCAATCTTTAGCTAATTCAACAGCAGATCTTGATAAATTTCCTGCATGCTTTTCTAATTTTGATTCTAATCTTTCGAATAATGTTAAAGCATCTGCTGTAGAACCTGCAAATCCAGCTATAACATTTCTTTTTTCAATTTTTCTAACTTTTTTTGCCGTACTTTTAATTATAGTATTACCCATGCTAACTTGCCCATCACCAGCAACTACTACTTCTTTGTTTTTTCTTACTAATACTATTGTTGTCATAGCATATAAATGGATACTAAATTCAATAGTTCAAGGCCAAGTCCAGTATTATTGCCATAATTGGATAATAGATATATACCTTTTTTAAATTATGAAGAGGAAAGCAAAAATTACTCGAAAAACCAAAGAAACCAAAATCGATGTTGAAATAAACATTGACGGAAAAGGTAAGTATAAAATTAATACAGGAATTGGTTTTCTAGACCATATGTTAGAGCAACTTTCTAAACATTCTTCTATGGACATTAATTTAAAAGCTAAAGGAGATACTCATATAGATCTTCACCACACAACAGAGGACACGGGCATTGCCATTGGTGAATGTTTAAAAAAAGCTTCAAATAAATTTATAGGAATAAAGCGTTATGCTCATGCAATGATACCTATGGATGAAACATTAACTAGAGTTGCACTGGATGTATCTAATAGACCTTATTTAATTTGGAAAGTAGATCTTAAAGTAGAAAAACTTGGAGAAATGGATACAGAATTATTTAAAGAGTGGTTTCAGGCTTTTTCACAAGCTGCAGGAATAACTTTGCATATTGAAAATTTGTATGGAGAAAATAGTCACCATAAAGTTGAATCATGTTTTAAAGGATTGGCTAGATCTTTAAGAGCAGCTTTAGAAATAGATCCAAAGAACAAAAAAGTAATACCTTCTACAAAAGGTTCATTATAAAAATTAATGAATATAACAATTGTCGACTATAATTCAGGCAACATAAGTTCTGTAGTTAATTCATTTAAAGAAGTTACTCAAAATAAAGTAAATATTGAGGTCACCTCTAATTTAAAAAAAATTAAATCAAGTGATAAAGTTATTTTGCCAGGACAAGGTTCATTTAAAAGTTGCGTTGATGCTTTAAATAATATTAATGGATTAGCAGAAAGTTTGAACGAGTTTGTTATAAATAACAAAAAACCTCTTCTTGGAATTTGTGTTGGTTTACAAATGTTTGCTGATATTGGCTATGAAGAAACTGAAACAAAAGGATTAGGATGGATTTCAGGAAAAGTTTCAAAAATAGATAATCAAAATGGAAAATATAAACTTCCTCATATTGGGTGGAATCAGATAAATATTATTAAAGAAAGTGAAATTTTTAAAGATATAGAAAATAATTCTCATATGTATTTTGTTCATAGTTATGAATTTGTTCCTAATGATAAAAATGTAATTTCTTCAACTACAGACTATTCGTCAAGCATTGTTAGTTCTGTTGAAAAAGAAAATATATTTGGAACACAATTTCACCCTGAAAAGAGTGATAAAATTGGACTAAAAATAATAGATAACTTTATAAATTTATAAATGAAAATATTTCCAGCAATAGATATTAAAAATAAAAAATGTGTGAGATTAGTAAAAGGAGATTTTGATAGTAAAACTGAATACCAAATGTCTCCGGTTGAACAAGCTGGAAATTATAAAGATCATGGATTTAAAAATTTACACATTGTCGATTTAGATGGAGCTTTAACCGGTGAAACAGTTAATCTAGATATTATCCAAGAAATAGTAAGTAAATTTGATCTTAAAATTGAAGTTGGAGGAGGTGTGAGAAATTTTGAAAGTATCCAGCAATATACTGAAGCTGGAGTCGAGAAAGTAATTTTAGGAAGTGCTGCAATAAAAGATAAAAATTTTCTAAAGGAGGCATGTGAAAAATTTCCAAATAAAATTGCATTAGGTTTGGATGCTAAAGATGGATTTTTATCAGTTTCTGGATGGAAGGAAAATTCTAATAAATTAACTTTAAATTATTTAAAAGAAGTAAATGATTACGGTGCTAGTAGATTGATTTATACGGATATTAATCGAGATGGCACAAAACAAAGCCCCAATTTTGAGGAAACTCAAAAAGTAGCTAATATATCTAAATGTCCAGTTATAATTTCTGGTGGAGTGTCTTCAATTGATGATATTAAAAAAGCAAAGAGTTTGAAAAATATTGAAGGTATAATAGTTGGAAAGGCTATTTATGATGGTGATATTAAATTAGCAGAATTGGTGAAAGAAATAAATGCTTACAAATAGAATAATTCCTTGTTTAGATGTTAAGAATGGTCGTGTTGTTAAGGGCATCAACTTTGTTGATCTTAAAGATGCGGGTGATCCTGTGGAACAAGCTAAAATTTATAGTGATGGTGGAGCAGATGAAATTTGTTTTTTAGATATTACAGCTTCAAATGAAAATAGAGATACAATTTATAAGGTTGTAGAAAAAACTTCTAAAAAATGTTTTGTTCCTTTAACAGTTGGAGGCGGCGTTAGAAGCGTTGATGATATTAATAGATTACTAAACTGTGGCGCTGATAAAGTTTCTATCAATACTGCGGCAGTTCAAAATTCAGAAGTAGTTTTTGAAAGTTCAAAAAAATTTGGATCACAGTGCATTGTTGTTGCAATAGATGCAAAAAAAAATGCAGATAAATGGGAAATTTTTACTCATGGAGGAAGAAATAATACAGAAATTAATGCATTAGAATTTGCAAAAAAAATGGAAAATAGTGGGGCTGGAGAATTATTGGTTACTTCTATGGATAGAGATGGTACACAAGTTGGTTATGATATTGATTTAATGTCTAAGATATCTTCTAAAGTTAATATACCCGTAATAGCTTCAGGTGGAGTAGGTAATTTGGATCATTTAGTTGATGGAATTAAATTAGGAAATGCTAGCGCTGTTTTAGCTGCATCTATATTTCATTATGGCAAATATTCTGTTAAAGAAGCCAAGGAATATTTGAATTCAAAAGGAATACCAGTTAGGATTTAGTATGTTAAATACATTAGAAAGTCTTTTTAAACTTGCAAGAAATAGAAAAAGTAATCCTTTAGACGGCTCTTATACAAATAAACTTTTAAGTGATAAATCTTTAAGTAAAGAAAAAGTTTTAGAGGAAATAAATGAACTAATCGAGGCTATAGAAGAAAATAAAAATACAATTCATGAAGCCGCCGATGTATTTTATCATTTGGTAATGTATTTAGAGGCAAATGATGTTAAAATTGAAAATGTAATGGATGAATTAAATAAGAGAAAAAAATGAACTACGATGATAATAATATTTTTGCAAAGATATTAAAAGGTGAGATTCCTTGTAAAAAAATTTATGAAGATAATTTTATTTTATCATTTTATGATATAAGTCCAAAAAAGAAAATTCATGCTTTAGTAATACCTAAAGGAAAGTATACAGACTTAGACCATTTCAGCTCAAATGCATCAGCTGAAGAAATAGTAGGTTTGATTAAAGGGATAAACACTGTAGCAAAAAAACTAGGTATTTCAGTAGATACAGGCAAAGGATATAGAGCTCTATCTAATATCAGCGAACATGGCGGACAAGAGGTACCACATTTACATTTTCACTTATTTGGTGGAGAAAAAATTGGTAAAATGGTCGAGTGATCATAGATGTTGAAAGAAAATATTTAGAAATTAAAGACCTCAAAAACTTAGCAGAGGTTGAAAAACCAAATATTAATTGCACAATATCTTTAGTTCATCCACCGGATTTTCAACTAAACAAATTTTTTTATAAACAAATTGGTAAAGATCATAATTGGAATGATAGACTTTTATGGAATGATCGTAAGTGGATAAACTATATTAATAATATTAAAGTTAAAACTTATATACTTAAAGAAAAAAATGAACCAGCAGGATTTTTTGAACAAATAACAGATACAAAAAATAATGAAATAGAAATAGCATACTTTGGAATATTAAAAGATTTTTATGGTAAAAAATATGGAGGCTATCTTCTTTCAGAAGCAATTAAACTATCTTTAAACAAAATTATAAAAAGAGTTTGGGTTCACACATGTTCTCTTGATCATAAAAATGCATTAAATAATTATATAGCAAGAGGCATGTGTATTTTTAAAAAAGAAAAAATAAGAGTAAATATTCCCTAAAATAGTTCTGGAAGTTTAAATAAATTATTATCAATTTTTTGGTTAGTTTTAATATTATAAATAAAAGTAACTGTCAGATTTTGATACAAATCTTCAACTTGCCATCCAATTAAAGTATAGTTGTTATTATCAAAATAAATATTAATTTCACCGAGTTCATTTTTAATTTTAAAATTATAATATTTTTCATTTATTAAATTTCCTTCAGTATTCTGCATTTTTGAAATTAAATAATCTTTATCTAAAATTATATTTAAAAGCGTACTCTTTAATTTATATCGATAATATTGGTTATTTTTATTACTTTTAATTACTAACGATTTTCCATTTGAAACTAGAACTTTTTTATATTTAAATTTGTATGAACAATATATTTTTTTAGGATAATTTATTATACAATCTCCTTTTTCATCTTTACCATCTATTGTTTGTATAAAGTTAAAACTTAAATTATTAATTTTTTTAAAACTATTAATAATATTTTTTTTAGTAGATGCGTTTGAAATGTTAGCAAATATAAGAATAAAAAATATAATAATAATTTTTATCATTTAAGAACTTCTCTTTTACCAACATGGTTTGCTTTACTAACTATTCCATTTTCTTCCATCATATCAATAATACGTGCGGCTCTATTGTATCCAATTTGTAATTTTCTCTGTAAAAATGAAGTAGATGCTTTTCCTTCAGATCTAATTAAATCTAATGCAGTTTTATATAACTCATCTTGATTTTCATTTTCTGATAAAGTCGAACCTATTTCTTTCTCATCCGCAAAATTTAATATTTCGTCGACATAATCTGGTTCTGCTTGAGATCTTAAAAAATTATTAATTTTTTCTATTTCATTTTCTGAAACATAAGGTGCATGTATTCTTATAATTTTGTTCGCTGAAGACATATAAAGCATATCACCTTTACCAAGTAGCATTTCAGCACCTTGCTCACCTAATATAGTTCTACTGTCAATTTTTGATGTAACCTGAAAGGATATTCTTGTTGGAAAATTGGCCTTAATTGTACCAGTAATAACGTCTACACTTGGTCTCTGAGTGGCCATGATAATATGAATACCAGCGGCTCTAGCCATTTGTGATAGTTTTTGTATATATCCTTCAATTTCTTTTCCAGCGACAAGCATTAGATCAGACATTTCGTCGACTATTACAACAATATAAGGCATTGCCAGTTTATGTTTAGAATTATAACCTTCAATGTTTTTCACGCCTACTCTTGTCATTAAACGATATCTAGTTTCCATCTCTTTTACTACCCAACCTAAAACAGATGCAGCTCTTTTAGCTTCGGTTATAACTGGACATAACAAATGCGGTATGCCCTCGTATGTTGATAGTTCTAACATTTTTGGATCAATAAGAATAAATTTACATTTGTCTGGTTTATGTCTGTATAACAATGACAAGATTATAGTGTTTATACATACTGATTTTCCCGAACCTGTTGTGCCAGCAATTAGTAAATGAGGCATTGAATTCAAATCTCCAATAACAGGAGATCCAGAAATACTTTTACCTAAAGCAATGGGTAATTTAATTTCTTTTTTTGAAAAATTTGAACTTGAAATAATTTCACTTAAATAAACATTTTCCCTATAAGAGTTTGGCAATTCTATCCCTACTGTACTGCTACCAGGTATAATTGAAATTCTAGCTGACTCAGAACTAGTGTTTCTAGCAATATCTTCAGACAAGTTAATAATTTTTGAAACTTTTATACCAGCAGCAGGCTCAAATTCATTTAGAGTAACAACTGGTCCATGACTAATTTTTTTTATTTTTCCTTCTACACCAAAATCCATAAGTATTTTTTCTAAAAAACTTTCTTCAATTTTTTCATCTTGCTTATTTGATCTTTCTTTTTTTGAAGGTATATTCAAAAAATCTATTGAAGGAAGTTTAAATTTTTTTTCTAAATTATTTTTTGTTATTTGTTCATTTTCAAATGAAAAATTTTCTTGCACTCTTGTTTCTAATATTTTTTCTTGATTAACTAAATTTTCTTGAAAATTTTCGTTTTTCTCTATTTTAGCTTTTTTAAAAAAAGAAAAAATAAATTTTGCAAAGTTGATCGTATCTTTGATTTTAAAATTAATACTAATTAAAAAAAATACTACAATTAATAATATCAAAAAATAATATATAATTTTTATTTCAAAAAAACTATTAAAAGGAATTAAAGATTCTTTAAAAAAATTACCTACAAAACCTCCGTTTCCATTTATAGCTAACCAAAAAGATTCACTATGATATATTGAAAAAAATGTAGATCCTAAAATTAAGTAAATTATTGAAAAAAAAATGTTTTCAATAATTATGATTGGTTTTTTATTTTTAGCGATATTAATTCCAGTAAATAAAATGGTTAATGGTATTAAAAAAGATATAAAACCTAAAGATTGAAAAAAAATGTCAGATATTAAACTTCCTTTTATTCCTAATAAATTTTTAATTTCTGTATTTTCATTAAAGATAAAATTAGGGTCTTCAGGAGAATAACTGTATAAAGAAATAAATAAAAAAATTGAGATTAAAACTAAAATAACGCCAATTAATTCAAATAACCTTCTAATTGAAAAATCTAAAGTTTTATTTATTAAGCTTTTTATTTCCATATTAATAAAGAATCGGATTTGTCACTTTGTACCATTTAATTTTTATTGATAAAATAAGTTTTAATTATGAAAATATGCTTAATAGGAAATGGACTAACTAATCTAATTTTAGCAAAAAAATTGATTAAAAAAAAAATTAAAATAGATCTTTTCTATGAACAAGAAGAAAAACCTTTAAATTTCAATATTAGAACTATTGGTATATCAAATGATAATTTTAATTTTATATTAAAAGATATTGGTAAAATTAAAAAAATTTCTTGGCCAATAAACCAAATTAAAATTTTTAATGAATTAAACACAAATGAAGAATTTATAGATTTTAAATATCTTAAAGTTCCAAGATTTTTTGTAATTAAATATAAGGAAATTTTATCATTATTTGAAAAATCCTTAAAAAAAGAAAAAAATTTTCGTAAATTTTTAATTAAAAAAAAAAATAATCTATTTTCACAATTGAAAACAAAACAATATAATTTAATAATTAACTCTGATCTAAATAATGAATTATCAAGAAAATATTTTTTTCAAAAAATAAATAAAAATTATTATAGCAATGCTTATGTAGCTATAATAAATCATAATAATATTAAAAATAATGTAGCATCTCAAATTTTCACAAAGTATGGACCAATTGCATTTTTGCCAATTTCAAATAAACAAACATCTGTTGTATTTTCTTTATCACATAAAAAAAATAAAAATGAAATAATATCTTTGATAAAAAAATATAACACCTTTTATAAAATTAAATTTTTTAGCGATATACAAAATTTTAAATTGAATTTTAGTATATCTAGAAAATATTTTTACAAAAATATTTTATGTTTTGGAGAGAATTTGCATAAAATCCATCCAGTTGCTGGCCAAGGTTTTAATATGATATTACGAGACATTAAAACTTTACTATGTTTAATTGATGAAAAAAATAGTTTAGGTTTACCGATCGATGCTTCAGTTTTAAATCAATTCAAAGAAAAAAGAAAACATTTAAATTTTATTTTTGCTAAAGGAGTAGATTTAATTTATGAATTATTTAGATTTGATAGTAATTTTGGAAATATTTATTCTAGAGATTTAATAAAATTTTTTTCTAATAAAAAGTATATAAATAAAATTGCATCAAAATTTGCCGACAAAGGTTTATCAATTTAGTTACTGAATCGTGGTATTACTAAACTCATCGACTACATATGTTTTTAGAATATCAATAAGCTTATTTTTTCTAGATTCTAAATCTAATGTTTCCAAAAGCATTTGCTTTTCTTCAAGAGTGAATGGGGAAGCCATTGATAATGTATTTATTGTCTGATCTACATTTTTTTTTTTGAAATCTTTCCAATTAACTGAATATCCTTGTTTTTTAAACAAAGTTTTGAAATGTTTAAAAACAATTTCTAAATCGTTATTACTTAAATTTTCTAAATTTTTAAAAAGATCTTTATTATATTCCTTAAAATTTACAAAGCATTCTCTATAAAGTTTATTATTTTCAATTTCACTCGTAATTTTAAATCTTATTAATCCATTTATTACAATTAAATACCTTCCATCATCTGTTTCATTAAAACTAGTTATTTTTCCTACACATCCAACGTTATAAAGTTCAGGTCTTTTAGCATCTTCAGTTTTTTTTGGCTGAATCATTCCAATTAATCTATTTGTCTTCATGCAATCATCCACCATTTGCAAGTATCTCTTTTCAAATATGTTTAATGGTACAGTTATTTCTGGAAAAATAATAAAATTTGTTAATGGAAAAATTGGTATTGTATTTGGCAAATCTTCAAAATTCATTTTTGTTTTATTTTAATAGTGTTTAATCTACAAAACTAGATAAGTATTAGTATAATTTTAATTGTCACACTATTGTTGCGTAAATCAAAAAGTGACTTATAATCCAATTAAAATTTTGCGGGCATAGCTCAGTGGTAGAGCGTCTCGTTGCCAACGAGAAGGTCGTGGGTTCAAGTCCCATTGCCCGCTCCAATGAATTAAATGATTATTTGGTTATCATCATATCCTAAAAGTGGAAATACTTATATAAGATCTTTTCTGTCTGCATATTATTTTTCTAAAGATGGAAATTTTAACTTTAACTTATTATTAAATATTAACCAGTTTCCTGGAATTCATTTTTCAAAAAATAAAATGGATTCAAAATTAGAAGCAAGTAAAAATTGGATTCTAAATCAAAATATATATTTTGATAAAAATAAGTTAAAAATATTAAAAACACATAATTCACTTACTCCTTATGAGCAAAATAAATTTACATCCAAAGATCAAACTTTAGGAGCAATATACATTTGTAGAGATCCAAGAAATGTTATTACTTCTTTAAAAAATCATTATTCTATGGATTATGATAAAGCTTTAAACTTTATGTTAAATGATAGTAGTTCATTAACGCAAAATTCAATAGATAAAGATTTTAGTAATTTTACTTTTTTAGGTTCTTGGTCAAATCACTATAAGTCCTGGAAAAATAACAAAATTTTTCCAACTATGTTTATAAGGTATGAAGACTTACAAGATAATAAATTTGAAATATTTAAAGAAATTATTTTGTTTATTAATAATTTGTCAAAAAATAATGATTCTATAGATGAAAAAAAACTTTTAAATTCTGTTAATTCTACAAATTTTATTAATTTAAAAAATAAAGAACAAAGAGAAGGTTTCGAAGAAAGTATTATTTCAAAGGAAACTGGTAAAAAAATAAGATTTTTTAATATGGGTTTTAATAATAGGTGGCAAAAAATCCTTCCTGAAGAAATTAAAATTAAAACAAATAAAGTTTTTAAAGAAGACTTGAAAGTTTTAAATTATTAACCATATATATAAAATATGAATGATTTAGCTGACAAAAAATGTATTCCTTGCGAAGGAGGCATACCAGGGTTTGATATATCAGAAATTCATAAATATCTTAAAATGGTAGATGGATGGGAAGTGAAAAATGATGAAAATAAAATTTATTTTTTGATAAAAGAATTTAAATTTAAAAATTTTTTAGAAAGTCAAACATTTGTAAATAAAGTTGGCGATCTTTCTGAAAAAGAAGGCCATCACCCAGATATTTGGTTTGGATGGGGTTATGCAAAAATAAAAATTTTTACGCACGCTATAAAAGGACTGCACGAGAGTGATTTTGTTTTAGCAGCTAAAATTGATAAAATTATTAATGCTTAAAATGCCTAGTTTTAGAAAATACTAAAACAGTTCCAGTTTTATTTGCATATTTAATTATTTCTTTATCTCTTATTGATCCCGAAGGTTGAATTATAGCTTTTACTCCTGACTGAACTAGTTTTTCCACACCATCAACGAAAGGAAAAAAAGCATCAGAAGCTGCAACTATCCAATCATCTTTAAAAATTTTTT